>NZ_JBHZPG010000032.1:0-63083 GCF_042788005.1 Peribacillus sp. YIM B13472
AACACTCTGTACATTCTAAATACTAATAAATTAATTCAAACAAAGACATTGACTAATCGTAAGAAAGGCATGAGCCCGGTAGATTACCGGGTTCATGCCCTCAAGGCTGCCTAAGTAAATAAAGTGTCTAACTTTTTGGGTTCACTTCAAACGTCGTTGACGCTGCGGTTCTTTTTATATTATAAGAAATTACTTATAAAAGGAAAGAAACAGGAAATAAGGATACCTGCGATAGCCATTGCCGCACCAGCGACAGCCCCGGTAAACTCACTTTCCTGGGCAGCTTGAGCCGTTCCGAGACCATGCGCGATCGTACCATAAGCGATACCACGTGCAAAGGGCATCGTAATGTTCAGTTTATCCATCATTTTTGGAGCAATCATCGTACCAAGTACCCCAGTCAAAATGACGAAGGCTGCTGATATATTGGAATTTCCGCCATAAAGTTCCGTGATTTCAACAGCGATGGGCACTGTAATGGATTTAACTGCCAATCCTTGGAGTATGAATTGCGGAAGTGAAAATGCTTTAGCGATGGCGAAGGCAATGATCAATGTGACCAAAAGACCAAAAATCATGCCGCTAATTGCCGGCATTGCATATTTTACGATTATTTTTCTATTTTTAAAAAGTGGTACGGCCAAAGCAACGGTAGCCGGTCCCAGGAAATAGGTGATGATGTCTTTTCCTGGTGAATAATCTTCGAAGTCCAAACCGCTGATCAGCAGTACGAGAATAATTGTAACCGTACTGAAAAATACGGGCGTCGTAAAAGGTGATGGATGTTTAGCATATATTTTCCTTCCGATGAAATAGGCTAGGATGGTTATCAAGATGCTATAAGTTGTGATGAGCGCTGTCATGCTGCTTAACCTCTCCTCTATGGGATAGCTTCTGAACGGTCCAAGCTGAAACGATGAATCCAAAAATCAGGCTGACTCCCAATGTTAGTGCCAATGGCAAACCGAATTTAATGAAAAGCCATCCCATGGTCATTAAACTGATTGAAATGGGAATGAAGAAAAAGGCTAAGTGCTTCACCAAAAATCCTGAAGTAAGTTCAATCCATTCGACTTTTATAACCTTCGTCTGTAATAAACCGAATAATAGAATCATACCGATGACGTTGCCTGGTATGGGTAAATGAAGTAAATTGGCTAAATAATAGCCGAGCTTGCAAATGATGAGCAGGAAGATGAGCTGCACGATAAAAGCAAATGTTTTTTTCATGATTAAGTCCTTTCAATGACGCTTTGAATATATTGTTGAATTGGTCAATTGTATTCATTATAAAAAAATATCCCTAAAAATAATAGGGATTTGCAGCAAACGATGTTAAACATCCTGTGAAAATGGAAAAAAGAGCTTTCCAGGTTTGGAAGCTCCGGCCATTATATGAAAAGATAAACAAAGTCATGTTGAAATGTTCTTCGCTCTATGCTTCAAGTAACTGCTGTTCGTCATCATCATGCTGTCTAAGGATATGAAAGGTGTATAAATCTTTAGGGATTTCATACAAATCGTAGATATCTCCTTCATGATTGATCTGATCATAAAGGGATTTTCTTGTTTCGTTGGCATTGACGGCATAGGGAAGCTTTTCTGCGGCTTTTATAGAGCGGATATTTTTTTTGCGAATACGCATGAAGACCGTTTCCAAACCGAGCTCGAAAAAAAGCTCTTTAAAGAAAGCGTCTTTTGCAACGACATTATACCCTTTTCCATGATAAGGCTTGCCAAGCCATGTGCCTAAGAAACCTGCACCATTTTCAATATCGTATAAAGAAATACAACCGATGGGATTTTCCCATTCATCCAAGATTGTTCGTGAAATGAGTTGCCCAGCATCTTCGGCTTCGATCGTTTGCTTAGTAATGAAAACATATTCTTCATATGAATCTACTTTATGGCGCACGAAAGGGAAGACATCTGGATGCGTCATTTGTTCATAAAGAGAAAAACAATCTGTGAAATCTCTCTTTTTTAACATTTCCGTCCCTCCGTTTGAGGGCAGTTCTTATGCGTAGTCGCTGCCCACCCTCGAAATTTTTTAAGTCGTTCATCAAAAAATTTCGGGGTGGGAATCGAACCCACTAGAACCGGAAACCGGTGGCGCACCATTTGCCTTCCCTATTTTTATTGTCAGAAAATATGCAAGTCAAAAGAACCTTACGAAGGTATAATACTAAAAAAAAAACGGTTTGGGAATAGGTTTTTTGCCTTTTTTTTTCGTCAAATTTCAACTTTTTCAACAAGGGTGAATTTGAAAGGCAAACGTATGCATTTTTCCATGAAAAACTGATTTTTCCGCCTGCTTTTTTCTTTAAAATTCACCTGTGAATTGCATGAATAAAATGATTACGCCGAGGGTCCATACATATATGGAGAATATTTTCAGTGAACGCTTTTTTAAGAAATCGATCATCCATACTACGGCTATATAACCAAAGATTGCTGCTGCCAGGGTTCCGACGAATAGAGCAGTGAGTGGAAGCCGTTCAACTTCTCCTGTAAAAATCGGTTTCATCTGAAATACAATTCCCCCGGTAATGGCAGGAATTGATAGTAAAAAGGAAAAATAGGCTGCAGTGGCCCTATTCAGCCTGCAGAATAGGCCAGCGGCTATCGTTAGGCCGGAACGCGAAAGGGCAGGCATGATGGCAGCGGCTTGGAAGGTACCGATGATCAAGGCATCTTTAATCGAAATTTCATTAAGGGATTTGCCGCCTTTTCTTACTCCGTCCGCTACCCATAAAATCAGTCCGGTCGCTAAAAATTCCCAGCCTATTGTCACGCCTGTTTTTGAAAGGCCATCGAACCAATCCCCGAGTAAAATGCCGGCAATCACTGCAGGGATTGTCCCGGCAATGAGAAGCAGAGTCATTTTGGAGAAAGGGTTTTTCAAAAGAGCAATAATGTCATTCTTATAGACGACCAATAACGCCAGCAAGGTTCCGATATGGAGCATGGTATCCAGAAAAATGCCGGCCTCGTCAAGATGGAAAATATGCCGTCCTAAATATAAATGTCCAGTGCTTGAAATAGGTAAAAACTCAGTCAAGCCTTGAATGATCCCAAGGATGAAGGCTTGAAATTCGTTCAGCAAAAAAACATCACTCCATTCTAGAAGATATGGGACATCCATTATTTAAACTGTATGCACAAGACGGATGAACATATTCTGATTTTTTGTCATATGTATTGCCAATTGGGTTTTATGAAGAAAAGGCAGTCCAATTTTACCTTTTTCGAATATAATAAGAGGAAAAATGAAACTATTTTACACTTGATTCGTAATTATTCATATGAGAAAGGAGGAGAAGACACTATGCCTACTAAAGATGAAAGAGTGTTTGCTGCCCTTATTTATGTGATCAGCTTTTTTACAGCATTTATCGGTCCTTTGGTGATTTGGTTATTGAAGAAGGACTCGTCACAATTTGTGGATTATCACGGAAGGGAATACCTGAATTTTTTCATTTCCTACACCGTATATTCAATAGTTGCAGGTATACTCACTATAGTATTGGTTGGATTCTTGCTATTGCCGGTTATCGGGATAGCTTTAGTCGTATTCACCATCATAGCTGCCGTTAGGGCTTATGAAGGAACGGATTATAGGTTCCCGTTGATTTTCAGGATATTATAGTAATGATGTAAAAGGATTCCGTTCAATTCGGAGTCCTTTTTTATTTGAACCAAGTTGGGAAGTACCCTACATTAAAAAGGGAATAGATCACATTAAAGCGAATAAAGTATTATGATAACTACTTCAATGCACTTTTAGGAAGTGGATGCCGGGCGGCTGGTGGTAATGCTAATAAATTTTCGTTCAAGGCGGCAATCTTTCTTGTAAGGAGTGAGGAGCAGAGCAGGATATGAATATACGTGAATATTATCAGAAAACGAGCAATTCAAATTTTCATGCATCTTGGATATCACTTCTTTTGGCCATTGTATTTTTCATTTGCCATATTTTTTCGATGATACCGGGCAATATACTATTGATAACGTCTCCTTTTATTTTCTTTAGCATTGCCCAATTTGTCAGTCATCGTATATATGAAAATAGAATGAAGGAATTGCCTGATGAACACATCGGGACAAATGCTGGGTTATTTAAAAATGAACATGTTTTATTGACTTTTATGCCAGCACCGACATTGCGCCTGCTTCTCTTTGCGCCGGATGGGTCGCTAATGGGCGAGGTACGGGATTTGAATATGAAGTGGTTCATGTGGATGATCCCCAATTTCTTGTCGATGCTCCTGGCCAAGCGTTATGAACTGGTGGACAATGAGGGGCGTTTGCTGGCTAAGTACCATATCCAAAGGGGACTTTTCAATAAAATGACGATCATGGATGATCAGGGCGGCATTATTGGATCGTATCAAGAAAATCGGTCATTCGTGAAGATTAATGGAATGATATATAAGGAAGATGGTACGGAATGGATGCCCATTGAAACGCC
This sequence comes from Peribacillus sp. YIM B13472, assembly GCF_042788005.1. Classification (NCBI taxonomy): domain Bacteria; kingdom Bacillati; phylum Bacillota; class Bacilli; order Caryophanales; family Bacillaceae; genus Peribacillus; species Peribacillus sp. YIM B13472. The sequence continues at coordinate 4,472 of NZ_JBHZPG010000032.1, forward strand.
GGGAAGTGTGAATTCATTCGAGATTGCCACAATAGAAGGGGGGAAGATCGTTTCATACCAAGAGGGCTGGATGCCTTTGGAGTGGGGGAAACGATTCAAGACAAATACACCCATACTTTCTTTTTCATCAAATGTTGATGAAATTCCTAAAATCATCGTCTTTGGGTTCTGTGCAGCCACTCTAAATCATCGTTCAAATTGACTATGGTTACCCTTTAGCAAATCTTTTAGATATTTGATATAATCATAATGGAATACATAGATTAAATACAAAATAAAAAGGTGGTAAATATGAGTTTACTTAATGAGATTCTTGATTTTAATGAACAGTTTGTAGAAAAAGGTGAATATGTCAAGTATAGAACTGATAAGTTCCCTGAGAAACGTATGGTCATCATAAGCTGTATGGACACTCGGCTCGTTGAACTATTGCCAAAATCCTTGAATGTCAAAAATGGCGATGTCAAAATCCTGAAGACTGCCGGGGCAATCGTCTCCCATCCATTCGGAAGTGTCATGCGGAGTATCCTTGTTGCCGTTTATGAGCTAAAGGCAGATGAAGTATTGGTCATTCCTCACCATGATTGCGGGATGGCATCAGTAGATGCTGATTCTCTAGTAGGGAAGATGCTCGAACGTGATATTCCACAGAGCACCATCGATACCCTTGGAGCTTCAGGAATAGATATTCGCAGTTGGCTTCGCGGTTTTGATGATGTTTATGAAAGTTGTAAGAAAAGTGTGGAAGTGATTAAAGGACACCCTTTGATCCCTAAAAATATTCCTGTACATGGTCTTATCATTTCACCTGATACAGGGAAGCTGGAATTGGTAGTCGATGGGTATGCGGAAGGACAAAAATAATATATTCAACGAGGCTGTCGGGATTATTTCCGACAGTTTTTTTCAAATTTTGATCAATACTATTTATTTTTATCCTTTTTTTTGTTAAAATCGCCAAGTGTAGTTTGTCACTAATACAAACGGGTGGGCGAGGGATAAATTTAATAAGGATACAACATGAAGAAATTAAACTTGGAAACGTTTTTTCATTTTTCCGACTATGGAACGAATGGAAAACGTGAAATCCTTGCTGGAGTGGTCGGCTATTTTACAATAGTCTATATTCTCATCGTGAATTCCCTGATTTTATCGGAAGCGGGCATTCCGATTAATGGTGCAGTGATTGCGACGATTATTTTATCTGCTTTAAGCTGTGTCATGATAGGACTTTGGGCGAATGTCCCAATCCTCCTCGTTCCAGGAATGGGCGTAAATGCCCTATTTGCTTATACCATGGTTCAAGGAATGGGTCTATCTTGGCAATCGGCACTTGGTGCTGTGTTTGTCTCAGGGGTTATTTTTGTAGTCATCGCTTTTACAAAATACTCTAAGTTAATCAGTGATTCGATCCCAAGGTCGATAAAAGAAGCCATATCTGTCGGTCTTGGCTTATTCTTGATGCTAATCGGTCTCGAGAAGGGCGGGATAATCACGAGAGGTTCATCATCTATCGTCGCACTGGGAGATTTAAGCGATCCAGCGGTGTGTGCAACGGTGTTGACCTTTTTACTGGCAATCACTCTGTTCATCAAGAATGTCCCCGGTAATTTCATGATTACCATCCTGGCAGGCAGCCTTATTGCGTATTGGTTCGGGACGGTTCAACTGTCAAAAATCCATTTTTCAGGCATTGACACAGCTTCCTACGGCGATCTCTTCTTTTCATTATCGTTCTTGGAAGCGAACCGGATTGAATTCTGGATAAGTGTATTTGCGATGACGATGGTTCTTGTTTTTGAAAATATTGGTCTTGTACACGGGCATGTAGATAGCATAAACCGCCAGGATGCCTATAAAAAGTCGTTGCAGGCGACAAGTGTGTCCGTTCTGTTTTCAGGCATATTCGGTTCGAGTCCTACCGTTGCTACAGTAGAAACGGCAGCTGGGATCGCATCAGGAGGCAGAACTGGTTTTACTTCAGTGGTGACGGGCGTGCTATTCATTCTTTCACTGCTATTTATACCGGTGATTAAAGTAATCCCTGATAGCGCCATTGCCCCCATCTTAATTATCATTGGCATTTTGATGCTCGGAAATATTAAAGAGCTGGATTTCAGCGATTTAACCGAGAGCATACCTGCAATCATGATCATCACGATCATTCCTTTCACTTACAGTATTGCCGATGGAATGGCATTCGGTTTCATCCTGTACCCGTTCTTAAAGCTTGTAACCGGAAAAGCGAGAGAAGTGTCAGCCCCGATGTATGTGAGTGCCGGAATGTTTATCGTCTATTTCATCATTGGTATGATCGGTTAATAATTCAAAAGAGCGGTTGGAATGAGTTAATTCTTATTCCAACCGCTCTTCTTATTGGTTTTTTCAACGGAAAAAATGGATTTATTGTGATTTACGCGATGACACATCCATCTTGAAAATGCTATGATATAGAATATTAAAAAAATGATAAATGACAAGCAGCATATTAGAGGATGTGACAGGATGATTATTGAAGGTTTAAAAAGCCATGGTTCAGGAAATGATTTCTTAATCATTGATGAATTGACTACGACCCTGACGTTTACTGAAGAAGAGCGGAAAAATTTCGCGAAGGCCCTATGCGATAGGGAGAGGCTTGGAGCGGATGGTATTTTGTTCGTAATGAAAAGTGAACATGCTGACTGCCGGATGCGTGTCTTTAATGCGGATGGATCGGAAGCCTCGATGTGCGGCAATGGACTTCGCTGTGTTGCACGTTACGCGAACGACGTTTTAGGGCTCGATAAAATGATCGTGGAAACCATGAAGGCAAATCTACTCGTGGAAAAAACGGAAGATATTTATGAGGGAATTCCGACTTTCAAGGTGGAAATTTCCCCGGTAAGTTTTAATGTGAAGGATCTACCTCTTGTATTGGCTAAAGAACAATTGCAAAACGAATTATTGCCGGAACTTCATGATACCTTATTATTTTCGGCATTGGCAGTTCCTAATCCACATTTGATCACGCTCGTCGATAGTGAGGTTTTACAAAGTGATTTGCAGGATGAACTTTCAACAAAGGTCAATCAACCGAATGAGCTTTTCCCTGATGGTGTCAATGTCAGCTTTGTGAAAGAGCTGGAACCAGGGAGCATTTATGTGCGGACATTCGAACGGGGGGTAGGCTTCACGAATGCATGTGGAACGGCGATGTCGGCTTCAAGCCTAGTAACATGCTCTGTTGGTTTAAACGCTTTGGAAAGTGAAATATCTGTCTACAATAACGGCGGAAAAGTTAAATGCGTGGTCCACCATGATGTAGAAAGCCAAAAGTATTCAATTGATTTAATTGGGAACGCAACCTATGAATTCAAGATATCGATTGAAATAGATTTAGTTCAGCCTGAAAAATTTGAAGTACTTGAAAAAGAGGATTTTGAATTGGAAACAAGCTTATATGCCAAGCTTCAGGATGAAGTTCAAAGTTATTTGAAAACAAAATTATAAAGAAATTTTCAGACTGCAGGCAAACTCGAAGAAAAGTGAGTTTGCCTGCAGTTTTCTTATTTGAAAAAATTGCAGTTGATTTCAGATCCGCTCACTTTCCGCCGACTGTCTGCCAAGCCTCCTCGGCTCAAGAGCCTGTGGGGTCTCGACTAGCCAGTTATTCGGCAGGAGTGTCGCAAATTTCTTCCATCCATTAAGGATTACATAAAAAAAACTGAAGGATAAACTAGTCTTAAATAGGATTCGGAATAAGACGAGCCAGCAGTTTTTTCTTATAATACACAAAGTTGATTGGAACGGAAGGCGCGAGACTCCTGCGGGAAAAGCGAGTCCAAGGGAGACCCCACAGGCGCAAGAGCGCCGAGGAGGCTCCCGGACCGCCCGCGGAAAGCGAGTGCCTGGAGTGGAAATCAACGATCAGAATTACTATCCTTCAAAAAAATGTTCGAGTTAATTTCAGAAGTCCGCTCCCTAACCGCTCGACTGTCTGCCAAGCTGCATCAAAGCAAAACCCGCCCGCGGAAAGCGCGTTTCTAGAGCAACTTTCCATCTTGCCAATTAGTTATTGGTCTTTTTTGTTTTAGGAACGACAATACTTCCAAAAAGGCTGGCCCATTATCGACGAGTCTGTAATCCATAAATGCACACCCTTCTCTTTTTATTCTGTTTGGTATGGTTTCAATCGTAAAGTCCTTTAACTGGAGACTTTCGTCCACTTCCTCCCAAAACAAAGGTGTAGCCACACCAGCGAAAGAATTTCCCCGCGGGGAATAAGGAATGATGATGGTTTTTCCTTCACTATGCTGAACAAAGTCCAAGTATAGTCGATTATGCCGATTAATTTTCATTCTTTCCGTTGTAAAATCATTTGGGTTGGAACTTGTTAAGTAGTCACCGAGAAAGTCGGTGAAAATGCGTGTCTCCTGATAAGTAAATCTGTCTTCAGGCAGTGGGATGTGAATTTGCAGTCCTTTGTTACCTGACGTTTTTACAAAAGCTTTTATCCTTAATGATTCCATCACCTTTTTTATTTCCTGTGCGGCCTTTATCGCTAAGGAGAAAAATTCGATGGAAGGAGGATCCAAGTCCAGGACGATTTCGTCGGGGCGTGTTTTACCCGCTTTCTGAAATGGCGCATGGAATTCCAATGCAAGTTGATTGCCAAACCAAAGAAGCGTTTCAATATCGTTACATAGCATATACTCGATATCCTCATCAATGAACGTTTTAATAAAGGACGGCGCATATTCAGGTTTGTTTTTCTGGAAAAATCTTTCTTTATCCAAAGTGCCGTGAGGATAGCGGATCGTCGTAAGCAGTTTATCCTTCAAGAAGGGTAAAAAGAAAGCTGAAACCTCCCGTAAATAATGAAGGTATTCAACTTTTACCACCTGTTCATCTCCTGTTATCCAAAGCGGTTTATCCCTGGAAGTTATTTGTACCGTATCTGGAAAAGTATATTGACCTAGCACGAATTTCTCCCAGGTACATTCTTCGGGAGCCGTTTGTAAAAGCCATTGCGAAAACTGAGGCTCACGCAATTCATTTTCCTCATACACGTGTAAGAATTGAACTTCGATGCAAATGGATGGATGGATATAAAAATATTGTGCGTCTTCGTCTGATGCATTTTGCTTGATCAGTTCATGCAATATCCTTTTATCTTGAGCACTCAGTCCATTTTTCACACTTCCGATTTTGGTTACGACACCTTCTTTGAAAACGGCGAGGGAAACGTAACCATTTTCTTTGTGCAATGCTGTAATGAAACAAGAAACGGTCTTCCAATTTTTCACCTTAATCCAAGAGGTAGTACGTTTTCCTTCTTGCCAAGAACCACGAATTTCCTTGGCGACAACCCCTTCGCCATCTAATAGGGTGACCTTATTCAAGGCATTATCCAAAACGTCAAAACTCTCAATTAATTGTATCAAAGCCTTTTCTTTGGGATCAGGAGGCATAGGAAAGCCAAGATTTGCCCCCATATTCAACATCAATTTCCTTCGTTCTTCCATAGGTATTGCTGCTACGTTTTTTCCGCTGATGCTAAGCAGGTCAAATGCTATAAACCGGCATGGGGAAAAACGGGCTTTTTCTGAAATTAAGGATTGTTTCCCAAGGCGTCCTCGCCACTGTATTTGAAAAAAGTCAGCTTTCGCCTGATTGGTAAGCCAGACCAATTCTCCATCTAACTGAATCGGGAGATATTCTTCCAGGTCCAGATCTTTGATGTAAGCAATGATTTCCGGGAATTGTGGTGATAATTCCTTTTCGTTCCGACTAGAAATGCTTATGGTATCGGAGTCTATCGTTAAAATAGCCCTAAAGCCGTCATATTTGACTTCATAACGCCAATCCTTGGAGTTGGGGGCTTCCGGGTAATAGGTTGGCAGCATCGGTTTCATTTTTGTATTTACCTCCGCAAATAATTGATTAACATTATTTTGCCAAAAAAACGAAGTGTTAAAGTTGGCAATTGTTTTTTCGGTTTTTTTTGAACGAAGGGGAATAATAAAATTGTTCTTCTCTTTAAAAATAAGTTATGAGGTGACGAATATGCATACGATGTGGAAGGGGAGCATATCATTCGGTTTGGTGAACATTCCGATCAAACTTCATGCTGCAACGGAGGATAAGGATATTTCTTTGAGGACGCTGCATAAGGAATGTCATTCACCGATTAAATACGAAAAGGTTTGTCCGGTATGTCAGAAAGAAGTGGGGAAGGATGATATAGTCCGCGCTTTTGAGTATACAAAGGGAAAGTTTGTTGTATTGGCGGACAATGAACTAGAACAACTGAAAAAACAAAACGAAGAAAAAGCAGTGGAAATCGTGGATTTCGTTAAAATTGAAGAAATAGATCCAATTTATTTTAACCGGAGTTATTACATGTCCCCTAATGACGGAGGGATAAAAGCTTATTCCCTTTTGAGGCAGGCCCTCAAGGAATCGAATAAGGTAGGGTTAGCGAAAATCATCATTCGCTCTAAAGAACAAATGGCGGTAATCCGGGTCGTTGATAATACCTTGGTGATGGAAACGATTCATTATCCGGATGAGGTCCGCTCCACAGCGGATGTTCCGAATATCCCTGCCAATGATACCATTGTAAAAAAAGAAATCGATACTGCCGTATTGTTGATAGATCAATTAACGACTACTTTCGATCCGACAAAATACACCGATGACTATCGTACCGCGTTACTTGAATTGATTGAATCAAAGAAAACTGGACAGACGACGATTACAGCCAAAACAAAAGAACCAGTTTCCAACAATGTAACCGATTTAATGGAGGCATTACAGGCATCCATTGACCGTACGAAACATGATGAACCGGAAATGAAAAAGACAACCCGAAAGAAAGTGGCACCGAAAAAAAAGAAACAAGCTTAAACAGGAAGCTGAGCGGAAGACGCATGATGTCGCTCGGCTTTCTGCTTGTTTTAACAAGGGATTTGCCTTCTAATAAGGTAATGAAAGTGATTAACGGAGGGAGATTTACATAGGTAAGGATAGTGCAAATATGTAAATGATCACAATGTGAGGGACAAAATGTAATTAAAAGAAAATGGTGGGTGGAAATGCAGGCAAAAAAAATTCGCTCCCTAAAGAGCGACAATGAGGAATTCAATCGTGAAAATCAACATATAGGCGAACGGTTGTAGTTTTCGACTATATATTGTGTTCATATTCTACCATATTTAATTCTAAAATAGCAACAAAATTACTGAAACTATCCTATGAATTTTTCTGGAAATCAATGATATTTCGCACACTTAACGGCTCATGTGGCTTTTGCATTTTCATATTCTTAAAAAAACTACAGAATAAAATGGATTTTTAGTATAATTTATACATACATAATGATATAAATTAAATATGAATGGAAGATGCAAAATGCAAAATGGAAAAATCAAAGAACTTCATGCCGGGAAGCCGAAGCATGAAATTTTTTCGAATATTGATATCTTTTCAGCAATGGATAAACAAGCACAGGATAATGTAACAGTGACTAAATCAGGTATAATTGGTGATGGAGTAGGTAATGTAAAGTTCCATGGAGGTCCTGATCGCGCTTTGTGCTTTTACCCCTTTGAGCATTATTCATTATGGAATGAAAAATTCTCTAAAAAGCTGGAAATCCCTGCATTCGGTGAAAATTTAACTATAGCGGGAATGAGGGAAGAAACAACGTATATCGGCGATATTTATCAAATAGGCGAAGTGATTGTTCAAATTAACCAGGGGAGGATACCTTGTTCGACCATTTCCCACTTCAATCAAGAACCTAAGTTTTTGGAACTCGTGCTGAAAACGAGTTTCACTGGCTATTTTGCAAGAGTACTTCAACAAGGAACGATAAATAAACATAACGAGATTGTGCTGATAGATCGTTTGCAAGAAAAAATTTCAGTTCATTATGCAGCAGAGGTAATTCTTCATAAACGAGATGGGCTGGAAGGCGCAAAGGCTTTACTTACACTAGACTCGTTAGCGGAAGACTGGAAACAAAGGATCTTGAAGAGGGTTCAAGCTGCAAAAGATTGAATGATTTTTGCAAAAGTGAAAAAAATGTCGATCAGGTATTGAAATTGACAGATTATTAATGTAAATTAAATATAATCAAATTTTGAAATCTTATGAAAATTATATAAATGGATCTTATCGAGAGAGGTGGAGGGACTGGCCCGAAGAAACCTCAGCAACCAGCTTAGGCAAAGGTGCTAAATCCAGCAAGCAGAGCTTGATAGATGAGGAGAATGTTTCAAAAAACCTTCTTCTTTGAGAAGGTTTTTTTCCTTTTCTCTCATACTCATAGAATACGACAAAAACAGGATTGTTTTTGAGAGAGGGTGTAATGATGAATTTTCGTAAAGACGTGAAAGAAAGAATACTGGTTGGGGAAGGGGCAATGGGGACCTTATTGTATTCAAATGGCATCGATCAATGTTATGAGGAATTAAACTGCACGAACCCAGATCAAATAGAGTCCATCCATCGTGCCTATCTGGAAGCTGGTGCAGATATCCTCCAATCGAATACATACGGAGCCAATTTCAACAAATTGAAACGGTATGGACTTGAAGATGAAGTAAGCAGAATCAATCGCCAGGGAGTCATGCTTGCTAAAAAAGCTGCAAAAGGAAAGGCATACGTCTTCGGTACCATAGGGGCACAGCGGAGTATCCGGAAATCGGATTTAAGCTTGGAAGAGATAAAACGGGGTTTTCGTGAACAGCTATACAGTCTTTTGATGGAAAACCCAGATGGGATTCTCTTGGAAACATTTTATGACCTGGAAGAACTGGAAACCGTCCTGCATATCGTTAAAAATGAAACTGGACTGCCGATCATCGCAAATGTTTCGATGCATGAACTGGGAAATCTTCAAAATGGAATCCATTTAAATGAAGCCTTTCAAAAACTCGAGCAATTGGGTGCCGATGTTGTAGGGGTGAATTGCCGTCTCGGTCCACATCATATGATTCGGGCCTTGGAAGAAGTGAGTTTGCCAAAGCAAGCATCAATTGCTATATACCCAAATGCCAGCCTCCCGGATTATGTGGATGGAAGGCTCGTCTATAAAGCTGTGCCGGAATATTTCGGTTCAAGTGCCCTAGAACTTCGTGAGCAAGGTGCCGCGATCATAGGAGGGTGCTGTGGAACGACACCGCTGCATATTCAAGCTGTAAAGAATGCGATTGGAAGTTTGGCTCCTGTGAAAGAGAAATTTACGAAATCGCGTGAAATAGAAATAATTGAAGTGAATGATAGAGAATTGGAACGTCCCCTGTTCGAGAAGGCCAAAACAGAAAGGACGATTCTAGTTGAACTTGATCCACCGAAAAAGTTAGGAATAGAGAGCTTCATGACTGGTGCCGAGGTTTTGAAAAAAGCAGGGGTCGATTCCATTACATTAGCGGATAATTCGCTTGCCTCACCAAGGATATCGAATGATGCATTGGCTAATTTGCTGAAGAACCAATTGGATATAGAGCCGATGGTGCATATAACATGCCGTGATCGAAATTTGATTGGCCTGCAGTCACATTTAATGGGTCTGCAGACGGTGGGGCTGAACGAAATATTGATCATCACCGGAGACCCTTCAAAAATTGGGGACTTCCCGGGTGCCACTTCGGTTTATGATTTATCTTCCTTTGACCTAATAAGTATGGTCAAACAATTTAATGAAGGTCTTTCCTATTCCGGTCAAAGTTTGGGCCAACGGGCAAATTTCAAAATTGCGGCAGCGTTTAATCCCAATGTGAAATATTTGGATAAAGCCGTACTGAGAATGGAAAAGAAGATTGCCTGCGGTGCCCAATCCTTCTTGACACAGCCAATCTATTCCGTGGAGCAGATCGAGGAAGTATATGAGGCTACAAAACATTTAGAAACCCCGATTTTCATCGGCATCATGCCCTTGACAAGCACCCGGAACGCCGAATTCATCCATAATGAGATCCCAGGCATCAAATTGCCTGATAATGTTAGAAGGGCCATGGCGTTAGCGGGGGATGACCCTGTAAAGTCAAGGATTGAAGGAGTGAATATCGCGCGAGAGCTAGTGGACGCGGCAAGGGAAAAATTCAAGGGCATATATTTAATCACTCCGTTCCTTCGCTATGAAATGACGGCGGAACTTACGAAATATATTAGAAAAGTCGATAGTAAACATACATCAGAGGTGGCAGTTCATGAATAAAAAAGCGATTCAAGATCAGTTAAATTCTAAGATTCTCCTACTTGACGGGGCGATGGGAACCATGCTTCAAGCGGAGAATTTGACGGCAGGGGATTTTGGCGGTGAACAATTCGAGGGCTGCAATGAATATTTATCATTGACGCAACCGGAAATCATCCAATCCATTCATGAAAAATATTTAGCAGCGGGTGCAGACATCATTGAAACAAATACCTTCGGAGCGACCAGCATCGTTCTTGAGGAATACCAAATAAGCACTATCGCTTACAAGCTAAATAAGATTTCAGCTGAGCTTGCCGTAAAAGCCTGTGAAAAGTACTCCAATGATGAATGGCCAAGGTATGTAGCTGGCTCGATGGGCCCAACTACAAAAACGCTTTCCGTAACGGGCGGAACGACTTTTGATATATTAACCGATTCTTATGAAGAACAGGCACTGGGTCTCTTGGATGGCGGGGTAGACTTGCTATTGGTGGAAACCTGTCAGGATATGCTTAATGTCAAGGCTGCCTTTTCTGGAATCAAAGCAGCATTCGCTAAAACAGGAAAGGATGTGCCTGTCATCATATCAGGCACAATCGAACCGATGGGCACTACACTTGCTGGCCAGTCCATAGAAGCTTTTTATTTATCGGTTGAACATATGAAGCCCGTTGCGGTCGGCCTTAATTGTGCAACAGGGCCGGAATTCATGATAGACCATATCAGGACACTTGCAGATATATCAAATAGCGCCATCAGCTGTTATCCGAATGCCGGGCTCCCTGATGAAGAAGGCCACTATCATGAGTCACCTACTTCCCTGGCAGAGAAAATGAAGCAATTTGCCGAAAAGGGATGGGTCAATATCATTGGCGGATGTTGTGGTACGACACCAGAACATATTAAAGAACTTTCCAGGGTACTCGAAGGCATGAAGCCCCGTACAATTACGGAAGCAGCCCATGGTCATGCCGTATCGGGCATAGAACCGCTAATTTATGATGATTCAATGCGCCCTTTATTCGTAGGTGAAAGAACGAATGTTATCGGTTCCCGAAAATTCAAGGAGCTGATACGTGGAAAGCATTACGAGCCAGCTGCCGAAATTGCACGTTCCCAGGTGAAAAAAGGCGCCCATGTCATTGATATCTGTCTTGCTGATCCTGATGGGGATGAGCTTGGCGATATGAAGGAATTTGTGGAAGAGGTCGTCAAAAAAGTGAAAGTACCATTGGTCATCGATACTACGGATGAAGTCGTACTTGAACAAGCATTAAAACATTCACAAGGAAAATCGATCATTAATTCCATAAACCTTGAAGATGGTGAAGAGCGCTTTGAAAAAATAGTACCCTTAGTCCATCAATATGGTGCTGCCGTTGTCGTAGGAACCATTGATGAAATTGGTATGGCCGTCGATGCTGAACGGAAATTGGAAGTGGCTACACGGTCTGTGAATTTGCTCGTTAATAAGTACGGTCTAAACAAAAGTGACATCATTTTTGATCCGCTTGTATTTCCTGTAGGCACAGGGGATGAACAATATATTGGATCTGCATTGGAAACGGTGAATGGAATAAAGGCGATTAAAGAAAAGTTTCCGGAATGCCTAACGATACTTGGCATTTCTAACGTTTCTTTCGGTCTGCCAGAGAGGGGAAGGGAAATATTAAATGCAGTTTTCCTTTACCATTGTACAAAAGCCGGTCTTGATTATGCTATCGTGAATACAGAAAAACTGGAACGTTTCGCTCTGATACCGGAAGAGGAAGTTAAATTGGCTGAGGCACTCCTGTTTGAGACATCAACTGAAACTTTAGCGATTTTTACTGAATTTTATCGTGGGAAAAAAGCGGAGAAGAAGGATAATGGTGTGATCCTGCCATTGGATGAACGTTTAGGTAACTATATTATCGAGGGAACGAAAGAAGGATTGGTTGATGATTTAAATGAAGCGATTGAGCGCGGTGATACCCCATTGGAAATAATCAATGGGCCATTGATGGATGGCATGAGTGAGGTTGGGAGGTTGTTTAATGACAACCAACTTATTGTCGCAGAGGTGCTTCAGAGTGCTGAAGCGATGAAGGCGGCTGTATCTCACCTTGAACCACTAATGGAAAACTCTGAAGATAGTGCTAAGAAAGGGAAAATCCTTTTGGCGACTGTCAAGGGAGATGTGCATGATATCGGGAAAAACCTAGTGGATATCATCCTATCCAATAATGGCTATGAAGTCATTGATTTGGGAATAAAGGTGGCACCGCAACAAATCATAGAAGAGGTTCGAAAACATGAGCCAACCATCATTGGCCTATCTGGGTTACTTGTCAAATCTGCACAGCAAATGGTTTTAACAGCACAGGATTTAAGGCAAGCGGGAATAGATACCCCAATTTTAGTGGGAGGGGCAGCATTATCCCGTAAATTCACCGATTTTAAAATATCACCTGAATATGAAGGACCGGTTTTATATTCTAAAGATGCGATGGATGGTTTGGCTGTAACGAATATTTTACATGACTCTGACAAAAAAGTGGTGTACTTGGAAGAGTTAGTCGAGAAACGAGAAAGAGCGAAAGCGAATGCCGCCATTGCTGCCACGATGGAAAAACCTGTTCGGAAGCAGTCCACAGCTGCCCCTTTAAGCGATGCTCCTGTTCAAAAACCGCGTGACATCAAGCGTCACGTCCTGAAAAACTATCCATTGGATGTCATCCAGCCGTATATTAATAGGCAAATGCTGATTGGACATCATTTGGGGTTAAAAGGTAAAGTTTCCGAATTGCTTAAGCAAGGGAATGAAAAAGCAGTGCAGCTCAATGATCTCGTTGATGAATTGATTGAATTCCTAAAGACGGAACCGGATTATGGCTTGCATGCAGTTTATCAATTTTTCCCTGCTCAAAGCGAAGGAGATAAGCTATTGGTATACAACCCGGACAATCATAACGAGGTTTTGGAAACTTTCGACTTCCCCCGGCAAGATACGAATCCGCATCTTTGTTTAGCGGACTTCGCGAAACCAATCTCCTCCGGGCAAATGGATTATGTCGGTTTCTTCCTGGTCACTGCCGGAAAAGGGATCAGAAAATGGGCTGAAAAACTAAAGCTTGAAGGTGATTTCTTGAAAAATCACGCCCTTCAATCACTTGCTCTCGAAACAGCTGAAGGGTTCGCGGAAAGAATTCATCAATTAATGCGGGATGATTTAGGTATAAGCGATCCGATTGAAATGTCCATGAAAGAGCGGTTTGCCGCTAAGTACACCGGGCAAAGGTTTTCATTTGGTTATCCTGCTTGTCCTAATCTGGAAGACCAGGAGAAGCTATTCCGCCTGTTACAACCTCAGGATATTGGCGTGGAATTGACTGAAGGATTCATGATGGAACCAGAGGCTTCCGTGTCAGCTATTGTTTTTGCACATCCTGAAGCCCGTTATTTTAATGTCGATCGATAACTCATTTAATAAGGCAGCGGTATTTTTTACCGCTGCCTTATTGCGCATGAAACCCCTTAATTGGTACATCTTAATGGTCAAAAGGAAGGGGATGCAGCACCTATGAATAATATCCTGAAATTATTTCTTTCCGTGGCGGGTTCTTTCATTATCATTTTGTTGGTTGTGGATGTCCAGAACATTCAAGTACATGCAATGGTTCCTGAAGAGATGGCACCGCTCCTAAAAAGTAAGGAAAATCAGAAAATCGCTTATTTGACTTTCGATGACGGACCATCTTTGAATACCATGAAGATATTGGATATTTTGGACCGCTATCATGTTAAGGCCACATTTTTCGTTAAAGGGAATGAGGAACCATACGCAAAGGAATGTTATCAGGAAATGGTTTCCCGCGGTCATGCGATTGCCCTTCATTCTTATACACATGATTATTCCATCGTTTATCGATCGACTGAGAGTTTCTTTCAAGATTTGAATAGGCTTGAAACCATGCTGCAAAAGGAGTATGGGATAAAAAGCCGTATTGTGCGCCTTCCTGGCGGCTCGAATAATCGCCTGCGGCATCAGGCTGCAACGAAACCCATCATCAATGGAATCCTTCAACAACTAAAGGAAAAAGGGTATATTTACTTTGATTGGTCCATTGACTCGACAGATGGCTTCAGTCCGTCAATAAGTGAACAACAAATCATTACTGCCGTACAAAAAGGGACGAAAAATCAAAAGCATGTTAATATCTTATTGCATGATATCAATAGTATGAAGAATACAGTGAAAGCATTGCCTGATATAATTGAATTCCTAAAAAAAGAAGGGTATACCTTTGATACTATTGATGAGACAACCCCGAAATTGCAATTTAATTGATGAACACAATGTTTATCTATAGTAAATTAAGGTATAGGGTATTGAGATTACAATGCGAAAGGATTTATCGTTTCTATGATGCCATCATTGTTTTTATCACATGGAACACCGCTATTAGCTTTGGAAAAGAATTGCTACACTTCTTTTTTGAAGGAGTATATGAAAACTATGAAGAAACCAGCTGCCATCGTTATATTGTCAGCACATTGGGAAAGTGAAGATCAAATGATTTCAGCAGTAGGGAATCATGAAGTCATTTATGATTTTGCAGGGTATCCTGAAGAAATATTTCAGATAACTTATCCAGCTAGGGGATGCCTTGAGCTGTCAGATCGAATTTTAACCTTGTTGTCCAGGATAGGTGTATTGGGGGAACTTGATGAAAGGCGCCCCCTGGATCATGGATCATGGGGGCTTTTGCACATCATGTATCCCGAAGCTGACATCCCGACCGTATCTATGTCCATTAGTCCTGCGCTGCCTTTGGACAAGCAGTATGAAATCGGGAAAACATTGAGGGAATTAAAGGAAAGTAATGTCCTGATCATCGGGAGCGGTGGAATTGTCCATAATTTCACCCAAATACAGGAGGATATGCATGTTGCAGAAGGATGGGCAATCGAGTTTGAGAACTGGGTCGAAGAGAAAATCATGAAATGGGATTTGCAATCCTTGTTTGATTATGAAAAAATCGCCCCTTATAGTACAGAGGCTGTGCCTTCCAAAGAGCATTTCATTCCATTGGTCATCGCAATGGGGTCAGGGGATGACAAAAAAAAGGCAGTTCTCCTGCACAGGAGCTATCAATATGGCAATCTAAGTTTAACAGCTTGGAAGTTTGATTGAAGTGAAAGGGTTTTCAAACTAGTTAAATTTACCTGAAAAATAATCATTATACAAAAATACAAAAATCTTTTTTTAGCGAAAAAAAGGCTTAAATGAGCAAAAAAGTCAATTAAAAGCGTATTTAGACGAATTAAACAGAAATATAGTTTCAAAAAGGTTGCATAAAGTTGTTTAACCTTTGGATATTTCGACAAAAACATGTTAATATAACATCTGAAAACGTTTTATCCTTTAAAATTTTATTATTCAATGACCAAAGTTATTTATTATATATCTTATATATATCATATATTTGGGGAAAATTTAGAAGAAAGAAATTTGGGGATGGATAAAACGTAATGAAAAAAATTATGAGAAAAATTTGGGGGTTTACAAAATGACCATCAATGATTCTAAGGTATTAGACCACTGGAAAGCTTTTTCAGGTCCAAACCTTGGGTATGTCATGGAGCAATACGATTTATTTCTAGCTAACCCGGAAGAAGTGGATCCGGAACTGAAAAACTTTTTTGAAGTAGCAGGTCCTCCTTCATTCGATGTATCGGCAGAAACAACGATTGGAAGTGCACCAACTGTACAAACTGGAGAAGTTCTTCCAATGAAGAAAATTATGTCTGCAGTAAAGTTAGCTGAAAATATCCGTGCATACGGACATCTTGCGGCAAATATTTATCCTTTAAAAGAAGAAGCACTGGACACTGAACAAATTCACTTTGAAAAATATGGCTTGACTGCAGATGATTTAAGGAAAATACCGGCTGACTTTATTTGCCCGGAATCACCTGAAGACGTGAAAGACGGATACGAAGCCGTACAATACCTAAAACAACTCTATACAAAAACGATAGCCTTTGAATTTCACCATGTTAATGACTTGGATGAAAAGCAATGGCTTACTGATATGGTCGAATCCGGAAACATGTTCCCGGAAGTGACTAAAGAGAAAAGAGAACTATTACTTAAACGATTGAATGAAGTCGAAGGTTTCGAGAAATTCCTTCACCGCACATATGTAGGGCAAAAACGTTTCTCTATTGAAGGACTGGATGCTTTGGTTCCGATTTTAGATGAAATGATTTCACAAACTGTTCAAAACGGAACGGGGAATGTGAACATTGCCATGGCTCACCGAGGACGTTTGAATGTGCTTGCACATGTATTAGGAAAGCCATATGAGGTCATTTTCTCTGAATTCCAACATTCACCGAATAAAGATTTGGTTCCTTCCGAAGGTTCAACAGGCATTAACAATGGATGGACTGGTGATGTTAAATACCATTTAGGTCTGGATAAACAGATAACTAAGGCAAATATACAAAAAGCAAGGATTACACTTGCCAATAACCCAAGTCACTTGGAAGTTGTCGGTCCAATCGTGGAAGGTTATTCTCGTGCGGCACAAGAAGACCGTTCAGAAAAAGGATTCCCGGTTCAAGACATTTCCAAATCTCTTGCAATCCTGATTCATGGTGATGCAGCATTCCCAGGTGAAGGAATTGTACCTGAAACGTTTAACTTAAGCCGTTTACGCGGTTATCAAGTTGGCGGCGCCATCCATATCATCGCCAATAACATGATCGGTTTTACAACGGAAAGTGAAGATTCACGTTCAACCTTATATGCTAGTGATTTGGCAAAAGGCTTTGAAGTGCCTATCGTGCATGTGAATGCAGATGATCCGGAAGCATGTATGGCTGCTGTGAACCTTGCTAACCTATATCGTGAAAAGTACAAAAAGGATTTCTTGATCGACCTGATCGGTTACAGACGTTTCGGCCATAACGAAATGGATGAGCCATTGGTGACTCAACCTGAAATGTATGCATTAATTCATAAGCACCCAACCGTTAAAGAGCTTTATGGAAAAAAACTGATTCAATCTGGCCAGTTCACTGAAGCTGAAGTTAAAGCGATTGCTGAGCAAGTAGATACAAGGCTTGCAGATGCATATGCGAAAATTTCCGGAAATAAACCGGAAGCTTCTAAAGAATGTAATCCTCCTGGGATTATTGAAAAAGGACTTCCAGCCATTGATACGGCAGTTACGAAACAAGAACTTGTTACAATTAACGAAGAACTTGTTAAGTGGCCGGAAGGATTCACTCCTAATAAAAAATTAGGAAAGATCTTATCACGTCGCTTGGATTCCTTTGGTGCTGACGGAAAAATTGATTGGGCTCATGCTGAGACATTGGCATTTGCATCCATATTGAGTGACGGCACTCCAATCCGTTTGACAGGACAAGATTCAGAGCGTGGAACATTCGCACAACGTAATATCATGTTACATGATAGTGTTAACGGAAAAACATATTCACCACTTCACACACTAGAAACTGCCAAAGCATCATTCGCTGTTCATAACAGCCCGCTTACTGAAACGGCAGTTCTGGCTTATGAATATGGTTATAATGTATTTGCACCTGAGACACTTGTATTATGGGAAGGCCAATTCGGTGACTTCGCTAATACAGCACAAGTGATCTTTGACCAATTCATCGCGGCAGGCCGTGCAAAATGGGGTCAAAAATCAGGTCTTGTCATGCTGCTTCCACACGGTTATGAAGGACAAGGACCAGAGCACTCAAGTGCACGCCTGGAGCGTTTCCTTCAATTAGCGGCTGAAAACAACTGGACAGTTGCCAACTTAAGTTCGGCAGCTCAATACTTCCATATCCTTAGAAGACAAGCTAAGATTTTGGATCAAGAGCAAGTACGTCCGCTTGTCATCATGACACCGAAGAGTATGCTTCGTAATCAAGTGATGGCTTCTACAGCAGAAGAATTCAGTGAAGGCTCTTTTGAATCGTTCGTAGAAACCAAAGCTTTGGGCAAAAAACCTAAATCGGTTGAACGCATTGTTTTTGCATCAGGTAAATTGGCGGTTGAACTTCGTGAAAAGGCGGCAACTGAAAAAAATACAGATTGGTTGCAAATCATCAGTATCGAAGAAATTTATCCATTCCCATTCACTGGAGTTCAAGAAGCCCTGAAAAAATATACAAATCTTAAAGAAATCTTCTGGGCTCAAGAAGAACCTAAAAACATGGGTGCTTGGACATTTGTTGAACCTCGCCTAAATGCAGCGGCTCCTGGCAATCTTTCAGTAACATATATAGGAAGGAAGCGCAGATCAAGCCCGGCTGAGGGAGATCCACTTGTCCATAAAAATGAACAACAACGGATTATGACTCAAGCAATTACACGCAATAATGAGGGGGAGAAATAAAATGGCTGAAGTAAAAGTACCTGAATTAGCAGAATCAATTTCTGAAGGATCTATTGCGCAATGGTTAAAACAACCTGGTGATCACGTTGAAAAAGGAGAATATGTCCTTGAACTTGAAACGGATAAAGTGAACGTAGAAATCATTTCAGATTATACTGGTACACTTTCGGAACATTTAGCAGAAGAAGGCGATACTGTCCAAGTTGGACAGGCTATCGCCATCGTTGATGAAAATGGATCAGCAGCTGCAGCTCCAAAAGCGGAAGCTCCTAAGGTTGAAGAAGCTAAAGCAGAACCAGCTAAGGCTGAACAAGCGGCTCCTGCTAAAGAGGCTCCTAAAGCGGAAGCGAAAGAAGCATCATCCACTCAACAAGTTATTGCATCACCAGCTGCAAGGAAATTGGCTCGCGAAAAAGGAATTGACTTGACTCAAGTGCCTGTAGCCGATCCACTAGGTCGCGTACGTGTACAAGACGTAGAAGCAGCAAGTAATGCACCTGCGGCAGCACCTGCAGCACCTGCAGCTCCTAAACAAGCTCCTGCAGCTAAAAAAGCAGCAGCTCCTGTTGAAGTGAATGATGACCGCATTGAAGTGGTTAAGATGACTCGCCGTCGTCAAACCATTGCCAAACGTCTAGTTCAAGTACAATCCGAAGCAGCCATGCTTACTACTTTTAACGAAGTCGATCTTTCTGCAGTCATGGAATTGCGTAGCCGCCATAAGGACTCTTTCGTGAAAACAAATGATGTTAAACTTGGTTTCATGTCATTCTTCACTAAAGCGGTCATTGGCGCATTGAAAAAATATCCGTTATTGAATGCTGAAATCCAAGGCGACCATATCCTGAAAAAGAACTTTTATGATATCGGTGTAGCTGTATCCACTGATGAAGGTCTTGTCGTTCCGGTAGTAAGGGATGCTGACCGCAAAAGCTTTGCTGAAATCGAGAAGAACATTTCGGATTTAGCTGTTAAAGCGCGTAACAACAAACTGGGACTTTCAGATTTATCAGGTGGTACTTTTACTATCACAAACGGCGGGACTTTCGGTTCCCTATTATCTACACCAATCTTGAATGCCCCTCAAGTTGGGATCTTGGGCATGCATACAATCAAGACTCGTCCAATCGCTGTTGGAGATCAAATCGAAAACAGACCAATGATGTACCTTGCATTATCTTATGATCACCGTATCGTTGACGGAAAAGAAGCTGTTGGTTTCTTAGTGGCTATCAAAGATATGCTGGAAGATCCAGAACAACTTTTACTTCAAGGCTAATAAAAAATACGAACCCCATGTCATCATGACATGGGGTTTTTTTGTGTGTGAAGAATTGAAAGGATATTTTCATAGAAAAAAAGATAATGGGATTCAAGAAAGGTCATCTCTATCTGAATGAAAGTTTTTGAAGGTATTTTTGAATGAATTTGAGTATTTTTAAACGTTTTTGATTGATTATTCCTTCGTTTTCATATATGATGATGATATTAAAGTGAGGTGGGCGAATTGTTGACAACTGAAAGGCACCAGTTCATCTTATCGATCCTTAAAGAACATGGAACGGTAAAGCTGCAAGAGCTTGTAGATCAGTTACAAGCCTCGGAGTCGACCATTCGGAGAGATTTAGTGCAACTCGAAGAAATGAAGCTCTTGAAACGCGTGCATGGTGGGGCCTCTTTACTTCAAAGAAAAGGCCTTGAACCAACAACTATGGAAAAGCAATACAAAGCAAGAGCTGAAAAACAACTTATAGCAAAGCTTGCGGCTTCATTCATAGAGAAAAATGATTGTATATATCTTGATGCAGGCACGACAACTGCGGAAATGATTCCTTATTTAAAGGATAAAAATATAACGGTGCTGACGAATGGTCTTATGCATATTCCAAAACTCATCGAATTGGAAATCAAAACAGTGTTAGTGGGCGGAACGATAAAATTTTCGACAAATGCTGTTATTGGAAGTAATGCTGTACAGTTTCTGAATGAATACCGTTTTGATAAATGTTTCTTGGGAATGAACGGCATCCATCAAGATCTGGGTTTCACAACACCCGACCCGGAAGAAGCTCTACTGAAGAAGATGGCATTACGCCTCTCTAACGAGACATATGTGCTTGCTGACAGTTCAAAACTGAATGAAGCTACTTTCGCCAAGGTGGCAGATGTAAGCGATGCCATTATCCTTACTGACAGCAATGATGAAGAGGCTATTGCTCAACTCCATAAAAATCCAAAGATAAAGGTCGTGACCATTTAATGATTTATACAGTGACACTAAACCCATCCATAGATTACCTGGTCGAAGTGGAGAGTTTTCAAATGGGCAAGGTGAATCGAACCAGTTATGATGCAAAATTCCCAGGAGGGAAAGGGATCAATGTTTCCCGAGTGCTTAAAAGACTGGGAAATAGTACGACAGCGTTAGGATTCATCGGTGGACAAACTGGTGAATTTGTAAAAAGGTTTTTAAGACAAGAAGAGATTTTCACGGACTTTACAGAGATAGCTGGAGATACAAGAATAAACGTTAAATTGAAAACAGGGCTTGAGACAGAAATAAATAGCCAAGGGCCAATCATTTCAAAAGGGAATTATCAACAATTATTTAGTCAGATCGAACAGTTGAATAATAATGATATCCTCATTTTGTCAGGAAGCATCCCTTCAAGCGTTCCTTCGGATGTATACGAAGCCATGGCAAGGTCTTGTTCCCATAACGGCATTAAAGTGGTGTTGGATACGAGTGGCAAGGAATTACTGAATGTCCTTCCACACCGGCCATTTTTAATAAAGCCCAATCATCATGAACTGGGTGAGCTTTTTTCAACCGAAATAAGAACGGTTGATGATGCTAGGGAATATGGCGCTAAATTGGTTGAAGCAGGAGCACAAAACGTTATTGTTTCAATGGCGGGTCAGGGGGCCGTGCTTTGCTCCGGTGGAGAGTCATATTCCGCAAATGTTCCAAAAGGGAACGTCATCAATTCAGTGGGTGCCGGTGATTCCATGGTCGCAGGTTTCATCGGGACATATGAAAGTACAGGGGATATTCTATCTGCATTCCGCTTCAGTCTTGCAGCAGGAAGTGCTACAGCCTTTTCATCCGATCTCGGTACATTGGATAAAATTGAAGAGTTATTACCGCAAATTGCTATCAATCATCTAACAGGAGGCTGAATCTATGAAAATCACAGACTTGTTAAAATTGGATACAATCATCATCAATCTGCAAAGCGTTACAAAGCAAGCAGTCATTGATGAATTATCAGGAAAGCTAGCCGAGGCAGACAGGTTAAACGATGTGGAGGGTTTCAAAGCTGCCATCTTAAAACGTGAAGAGCAAAGCACAACAGGGATTGGTGAAGGGATAGCCATACCACACGCAAAAACAAGTGCAGTAAGGGTACCTGCCATCTGTTTCGGCAAATCTGTCAGTGGTGTGGATTATGAATCGCTTGATGGGCAGCCGGCTCATTTGTTCTTTATGATTGCAGCAAGTGAAGGAGCGAATGCAGATCACTTGGAAACCCTTTCCCGGCTTTCTTCATTACTGATGGATGATAAATTCAGAGCCCGATTGATTTCTGCTTCTTCTGGTGAGGAAGTGTTGGAGATAATCAATCAAAAAGAAATGGAAGCTGATGAAGAAGAAATAGAAGAGCAGCAAGCAAGTAATGCTGCCAGTGGTAACAATAAAGGAGGTAAAATCCTAGCCGTTACAGCTTGTCCAACAGGAATTGCCCATACTTATATGGCTGCCGATGCGTTAAAGGCTAAAGCTAAGGAAATGGGAATCGATTTCAAAGTGGAAACAAATGGTTCCACAGGAATCAAAAATGGTTTAACCGCCGCAGAAATTGATGAGGCGAATGCGATTATCGTTGCAGCTGATAAGCAGGTGGAAATGGATCGATTTAATGGAAAACATGTCATTATTGTCCCAGTAGCCCATGGAATCCGGAAGACCGAGGAGCTGTTAACCAGAGCCTTGAATCAGGATGCCCCTGTTTACAAAGGAACAGGAAACGATAAAAGTGATGAAGGTGATTCAGCAAAAGGAGGATTGGGGATTTACAAGCACTTAATGAATGGCGTAAGTAATATGCTTCCATTTGTCGTTGGGGGCGGAATCTTGATTGCGCTTTCTTTCTTTTTTGGAATTCATGCAGCCGATCCGGCAAATCCGGATTATAATCCCATTGCCAAAGCATTAAGTGATATTGGCGGGGGAAATGGTGCCTTCTTCTTACTTGTCCCTGTCCTGGCTGGATTCATTGCTTCAAGTATTGCCGACCGTCCGGGTTTTGCTCCTGGTATGGTAGGGGGATTATTGGCAGCACAGGCTAATGCCGGTTTTCTTGGCGGACTGATCGCCGGTTTCCTTGCAGGTTATGTCGTCTTACTTTTAAGAAAATTGTTTTCCAGATTACCGCAAACACTCGATGGCATTAAACCGGTTTTACTCTATCCTGTATTCGGTATGTTAATTACAGGGTTTATCATGATATTTCTCGTAAATGAACCAGTAACCGCAATTAACATGGGCCTGACCAATTGGCTGCAAGGTTTATCTGGTACGAACGCAATATTCCTTGGCTTGATTCTTGGGGGGATGATGGCTGTAGATATGGGTGGCCCCCTAAACAAGGCTGCCTTCACATTTGGGATAGCGGCCATTGAAGCTCAAAGTTTCGGACCGCACGCTGCTGTAATGGCTGGTGGAATGGTTCCTCCTCTAGGGATTGCCTTTGCCACTACATTCTTTAAAAGCAAATTCACTGAAATGGAAAGAAAATCAGGTTTCACTAATTACTTCATGGGTGCTTCGTTCATTACAGAAGGAGCGATTCCTTTTGCGGCAGCGGATCCATTGCGTGTTATCGTCAGCAGTGTTGTCGGTGCAGCGACAGCGGGAGCACTGTCAATGGCTTTTAACGTGACTCTCCCTGCACCACATGGTGGAATATTTGTCATCCCACTTGTCAATCACCCATTTTTCTATTTGTTGGCCATTTTAATAGGGTCCCTCATCACCGCTTTACTATTGGGATTCTGGAAAAAGAAACAAAAATGATGCACATACAAAAGCGGGTCCGATAAATGGACCCGCTTTTTATTATTTCCATTCCAAAATTTCGAACCGGTTGTCGAAGGAATCGGATAAATATATGCGGTTCGCCTCGGGTAACCTCTCATTTGATGCAGTGCAGGATGCGCTTTTCTCGAGGAAATGAATTTATCCTCCGTTCCGACATATTTTGATTGATCCCCCGCCATTGGAACTTATTGATGAAGGCTTGTTCACTTCCTGAACATTAGTATCTCAGTGAAAAACTTCTTTGATTGGTCCTCGGTATTTTTTGGAGATGCTAATTGGTAATGATCGATTGACTTAAAAATGAAGCTCATCTTGCAACCTCGCTAATAATTCCTTATATATCCAATTTCATAAGGGAAAAGATCAATATGAATAGGTGAATTTTTTAACTGCCAACGATAAAATTTTCTTATGTTTTCATCTTGAATCGTTTATGAAAGCATGAATGTAATGTTTAGGGGTAAAGGAGTATTAAAATGAACAAAAGGAGTGAACGTACATGCTGAAGAAAAATAGCTTAAAAACGACGAAAAGAGATGATATGATTGATGTTACGACAGAAGTACAGGCGTTCATCAAGGAAAATGGAATTCAAGAGGGGATAGCTCTTATATATTGTCCACATACGACAGCAGGGATCACGATTAATGAAAATGCCGATCCCGATGTCAAAAAGGATATGCTAAGGAGACTGGATGAGCAATACCCATGGAATCATACATTGGATTTACATATGGAAGGAAACACGGCAGCCCATTTGAAATCAAGTACGGTTGGTGCCTCACAGCAGGTGATCATCCATAAAGGAAGCATGATCCTTGGTACTTGGCAAGGTGTATATTTTTGTGAATTCGATGGTCCCAGAGAAAGGCAATATTTTATTAAATTATGTGCAGACAGGTAAAATGGAAAGTGCGGCAAGGTTGAAGTGGGAGGAAGCGGATTGGACGATGTTTGGATTGAAGGAAGCAAAGTAATATTGAGGAACGTTAAACAAGCCGATTTAAAACGTTTATGGAGCCTGAAATATGGAGAAGCCGATCCAGAATGGAAAAAGTGGGATGCACCTTATTACCCTCTTGAACTCATTGATTTCCATACGTATATCGATAAAGAAACACAGCATAGAACCTATGATGAAAAAATGGGGGTTTACTCTGAGCTATTAATGGAAAAAAACGATCAAATAATAGGGTCTGTTGTATATTACTGGGAACATGAACCTTCACGTTGGCTTGAAATCGGAATTACGATTTTTGAGCCCAATTATTGGAATGGCGGTTATGGAACAGAAGCGTTAAGGTTGTTCATAGGCTATTTATTCGAAAAAATGGAGATTGAGCGGGTTGGGCTGACGACATGGTCAGGTAATGAACGTATGATGGCTGTTGGGGAAAAGCTAGGCATGCAAGTAGAGGGAAGAATGAGAAAATGCCGTTATCATGATGGTCATTATTACGATTCAATCAGAATGGGAATGCTACGGGAAGAATGGGAAACATTAAAATTTCGAAGTTAATTGCCAAGTGAAAATTTTTCCTTTATTTCCTTGGAAAAAATTTAGCACTGTTTTCTCCTATATGGTCTGTTATCCTAGGAAGATGCTTAACGAGGAGGTTACAAGATGAAATTATCAGTATTAATAACCGTGATAATGACTCTAAGTGTCATCGTACTTGGGATAGCTTTTCCTAAGGGAACGACCAGTATAGCTTCTGATGGAGCAACCAAACATGTCATTAAACAAGGTGAATCGATATGGGATATTGCGAAGCAGTATGGCGTCCCGATTAAAAAGTTAAAAGAAGTCAATAATAATATAAATAATGTTGCCGAGCCTGGTAAGACTTTGATTATTCCACATGTAATGAATGAAAAAGATAAAGAATTATTGGCAAGACTTGTGCATGCAGAAGCAAAAGGGGAGCCATACAGAGGAAAGGTAGAGGTAGCAGGAGTAGTTTTGAATCGCCTTGATAGCAAAGAATTCCCTGATACGGTACGGGAAGTGATCTATCAAAAAAACCAATTCTCGCCTGTTGGTGATGGCAGTATAAATAAACCAGCAGGAGATGATGCCAAGAAAGCTGTCAATGAAGCATTGGCGGTTCATGGCTATACAAATGATGCCTTGTATTTTTGGAATCCTAGTATTTCGGACAGTGAATGGATGAAACAATTAGAAGTAATAAAAATTATCGGCGGCCACCATTTTGCCATATAAATTACATCTCAAGAACCGGCTTTCCAAATGGGAGGCCGGTTTTTTAATTTTGAAACCTTAGGTTAAACGATATCAGCCCACATCTCGCGGGGATTCAATTCATAAATGCTGTTTTCACGGTACATGATACTTCCGATAATGAGTTCACGCCTTATTGTTGCATAATCATCATGGAAAGACTGGATGAATTCATTCAATTCATTTTCTGGATATTTACGTCCCTTTTCCAAAAGGCTGGCTATATGATGAAGAACGATCATTTTCTTTTTTCTCTGTGCAGGTATGGTTTTTAGTCGACCATCTGGCATCAAAAAGTTTTCAAGGATCTTTTTGTGTTCTAAATTCAGCTTTTGATTATCCATTTTATTGGAATCCCCCTTAGTTGAAACCATTTTAGGTAATGCTGACGAATAATGCTTCAGGACGTCTTCATTCAAAAAATAATATACCGTATTTTTTTCCCTTCGATCCTTAACTAAATTAATGTCCTTCAATTTAGTTAAATGGTGTGAGATGGTCGGGGCCGTCAATTTTAATATTCCGGCAAGTGCCTGTCCGTGTTTTGGACCATTTGCCAGGATGGATATAATTCTAATCCTAGTTACATCACCAATCGTTTTATGGAAAGCGACCAATTTTTCTAATTGCACTTTAATCCCTCCCTAATTAGATTATCATCTAATTAGATAATAATCTAACTAAGAGGTGATAATCAAGTTAATATTCACTTTTCTATATTGCTTGGAAGATCTAATGTATACTTTAGTTGAATACTAAAAAATTAAGCCGGAATTAAGGAGCTGTAACATGGCCAATACACATGTTTATACAAAAAAAGAAGAAGTGGTCAATGCGATAACCCACGGTGTCGGCGTTTTGTTAAGTATTGCAGCACTTGTGTTTTTAATCATATTCTCAGCCAAAACCGGATCGCCTTGGCATATAGTCATTTCAGTCATTTATGGTGTTTCCATGCTACTTTTATACGTCTCTTCCACTTTAGTCCATAGTTTTCCAGAGGGCAAAACAAAGGATATATTTGAAATCTTTGATCATTCAGCCATATATATATTCATTGCAGGAACATACACGCCCATCATGCTTCTTGTGATCCAAGGGTCACTAGGCTGGACACTGCTGGGTATAATTTGGGGAGTAGCCATAATGGGGGTCGTCTTCAAAGCTTTCTATGTGAAAAAATTCCTTTTCCTTTCGACGATTCTCTATATTGCAATGGGGTGGATGATCGTTATCGTTTGGGGACCGCTTACAGAAACGTTGCCTTCAGCCGGTATCCAGTTACTGATTGCAGGGGGATTGCTTTATACGTTTGGAGCAGTATTTTATGTTTGGCGCGGTTTTCCGTTTCATCACGCGGTTTGGCATGTATTCGTGCTTGGGGGATCTGTCACACACTTTTTTGCGGTATTGTTTTATATCCTTCCACTATGATCCTTGGTCGATTTGATGTATCTGAGGGATTCTTGAGTTTTAATTGACTTCTATTAGGAAATAAATAAGGTATAAAGACTAAAGGAGGAAAAACTAATGAGAAGATCAATCAAAATATTATCAGTGCCGTTTGCCGCTATGCTTGTTTTGACTGGATGCGGTGAAGAAAACGATGAAGTGAAAAACCCGCCGGTTCAGGAAAATGAAAATCAAGCTGAAAATAATCCTGGAACAGGAACGGATAATAATGAAAAACTGCCTTTCACTTATAAGGATTTTCAATTGGATGCGGATTATACAGGCAATGATAACGAATACGAAGCTGAATATGATACCATGGGAGCTCAAACAGAAGCTTCGATCGAAGACAAACTTAACAAACATGAAGTTCACGGTGATGAAGCAATGAAAGAATTGACCCCGATTCTAGAAAAATTGACATTCACCAAAGATTCATCAGAGGAGGAAGTCATTCAAGAAGTGACAAAAGCTTTTAATTTGAAGGATGACTATCAAGAATTTGATTTAGAGGTCGTTTTCGAAGATGGTACGAAAAAAGAATATAAAGTGAATAATAAGTAACTAAATCCGTTACTATATTCATCCTTAAGTAATAAAATGGCAGCAAGTTCATGTGTTTCCTCAATAGTTGTCAAATTACTGTTACTATAGTAAAATGATTACGGTTAGCAAAGGGGATAATATACATTTGCTATTCATATTCGGACTTATGGGGATAGGACCGCAATAATTACTTGTAAAAAAGATTCTTATTTAAGAGTCTTTTTTTGTGCAAGTGTTCGGGAATTTGAATATAAATGAAAGAGAGGGTACCACAAGCGGTACCCTCTCTTTCATTTACCCATCATTGGGAAAGTGGTGCATGTTTTTTTGGCAGCATATTAGCCGAGTCTAACCTTGAACGGATTGTGATGCCAAGCCATGATGCAAGGAATGCCTTTAAAACGCCTACGATTATAAATGGAGCAAAACCGCTGGCAAATGCCACTGGCCAAGATAATGAACTCATATATTTTAACCAAACCGTACCGATGACCAAAGTAATTATCATCCCGATTGTATTGGCAAAGAAAGCCATTGCAACTGAGAAACGGGTTTTTTCCAATATCAGACCCGTTATATATACTGTCGGGATATAGGATAATAAATAACCGCCTGTCGGACCGAATATCTTAGCTAAACCTCCAGACATTTCAGCGAATACCGGCACTCCCGCTGCCCCTATGAACAAGTATAATAAAACGGAAGAAGTTCCATAACGTGAACCGAGTATCGTTGCTGCCAGTCCAACTGCTAGAGTCTGTCCTGTAATCGGTACTAAGGGCAGTGGAATTGTAATTTGGGCAAGTATTCCTATAAGTGCTGCAAATAAAGCTGTGACCATCATCATTCTTAACTTCTCATGACGTTCTTTCATTGTGCTTCCCCCTAATGTAAACCTATTTATATAACGAGTTAACATATAAAGAATTTTAATATGTTAACTAAACACTGTCAATGATATTATGGATTTTAATTCATTAATGATTTATTAGACTACATTGTTTGTAAGTGAAAACAAGGGTAAAATTCAAAACTTGGAAAATAAATGAAACTTTTTTAAGACATCATTCGTATGAATGGTAAGCGAAGTAAAGGGAGGGGATTATAACAATAGACTATCAATGTTGGTAAAACGCTAATCCCAGGTCCTTAAAATAGTAAGCGGCT
The DNA here is from genome assembly GCF_042788005.1 of Peribacillus sp. YIM B13472. Classification (NCBI taxonomy): domain Bacteria; kingdom Bacillati; phylum Bacillota; class Bacilli; order Caryophanales; family Bacillaceae; genus Peribacillus; species Peribacillus sp. YIM B13472. Next base: position 33,574 of record NZ_JBHZPG010000032.1, read on the forward strand.
TGGAAAAATCGAATTTAAAGGATGAAAGAGATGGAGTTATTTGGGATTCCACTGGAAACAGTCTATTTATATGGATTAATTATATTCGGGGGGCTAACATTCTTATTTATCTTGTTTAATGATATATTTTCCGGCCTTGAATTACCGGATATATTTAATCCTACACTCATTTTTAGCTTTTTGACCGTGTTTTTTGCGAGTGGGTTTTTGCTTGAATCGCTTTCAGGACTTCATGCTGGATTGAGTGCCGGCATTTCTCTGATCATTTCATTTACCATCGTCACTTTACTGAATGTATTTGTTTTGATTCCCATCTCATCAGCGGAAGAAAGTTTGACATTTCATGATAATGATCTGAGAGGGAGGGTCGGCAGGGTTCTGACATCAATCCCGGTTGACGGGTTTGGGGAAGTCCTGATTGAAAGCATCAGTGGAAGCATCGCGAAAACTGCGGCCAGTTATAAAAATGAAGGAATTGTTTCGGATACAAGAGTCTTGATCATCGAAGTTAAAAATGGGGTTGTCTATGTATTGCCCCATCAGGATTAAAAAAAGGGTAGGAGGTAGTTTATGTTTAATTTGATTTGGGTTGTCGTCGCCATTGTTGCATTTTTACTTATCGCACTTATTGCTGTCTTTATTACGAAATATCGAACGGCCGGTCCTGATGAAGCATTGATTGTGACCGGAAGCTACTTAGGAAGCAAAAATGTTCACATCGACGAATCAGGAAATAAAATCAAGATCGTTCGTGGTGGAGGTGCTTTCGTTCTGCCGGTGTTCCAGCAAGCGGAACCATTGAGCTTGTTGTCAAGCAAGCTTGAGGTCTCAACTCCTGAGGTATATACCGAACAGGGAGTTCCAGTCATGGCTGATGGTGTATCGATAATCAAGATTGGCGGTTCAATCACCGATATTGCCACAGCGGCGGAGCAATTCCTTGGTAAATCCAAAGATGACCGTGAACAGGAAGCGCGGGAAGTCTTGGAGGGACATCTTCGTTCCATCCTTGGGTCGATGACGGTCGAGGAAATTTATAAAAACCGTGAAAAGTTTTCCCAGGAAGTACAGAGGGTAGCCTCGCAGGATTTAGCTAAAATGGGACTCATCATCGTATCATTCACAATAAAAGATGTTCGTGACAAAAATGGATATCTTGAATCCCTTGGTAAGCCAAGAATTGCACAAGTGAAGAGGGATGCCGATATAGCTACCGCAGAAGCAGAGAAAGAAACGCGAATCAAGCGTGCCGAAGCTTCGAAGGAAGCCCAGCGTGCGGAACTTGAAAGGGCAACAGAAATAGCCGAAGCCGAAAAAATCAACAAGCTGAAGGTTGCGGAATTCCGTCGCGAGCAGGATATTGCCAAAGCACGGGCTGACCAAGCTTATGATCTTGAAACGGCCAGATCCAAGCAGGATGTAACAGAACAGGAAATGCAAATCAGGATCATAGAGCGGCAGAAGCAAATTGAGTTAGAAGAAAAAGAAATCCTCCGACGTGAAAAGCAATATGATTCAGAAGTGAAGAAAAAGGCTGATGCCGACCGTTATGCGGTAGAGCAGGCAGCCTCCGCAAATAAAATGAAACAGATTACAGAAGCGGATGCCGATAAGTATAAAATTGAAGCCATGGCGAAAGCGGAAGCGGAACGTGTTCGTATGGACGGTCTGGCTAAAGCGGACGCACAAAGGGCACAAGGTACGACAGATGCGGAAATCATCCGGCTAAAAGGGGTAGCAGAGGCAGAAGCCAAGCAGAAGATCGCTGAAGCTTTTGAACAGTTCGGTCAGGCAGCCGTCATGGATATGATCTTGAAAATGCTGCCGGAATATGCAAAACAAGTGGCAAGCCCGCTTAGTAATATCGACAAGATCACTGTAGTGGATACAGGTGGAAGCGGTGCGAATGGCGGGGCTAATAAAGTGACTGGGTATGCAACGGATTTAATGGCAACATTGCAGGAGTCATTAAAGGCATCTTCGGGAATTGATGTCAAAGATTTGCTTGAGAATTTCTCAGGAAAGCGTAATTTACCATTTACCACCATCAATCAGGAGAATGTCGAAGCGAACATGAATATGGCAGCAGGCAAGGAAGAGTAACAGGTAAATCATACTGTTCAACACATGAAATTAAGCTGATGAATTAAAAAATACAGATAGGTTATTGGACTTACTTATAGAGAATAAAATAACAAGGAGCCAATTTCTCAAATGACCAATAAAATTGGTATATTACTAAATGAAAAAGTTGAAATAGAACCAAAGATTTGAAAATATAGTTATTAAATAAATTTGGTATAACAATACGGCTTTTTAATTGATGGGTTTATTAGCGAATAGAGTAGTGCTGGAGAGTTAAATAGAGAATGTTAGAGTATCAAACATAGGATTCTTTGTTAGCATAAAAATAAACAACCAAGGATGATTGGTTGTTTATTTTTTGCTTTTTAATTAAGCCTAAATTGGTTTTTAGTTTCGCTATTACTAAATGTTTGAAACCTATATTTGGATGCACTTAAAACTTTATCTATTTGATCATCTGAACTTAATTGCATTGAGTTATAAATTTTAAAAGAAAAAAGCTTTTACTTAAATTTTGACAATGTCACCTTATTTGTTACAATCAAAGTCTTTATCATTTGAAAAAACAAATAATTGTTTGTGTGTACTGTATCCAATCATATTTAAACGTCAATAAAAACTATTTTCATTCTTTTCCTTAGAAAATATTGAATACTCAACATAATCATCAGTTGTTAAGTTGTTAATACATATAATTTGAGCTTGATTATCTACACCTACAAATTTAAATAGATAGTAAATATTATTAAGAGGGAATTGTTGTTTTAAAGCTATCGTTAAATTATTTGAGTAACTAAATGATAATTCTATAGTTGGATTGATATATTTTTTAATTAATTGATCCGCAGAAATAGAAGTGATAGATTTAAAATAACTTATAATTAGTCGGCAAAGCAACTAACGTGAGGACTTAGATCCTGTGGGGCAGCATGACCGACATCCACCTCATGGAAAGGTTGAACGAAGGAATGTAGGAGCATCGACTCTGTGAGACATGGGAGGGTTGACCTCCATGAGACATGTGGATATCCAAAAGTGCGATTATAACATTGCTTAAACCAATTTTTTCCTATAATTGGCTAGTTTAGCATACACTTTTTTCGATAAATCCCTATCCTTGAGGAGTAATGCCGAGCTTACAAAGATAACGGTTAAAGATATGACTATGAAATCCTAAGAATTCTAGAGCAATCGTGAGATGGTGTTTAGTTTATTGAGGGAGGATAGTTGCATAAGGAACCGGATAACTATAATAAAGAAAACTCGCCAATACTGCGGGGAGTTTTGCTTTTTTATATGCCAATAACGAAGTCAAAACAACTGTCATTTTGGTTAATAATTTCGGAAAAGCACCTCAAAAAACGGAACCTTTTATAAAAAATAAGTGGCTTTTTTAATTCTACTCTTTATGTCTCCTTTTTAGAATTTTTCTAACGAAATAAATCTAAAACATCGTTAGATCGTCATATGCAGAGGAATTAAAATTTCTTGACTTAGAGTGAACTCTAAGTATTATTCTTTCTTTGTGTCACAAATTAAAAGAGAAAGAAGAAATAGACATAGCAGATTTAATGGAGGCGGTTATATTGACATATTCTATTGGAGAATTTTCTAAAATCGTTGGGTTAAGCGAACATACATTAAGGTTTTATGAAAAAGAAGGGTTAATAAAAGTAAACAGAGACGATAAAAATGTCAGAATCTACTCAGATGAAAATAAATTATGGATTGAATCTTTGCTCCACCTAAAAAATACCGGGATGTCACTAAAAGACGTGAAACAATTTGCCATGTGGGGGCATATTGGGGATGAAACAATGGAAGAAAGGGTAGCTCTACTTACAAATCATCGTAAAAAAGTAGTGGAAGACTTGGAGAATCTTCGTCAAAGTTTAGAGTTTCTCGATAAAAAAATTAATTTGTATGAAAATAAATTAGGAAATTGTTTCTCTGGAAATTAAGCAGCCAGTTGATTCCCCATTTGCGTCTTTTTGATAACCTCGTACAGACAGCTTTCGAAAACGTGTTTTTATCGAAAAAAATAAAAATAAAAAAACTTGCTTTAGAGTGCACTCTAAGGATTAATCTATTCTTGTACCATTTAATTACATGAAGGGTTGATAGACCTTTACAAATGCGACAAACTAACAACGCTAGATGAATACTATTCAGAAAGAGGTTAAAAAATGAACGAAAAATATAGCAACTTAGTTGAATCCTTTACATTTAAAAATGGAATCACCCTTAAAAATAAAGTCGTTATGGCACCTATGACCACTTGGTCCAGTAATGACGGTTACACTATTTCAGATGATGAAGTGAAATATTACAAAAAAAGAGTGAATGGTGTAGGTCTAGTTATAACAGGATGTACGCATGTCCAACCAAACGGTATAGGTTTTACGAATGAATTCGCAGCTTATGACGATACATTTATTCCAAGTCTACGTAAATTAGCTGATGCTGCGAAAAGCGCTGGAGCTCCTGCGTTACTTCAGGTTTTCCATGCAGGTAACAAAGCACTACCGGCTTTAATTCCAGATGGTAAGGTGGTTAGTTCCAGTGCTGTAGAGACTGAAGCTACTGCATTTGCTCCTTCAGTATTACCTAGTGAACTTTCACATGATGAAATAATAGAAGTGATTCATGCGTTTGGAGAAACAACAAGACGAGCCATTGAAGCTGGTTTTGATGGCGTTGAAATTCATGGTGCACACGGATTTTTACTTCAAAACTTCTTCTCTCCTTTCTTCAATAGACGTGAGGATCAATGGGGTGGCTCTCTAGAAAATCGCTTGCGTTTCCCACTTGCAATCGTTCAGGAAATTAAAAATGTCATTAAAAAGCATACAACAAAACCGTTTATTTTAGGATACAGAATATCTCCTGACGAACATGAAGAAGGCGGTTTGAGAATGAAGGATACCTATGAATTAATTAATCGTCTTATTGAAGCAGATATTGATTATTTACATGCTTCGTTGGTTAATGTCCTTTCCTCAAAACCAGTCGATACTCAAGAAGAAAAAACATATCTTGAATTAATTGTTGAACATGTAAACGGCAGAGTTCCTTTAATGGCTGCTGGTTCTATGGTAACTCCGGATGACGTTGCAACAGCATTAGATAAGGGTCTATCCCTAGCAGCGATTGGTCATACGTTAATCATGAATCCAGACTGGGTAGAAAAGGTTCAGAATGGAAAAGAAGCTGAAATTAAGACAGCCATTAAGACTTCAAAAGTAAGCGAGCTTGAGCTTCCAGAAAAACTTTGGAATGTAATTCAAGCTTCAGGTCCATGGTTTAAGATCGAAGAATAACATCGTAATAGAAAAGTTTACTGTTTTTTATCACGTTTTTATTAAGAGAGGATGTAATTTATATGTCAAATATTCAAGATAAGGTTGTAATTATTACGGGTGCCTCTAGTGGGATTGGAGAAGCTACTGCAAAAGAACTTGCATCTAAAGGTGCGAAGTTGGTACTGGCGTCTCGTCGCGAAGATCGATATCGAACCTGCTAGCATTGCTCGTGCCATTGCATTTGCAATTGAACAACCATTAGATGTAGCGATTAATGAGATGATTATTCGTCCAACAATTCAAGAACTCTAAAAAGAAAACTTTTGTAATGAGGCAGCCCCACTTTTTTTGGGGCTGCTTGTTTATACCTTATACTTTGCAAATAATAAAAGGTTGAGAAAATGCTATATTTAGATACATTTGCAATAGGACTTATTCCCATTGTGCTGATTAGATAACATGCTTCCTCTGAACAATATACTTTTTATTTGGACGTTTAATGTTTAAATGGAAAGTGATTCATTAATAAAATTAAAAAAGAGATTAAATTTTAAGTTTGTGAAGAAATGTACTTAAACAAACAGGTGCTTTAGTTGAATAAGAATAACTAAAAAAGTCGATTCCTTGAGATGGAAATCGGCTTTTTTAATAGGTGACATTTCCTTAGCGTTGTAAATCCGCATTTTCCTGACGCTACCCCTCTTTAAAAGAATGCTTAATGACTTTCAAATCAGAAAATCTGAATGGTGCGTATTCAAGAGGTGTAAGTTCTGAATCCTATATATCTGATAAAGAATTTAAAAATTTCGCCTGAATTTCTTTTAAAAACATATCTGTAGCAGCGGAAAAAACCTGATGCTTTTTCCAAACAATATTTAAGCCAGATTCAAGTCTTGGCTCAAGCGGTCTAAAACAAAGGTTACTATCACTAGACGTATTCACTATTTTATCAAGGACTACTGCATAACCAATGCCCTCTTCAACCATAATGGCAGCATTATAGGCAAGATTGTATGTAGTCACAACATTTAATTTATCAAAATCTTCACCAAACCAATCCGCAAATTCATTTGTAGAAAATGTCTGTTTTATAGCCTGTCGGGAACAGATGAGCGGAACATTTAATAAATCCGCAGCTTGAATGGTATCTTTGGCAGCAAGAAGACTGTCTTTCCTCATAACAACGCCCCAAACATCTTTGGCTGGGATATTGAGATAATTGTATTTTGATAAATCAGCTGGTTGAATTAAAATACCAAAGTCAAGCAATCCCTTGTCAAGCCGTTCAGTCACATCGTCTTCGTTTCCGCTGTAGAGGTGATACCGGATATTTGGATAACGTAACTTTAAATCTTTTACTACCCGTGCAATCTGTTTCATGGCTTGTGTTTCCCCGCCACCTATGTAAACATCACCACTTATTGTATCTTCCATGGAACTAAATTCTGTCTTTAATTTATCGACCATATCAACGATTTCTTCTGCTCTCTTTCGCAGGAGCATTCCTTCATCTGTGAGAATGATACTATGACTACTGCGAATGAATAGTTTTTTTCCTAACTCTTGTTCAAGGTCTTTTAATTGTCTTGACAAGGTTGGCTGTGTAACATGCAAAAAATCAGCGGCAGCCGTCATGCTTCCTTCTCTTGCAACAGTAAGAAAATAGCGTAATACTCTAAATTCCATAAAACACTCCTCCTTTATCATGTTTTAGTATATATGTTTGAGATATGCCCATCAAGCATATCTTGATATAAGATATAAGTAATAGGATATATACAAATAACACGCTAGAATAAATAACAAAGGAGTTTATAGGATGGCTTATACCACAGAAGAAAATCCTTTAATTATCCGAATTAGAAAGGGGGTTTAAAATAAAAAAATCTATTATCACTCGTGGCCTCACCACGCGGTAAAGGACGGCCCTGATATGGAGGCCAGTGAGTGTATGACGTTTGCCAATCTGATGTCCGGTTATGCCAATGCCATCGGCTGTACCACACAAGCGAACATTCTATGGAACACGCCATGACGCATACCATCAGGATCTGTCCCACGGCGCCGGTTTGTTTATGATACCCAAATGTTTTATGAATTTTTTATTGAAAAGCATGCCTGTGATGAACGCTTTATCCAAATGGCAAAGGCGATGGGTATTACGGATGCTTCGTGACCAGAGGATTTTATCACGGTTCCTGCAAAATTGCAGGAGGATTGCGGCGTTGCCAATCTAAAAATGAGCGAATATTGTGTTAATCGTACTTTAAGCCATCAATAAAAACATTGGAAGGGGTTTAAAATGAAAAAAAAATCTATTATAACGCGTGTACTCACAGTGATAACACTGGGCTTGCTTTTATCCGCGGTCACATTTGCATCCAAGACCGGCTTTGGCGTTGTATCCAAGACCAGCGTTGAAGCTGCATCCAAGACCGGCGTTGCATACAAGCCGGACATGTCCAATGGAGCAGACAACTTTTACAAGAGCAACAAGGTAAACATGAAGAAGGTTTCGTTTAAAAATCAATACAACATGAAAGTTGCAGGGAATCTTTTTATTCCCAAAGGTTTGAATAAGAAAACCAAAAATCCCGCAATCATTGTCGGGCATCCTATGGGCGCAGTAAAAGAACAAAGTGCGAATCTGTATGCACAAAAAATGGCTGAAAAGGGATTCGTTACTTTGTCCTTGGATTTGTCTTTCTGGGGAGAGAGTGAGGGTCAGCCTCGCAACGCTGTTTCGCCGGATATCTATGCCGAGGATTTCAGTGCTGCGGTGGATTTCCTAGGCACCCGGCCGTTTGTTGACAGGGATCGGATTGGTGTTATCGGAATTTGTGGCAGCGGGAGCTTTGTCATCAGTGCAGCCAAGATCGACCCGCGCCTGAAAGCCATTGCGACAGTCAGTATGTACGACATGGGTGCCGCTAACCGTAACGGGCTTAAACACTCGCAGACTCTCGAGCAGAGAAAAAAGACTCTCGAAGAGGCAGCGGAGCAACGCTATGTGGAGTTCACAGGCGGTAAAACCAAATACACCAGTGGGACAGTACATGAACTAAATGAAAACTCTACCGCCATTGAGCGTGAGTTTTATGACTTCTACCGCACTCCAAGAGGCGAATACACCCCTAAAGGTCAGTCGCCAGAACTTACAACGCATCCGACGCTTACCAGCAACGTCAAATTCATGAATTTTTACCCATTCGAAGACATAGAGACGATTTCTCCTCGTCCAATGCTTTTCATCGCTGGTGAAAACGCTCATTCTAGAGAGTTCAGCGAAGACGCCTACAAGCTGGCGGGTGAACCGAAGGAACTCTACATTGTTCCGGGCGCAGGTCATGTGGATCTGTACGACCGGGTAAATTTAATCCCCTTTGACAAGCTCGAGTCCTTCTTCAAAGAAAATCTGAAGAAAAAGTAAGGCTTGTGTTGAAGATCGTAGAATGCTTTGCATGCCAATGGTACTTTGAGTGAAATTGCTGTGTGAATCCTGAATATCTTGTCGGGATTCACACTCTTTTGTCTGAATAGAATTCCATACGCTGTGTACATTTGAAGGGGGGTGTCAATTATTATCACACGCTGGAGTTTTTTATTTTTGGGGGATATTACGAATAGAGAAGATACCTCTAAAAATAACGATAATCAACTTGGATTAGTAGTCAGATAAGTCACGCTGAATTTACCAGACAATAAAACGAAACTGTAGGAGGAAAACGGATGAAAAAACGATTATTTCATTCACTTGCGTTGTTGCTAGTCCTCATCCTTACTGCTTGCAACAACAATGATACTGGCACGAAGGACACGTCTCAACAAGAAGAGGATTCCTCTGGGGCTAAGTCTGGGGAATACGCTGAGATTGGATCTGGTGCTAACCTTGTTAAATTCCCTGAAGACCTTGAAAAAGGGATCGTGTTTGCTACTTACGATCGAGGAGATATTCATGAAGACATCTATGTAAATAGTAAGGAAGCGATTGAAGCTGCACAGAATGGAGAGGAGCTTCCGAGCGGCACCGTTATCTCTTGTTGAATCATTGCCAAATGCTGATATTTCATATGCAGTTGCAGATGTAACGAATAAAGAGGAAGTACAAGCTGTTGCCGATTTGGCAGTCGAAAAGTATGGTCGTGTAGATGTACTTTACAACAATGCTGGAGTGATGCCAACTGCGCTCCTTTCAGAAAGACGCTTTGATGAATGGCGTCAAATGTTAGACATCAATATCATGGGTGTTTTAAATGGTATAGCTGCGGTGTTACCTATCATGAAAAAACAGCAATCCGGTCAAATTATTGCAACTGATTCCGTGGCTGGACACGTTGTTTATCCAACTTCTGCTGTATATTGCGGAACAAAATTTGCTGTTCGTGCCATTATGGAAGGCTTACGTCAAGAAGAACGTGAAAACAATATTCGTAGTACGATGATTTCTCCAGGAGCAGTAGATACCGAATTATATAACACAATCAATGATCCTGAAGCACAAGAAATGTTAAGAAAAAATGCACAGACAGAAGGTTATGGCCTCTCACCGGGCGATGTTGCTGACGCAGTGGTATATGCCATTGGTACACCTGAAACAGTTTCTATAAGTGAAATTTTAATTCGTCCTACAAAACAGCCTATCTAATAAATGTAACAATTAACAAAATGATTCTTCTCAGACAATGGTCGTAAAATGTTTCAATAAAAAAAATGCCTCTTCATTTTGAGGCGTTTTTTATTGATAGTAGGTTCTTGGTAATCTTTGCATATGTCACTTATATGCAAATTCATTTGGGGGATTATATTGAAGAAGACTGCTCAACTGATACTGTTATCACTCATATTATCTTCAATTTTTTTAACAGCTTGCAATAGCAGGACCAATGAAGAAAACACAAGCAGCGAAGAAAATTTGACTATCTATCAAAGTAGCAAACAAGGAGTGACAGCTGATGAATCAAACAACGGGAATAGCCAAGATTCTACACTTGATAATGAAGAGTCAGATGCTATGGAAAATATAAGAATAAAATTAACATTTAACAACGAAGAAGTCATTGTCAAAATGGATGATAATCCAACAAGTAAGGACTTTTTATCATTACTCCCACTTACATTAACATTTGAAGATTATGCGGGAACGGAAAAAATTAGTTATCCAGCAAATAAATTATCTACTGAAGAGGCACCATCAGGAATTGACCCTACAGTTGGAGACTTCACATATTATGCTCCATGGGGGAATTTAGCTATATTTTATAAGGATTTTGGATATTCAAATGGGCTTATTAAACTAGGAGAAATTGAATCTGGAGTAGAGACATTTCAAGATATCAACAGTGATTTTACAGTTACAATTGAAAAAGTTGACTAATTGATAAAGGTAAGATAGCTCCTTAAATAACTCACCTTTACCCAACTTGAAAATGACAATTTTCAGAAAGAAGGAAATCTATTTTATGTCTAAACAAAATAAGTTACTTATATTTATATTAACCGTAGGGGCTTTTGGCATTATAAATACTGAAATGGGGGTTATAGGGATATTACCCTACATTGCTGATTACTTTCATGTCAGTGTATCAAAAGCAGGGTTGCTGGTGAGTCTTTTTGCCCTTACTGTTGCTATATCTGGTCCAACTATGCCGTTATTATTTTCGGGGATAAATCGCAAGAAGGCAATGTTACTTGTACTTGGTATTTTCGTTCTAGGTAACATTGTCTCTATATTTACATCTAATTTTACCATTGCAATAATTGCGCGTGTGATTCCAGCCATATTTCAGCCAATCTATTTTACAGCAGCTTTTACAATGGCTGCTAACTCAGTTAGCAAGGAAGAAGCTCCAAAAGCTGTTTCAAAAGTTTTTATTGGAGTATCTGCGGGGATGGTACTGGGTGTACCAATCGCAAGTTTTCTCGCTAGTGCAGTTTCGTTTCAAATATCAATGTCATTTTTTGCTATAGTGAACGCTATTGTATTTATTGCTACATTAGTATATTTCCCTTCTATGCCTATTAAAGAAAGACTTTCTTACGGAGCTCAATTATCGGTACTAAAAAAACGAATTACATGGCTTTCCATTATTGCTGTCATTTTACTGAATTCAGCCATATTTGGGGTGTATAGTTATCTTGCTGAGTACCTTAAAACCGTTACGGATATCTCTGGGAAATCAATTAGTTTAATGTTAGTCCTATTCGGGGGGGCAAATATTATTGGAAACATTGTGGCAGGAAAGTTACTTACGAAAGATGCCATCAAAACTGTAGTATCTTTTCCTTTTGCATTGGGAGCCGTTTACATCATTTTATTCTTCACAGGACAGTTTACTGTAACTATGGCTATCATGACTTTAGTTTGGGGAATATTGGCTGGTATAGGATCTAATATTAATCAATATTGGATTACGTCTGCAGCTCCAGAAGCTCCAGATTTTGCTAATGGATTATTTTTATCATCCGTTAACTTAGGAACAACCATTGGTACAGCTGTAGGTGGATTATTTATATCACAATTAGGTACACAATACGTCGTATTAGTGGGATTATTATCGTTGGTATTAGGGTTGGTATTTATTTTACTAAGAAACTACATGCATAGTCCTACCAAACAACTTTCTAGATAAGGTATTCATTCAACAATCTATAACAGTTTTCTAATCATTATTGATTTATCATCCCTGTCCAATTTTCTTTGACTGACTGTTCAGGTGTTACCTTAATTAAAAAGCCAAAAAATTAATAATAACCTAGCCTACAACCAAGGTTATTATTAGGCGAGAAATGGAGGATTTAAATGTCACAGCCGATGGCCTCAATGGGCATCGAAAAAGCAAAAAAAATAATGGACTCCGCATCTCGAAACCCATTTCAAAAAAATGTGTATGAAAGTCACGTAATCAATCTTCGTATGTATATTGAGTTGCTTTTTCATTACCAGGGACACCTTTCTGATTTGGAAGAGTGTATAGTGGACCTGGCAAATGAAATCGAAGAATATAAGATCATCCAATCGATTCCCTGTTTAGGAGAAAAATCGCAGCCACGATTTTCTCTGAAATTGGTGAAATCGATTGGTTTAATCATCCGAAAAAACTGGTTGCCTTCGCTGGAGTAAGTCCAAGTGTTCACTCATCGGCTAAAGGGGGAAGATTATCCAATAATAAAAAAATAATATTTACTACAATTTGGTAAAATGATTTAGAGGAGAAGGGTAGTTAATCATGAAAAAATATTTAGGGGTTATTTCGTTTGCTTTAATAATCTTGATTATTTGTTTCTTTGCTGGAACTATAATACAAGTAATTGATCCCGGAGTAACAACTTTTCGTGTAGTGATGATATGTGGAATCATTATATCTTTCTCTTTTCTCAGTGAGAAAGGACTTCTGAGAAAATTAGCTTTAGGTCTTAGTATATTTGTTGGTTTAGTTTACTTTATGGCCGTAGAATTAATGAGAATAATATTCCAGGGTAATGGCTTTTAAATTGATTATTCAACAAACAGGTGCTTACTTCATTACCAGGAGCTGATCAACAGCTCCTTTTTCTTATGCAACTTAAGGGGCAGGTTAGCTCGATAGCCAGTATATAATTGTACACCGTTTGCTTGGTACATCCTATCATATCGGCGATTTCCGCATAGTTTCGACCCTTTATATTCATCAAGATACATTGGTAGGGTTAAAACATCCGTAAATCTTGTAAACCGTGCAAGCATTTTTTTATTTCTTGGATTTCTGGGTTAAGGGTTTCCTTTTGAATGGTTTTCATCATTTGACTACCTCCACATAGGTATGATTGGTTACCTATAAGAAATAGACAAACATTCCCAAAAACCTTTAGTTCCATTTATATAGTGATTGATCACACACTAAGATTATTGTATTTCTAACTCTTTGACAGTTTCGCCTTCAATTAACACTGGTTGATAATAGGTTTCGTTTGGTAAATCCTTCTTTCCTTGTAATTTCTTAATGACCCAATCAGCTGCATCATGTCCCATTTGTTCTTGTGGGTGTGTCAATGTCGTTAATTTGATATTAGCATTTTTCGCAATATAAGAATTGTCCTGGCCAATAATTGATAATTGTTCGGGAATAGAAATATCAAGTTGTCTGCATACATTTGCTACTTCCAACCCTACCTCGTCGTTATAGCAAACAATGGCAGTCAACACGTCTCTATTTTCATTTAGAAACCCTTTCAAGTTCGTGTATAGGTCTAGCTTCGTTTCTGTAGTATACGAAAGCAATTGCTCTGGTTGAAAGCGTAATTTGGCTTCTCCAAGTGCTTTTATATATCCCTTCATTCGATACTTTCCTTGTAAATCATCCATTTTCGAAATGAGTCCAATTTGGGTGTGTCCTTTCGAAATCAATTCTTTTGTTGCGAGGTAGCTTGATTGCACATCATCTAGGCAAAAGAAAGGAACCTCTAATTCTTCATAATAAGCGTTGATCATGATGAATGGAACCTCTTGTTCCTTAAACAAAAGGTAGTAAGCGATGTTGGGATTGTATAGATTGCTTTTTGTAGGTTCAATAATTAAACCATCCACGCCAAATGACAACATCATTTCCAAGGCTTTTTTTTCTTGTTCGACATCATTATTTGTACTGGCTAATAGTAACGAATAATTATCTTCATTCAATCTTCTTTCAATTCCGCGGATTATAGAAGGGAAAATGTAATCAGAAATGTAGGTCGTGATTACACCGATCGTTTTATTTTTGGAATGGCCAACAGATTTTGATTGATATTGGTTACTAACATATGTGCCAGATCCTTTTTCACTTCTTAAGAATCCCTCGTTTGATAATTCTAAAATGGACTTTCGTACAGTGTGTCGGCTAACGTTGTACATTTCTTGCATGGCGGTTTCAGTAGGAATTTGTTCCCCTACACTATATTCACCTGTAAGGATTTTATTTTTTAAATCATCAATGATTACCTGATACTTTGGTTTCATTAAACCTCACTTCTTTCATAGTTGTTTGCATTCTAATTTATTTGCTTAAAATATTTGTGCGGACATATTTTAACATAATTTTGAATAAATTAAAACAAATCACCCTAGTTTTTTGTATGAATTATTGAAAAGTTATAAATTCCCCTTATTTACCTTAAGGTTTTATGTAATATAAATCCCTTTATTACTAATTTACTAACTTTAAGGTGAGGATAGAGGATTTTTCTCGAAAGTTGTAAGTATAAATAATATTGATTGTTGACAAATGTACGTACAAAAAATATAATATGGTTGTTAATAAATTTAAGCGCCTCCTTTTTATTGAAAGCGCTGTCAGGAGGGGGATTAACGTGCAAACGAATCGATTAAAAATTAAACAAGCGATTACCGAGGGAGGAACCTCACTTGGAATCGAATTTGGATCCACACGTATTAAAGCGGTGTTGATTGATAATCGTTATGAAACAATCGCATCTGGAAGTTATGAGTGGGAGAACCTCTTGGAAGATGGAATTTGGACGTACAACTTAGTGGATATTATCACTGGTCTGCAAACAGCTTATAGTGAAATGAAGCAAGAAGTTGAATGGAATTACGGAATTACAATTCGGAAAATAGGTTCTATTGGAGTTTCCGCAATGATGCATGGGTATATGGCTTTTGACAGTACGGGGGAGCTACTTGTTCCGTTTCGAACTTGGCGTAACTCAACAACTGGTGTTGCAGCAAAAGAATTAACTAATCAATTTCAATTTAATATTCCTGAACGATGGAGTATTGCTCACCTTTATCAAGCAATATTAAATGAAGAGAAACATTTGCCTCGCATTGATTGTATTACGACTTTAGCTGGATACATTCACTGGTTATTGACTGGTAATAAAGCAATTGGCATTGGAGATGCTTCAGGCATGTTCCCAATTGATAAATCAACTCAAGATTACAATGAATCAATGGTCAAGCAGTTTGACGATTTAATTGCGAAAAAAGGTTATTCATGGAAGCTAAAAGAGATTCTTCCTAAAGTCTACATTTCGGGCGAGCAAGCGGGTGAATTAACTGAAATTGGAGCGAAAATCCTGGATAGATCAAGAAATTTACAACCAGGCACTCCAATTTGCCCACCAGAAGGCGATGCTGGAACTGGAATGGTTGCTACGAATAGTGTGAGGAAACGTACCGGAAACATCTCAGTAGGAACTTCCGTTTTTGCCATGATTGTACTAGAGAAAGAACTTTCAAAAGTTTATCCAGAAATTGATCTGGTAACTACACCAAACGGAAGTCTCGTTGGAATGGTTCACGCGAATAACTGTTCAAGTGATCTGAATGCTTGGCTGGGATTGTTCCGTGAATTTTCTGAGGCAATGGGACAAAAAATTGATACAAATAAATTATTTGAAGTAATGTTGAATAAGGCTTTGGAAGCGGATCCAGATGGTGGCGGTTTGCTTAGCTACGGTTATTTCTCAGGTGAAAATATCACAGGATTAGAAAAAGGACGACCATTATTTGTTCGCTCTCCTGAGAGTCATTTCAATTTAGCAAACTTCATGCGGACTCACCTTTTTACTGCTTTCGGTGCTTTGAAAATCGGAATGGGTATTTTGACAAAGGAAGAAAATGTTGCAATTGATCGAATATTGGCTCACGGTGGTTTATTTAAAACCCCTCTTGTTGGACAAAAAATTGTTGCCGCTGCAATGAATACTCCAGTATCAATTATGTCAACAGCAGGAGAAGGCGGCGCGTGGGGAATGGCGATTCTTGCATCTTACATGATGAATAAAGATCAAAAGGAAAGTTTAGAAGACTTCCTTGACAAAAAAGTATTCGAAGAGGTTGATGGACAAGAAATTTATCCTGATCAAGTAGATGTTAAAGGATTTGAAGCATTTATTGAAAGATACAGGAAGGGTTTAGTGATTGAGCAGGCAGCTGTAGACAATTTGATGTAATGAGTGGAAAACTGGAGGGATTGACTTGTTAGAACAACTGAAAGAAGAGGTATTTCAAGCAAATTTGGACTTGCCTAAATATGGACTCGTGAAATATACATGGGGAAATGCGAGTGCCATTGATCGTGAAAGCGGTTTATTTGTTATCAAACCTAGTGGTGTTGATTACGAAACGATGAAAGCCAGCGATATGGTTGTTGTTGATTTAGATGGCAATATTGTTGAAGGAGAGTTGAGGCCTTCATCAGATACAGCGACTCACGCAGTACTTTATAGATATTACCAAGAAATCGGCGGCATTGTGCATACTCATTCAACTTGGGCGACAATTTGGGCTCAAGCAGGCCTTGATGTTCCAGCGATGGGGACCACTCATGCAGACACATTTTATGGATCCGTCCCATGTGCCCGCTACCTAACACAAGAGGAGATTGTTCGTGGGTACGAAGTGGAGACTGGGAAGTTAATCATCGAAACATTTGAAGAGCGCGGGTTAGACATTTTAGCCGTTCCTGGTATCTTACTTCATGGTCATGGTCCCTTTACTTGGGGAAAAGATGCAAAATCCGCCGTAATGAATAGTGTGGTGTTGGATGAAGTTTCGAAAATGAATTTATTTACACGGGAACTAAATCATTTTGCAAAAGAATTACCACAAAATATTTTGGATAAACACTATTTACGAAAACATGGAAAATATGCTTATTACGGTCAAAAGTAAGATCAACTCTATCAAATTATCAAACCATTAGATAAAGAAAAGAGGCTTATTATGTTAACAACAGAAAAAAAGGAATTTTGGTTTGTAGTAGGATCACAACATCTATATGGGGAAGAAGCGTTAGCAGAGGTCAAGGCGCATGCACAAACGATAACCGATGCATTAAATGAAAGCGGTATTTTACCTTATCCACTTGTATTGCAAGATTTAGCTGTTAGTGCAGATAAAATCACAAGCATCATGAAAGAAGTCAACTATCGTGACGAAGTTGCCGGTGTCATCACTTGGATGCATACTTTCTCACCTGCAAAAATGTGGATTCGTGGAACAAAACTATTACAAAAACCGTTGCTTCATTTAGCTACACAATTCAATGAAAGCATTCCTTGGGCAACGATTGATATGGACTTTATGAACCTGAACCAATCCGCCCATGGTGACCGTGAATATGGTTTTATCAATGCCCGTTTGAAAAAACAAAATAAAGTTGTTGTAGGATATTGGGAGCGCCCTGAAGTGCAACAGCAAATTGCACAATGGATGGACGTAGCGGTTGCTTATAACGAAAGCTTCAACATTAAGGTCGCTCGCTTTGGAGACAACATGCGTAACGTTGGAGTAACCGAAGGGGATAAGGTTGAAGCGCAAATCCAATTTGGGTGGACAGTTGACTATTTTGGAATCGGAGACCTTGTTCAATATGTAAATGCGGTTACTGATGAAGAAATTGATTCTTTATTTGCAGAATACGAAGGCCTTTATGAATTTGATTATGGTACCTACAGTAGGGAAGATTGGGAGAAAAGCGTAAAGGTACAGGTGAGCTATGAAATTGCGATTAAACGTTTCCTTGATGATGGTGGTTACACGGCCTTCACAACGAACTTCGAAGATTTATATGGGATGAAACAACTTCCTGGTCTTGCCGTCCAACGTTTGATGGCACAAGGATATGGCTTTGCGGGTGAAGGAGATTGGAAGACGGCAGCACTTGATCGCTTACTGAAAGTGATGAGCCATAACCAATCAACTGGCTTTATGGAAGATTACACATATGAATTAGCTGCTGGACAAGAATCAATCCTTCAATCACATATGCTTGAAGTCGACCCATCTTTAGCAAGTAACAAACCAAAAATTATCGTATCTCCATTAGGTATAGGTGATCGTGAAGATCCAGCACGTTTAGTATTCGACGGCAAAGCAGGAGACGGTGTCGTTGTTTCCATGGCTGACTTTGGTACAAACTATAAACTTTTGATTAATGAAGTTTCTGCATTTGAGCCAACTGTTCCAGCACCAAACCTTCCAGTGGCCCGTGTACTTTGGGAAGTGAAGCCAAACTTCCAAGATGGAGTGAAAGCGTGGCTTGAGAATGGTGGCGGTCACCATACAGTTGTTTCATTGAACTTAACAACAGACCAAATCATAACCTATGCAAAACTTGTTGGCTTGGAATACGTAGTTATTAAGTAATGTTTCTCCCCTCCAAGGAGGCTCTGCTTCCTTGGAGGGAAGAAATAGGTACTCCAGAGGTTGTAGTATGGAAATAGTAACCATTAGTTTGATCACTTTTTTTGTAAGCGTGTTCGTAGTTTTCTGGAAAAAGATGAAAGCGTTTTAATAGCACAATAACGACACAGAATTCATCCTAATCAATAATTTTTAAGATGAATCTACTAGCATGTATTTGTAGTTTGAAAACACTATTATTTTCTTAAAAAGCAATCAATATTTTTAGTAGTGGGATTTTTTAAAAATATAATTTTAAAACCTTGAGGAGGGAATTTTAATGGTTAATGAAAAGAAAATCTCAAGTGGATTCATTTATTTTTTTGGGGCTTTTGGAGGCATTCTCTTCGGTTATGATATCGGCGTTATGACGGGTGCTTTACCTTTTCTGCAACATGATTGGAACCTTCAAAACAACCCTGGTGCCATTGGCTGGATTACCTCTTCGTTGATGTTTGGAGCTATATTTGGAGGTGCCCTGGCCGGACAACTTTCCGATCGTTTAGGACGGCGCAAAATGATTTTAATATCTTCTATCATTTTTGCTGTTGGCTCCATTTTGGCAGGAATATCGCCTCATAAAGGGCTCCTTTTTATGATTGTTGCCCGGATTTTATTAGGGTTGGCTGTAGGTGCTGCTTCTGCGTTGGTCCCAGCCTATATGTCGGAAATGGCGCCGGCACGTTTACGTGGACGTCTGTCAGGAATTAATCAAACAATGATTGTCTCTGGAATGTTACTTTCGTACATTGTCGCTTATTTATTGAAAGACTTACCAGGAACTATGGCATGGCGGTTGATGCTTAGTTTGGCTGCCGTACCTGCTTTGATCTTATTTATTGGAGTGTCAAGGTTACCCGAATCACCACGTTTTTTAATTAAGAACAATAAAATTGATGAAGCTCGTAAGGTGTTGGGCTTTATTCGCTCTAACAAAGAACAAATTGACTCTGAAATAATACAAATTCAAGAAACTGTTAAAGAGGAAGCAAAGGTAAATCAAAAAGCATCTTGGGGTACACTTTTAAGTAATAAATACCGTTATTTAGTAATTGCTGGTGTGGGTGTTGCTGCGTTTCAACAATTCCAGGGCGCAAACGCAATTTTTTATTATATTCCTATGATTGTGGAAAAAGCAACAGGGCATGAAGCCAGCTCAGTATTGATGTGGCCAATTATTCAAGGGGTTATTCTCGTACTAGGTTCATTAATATTCCTTATGATTGCTGATAAATTTAATCGCCGTACTTTATTAACAATAGGCGGAACTATTATGGGACTATCCTTTATTTTGCCGGCAATATTGAATATATTAATTCCTAATGCAAATCCGATGATGATGGTTGTTTTTTTAAGTATCTATGTAGCACTTTATTCATTCACGTGGGCTCCTTTAACCTGGGTCATAGTTGGAGAAATTTTCCCGCTGGTAATTCGCGGGCGTGCATCAGGAATAGCTTCATCATTTAACTGGATTGGTTCTTTCTTGGTTGGGTTGCTATTTCCAATCATGACCGCTTCGATGTCTCAAGAAGCTGTTTTTGCAATCTTTGGTGCTATTTGTTTACTTGGTGTTTTATTTATCCGGACATGCGTTCCTGAAACTCGAGGTCATACTTTGGAGGAAATTGAAAAAATTGGAGAAAGCAAACAAGCTAAGGGAAAAAGTGCTTAAATTAGACCTTTGAGATTTGGAGCAGAATTCAAAGGAGCTATACGCAAATAGGAGAGTTAAGCATGCATTTTAAATCAGGGGGGCATAAGGGAAAATACTTCTGTAATTATGATCTACACACACATCATGAACATGTTGATTTACTCATATGATTCCCTTATCTTAAGGCCGATGTTGCTACTTCGGCTTTTCACCATTAAAATGTTTGCTGAACTTTTTTGTGCAATTCAAGGTTTTTTAGCTTTTATTTATATGAAGGAATTTAATAGGGAAGGAGCCGAAAAAAATGAAAACATCACAAAGCTCGTTTGGAAATGAAGTCTTGCTGTTTACTATAGAAAATGATCATGGAGTAAGAATGGAAGTTACAAACTTTGGTGCAAGAATCGTCAATCTGTTCGTCCTAACGGAAACGGGTCATAATAATATCGTATTGGGATTTGACTCGATTGAGGATTACAAAAAAGAAACATATTATGGAGCAACAATAGGAAGAGTCGCTGGAAGAATAAAAAATGGCCAATTTTCGATTGGTGAATCACGTTACCAAACATCTGTAAATCAATTAGGGAATACATTACACGGTGGCAGCCCTGGATTCGATGAAAAAATCTGGGATTATGAAGTGAAGGAGGCGGATGAAAGTGCATCAATCATCTTTTCAACCCACTCACCTGATGGCGAGAATGGTTTTCCGGGGAATTTGAAAGTAAGTGTGACTTACACATTAGACAACTTAAATATTTGGTCAGTCAGCTATCAAGCAACTAGTGATAAAAACACAATTTTTAATCCGACCAATCACGTCTATTTTAACTTAACAGGGCATCCCAGCAATCCAATTGATGATCATTTCTTACAAATCTTTTCTGAAGAATTTGCACCATTAAATGACGATACCACGGTAACTGGGGAAAAGCGAAGCACAATTGGCACGCCTTATGATTTTCGAACCCCAAAGAAATTAAAATCAACCTTTGAAGCCATTGACGCAGAAGTTAAAAAGGTTCAGGGAATCGATCATCCATTCTTCCTAACTTGCTCAGGACTTCATCAAACTGCAGCCAAATTAATTAGTCCTGACCAGAAATTATCAGTCGAGGTATACACAGAAGAGCCTGCGGTTGTCATTTACACTGCAAACTTTGTGGAAGGTGTGCCACTCATGCACGGAGATAAATTAATTCAACACGGCGGGATAACGTTTGAAACCCAAGCTGCACCAGGAGCAATTGAATTTGAGGATTTTGGAGATATTCTTCTTTTAGCAGGCGAAAATTATACTTCCCAAACAAAATACAAAATTGAGGTCAGGACCCGACTCAGCTGAAGTTTCCAGTTAGTGTGTTAAAGTGTCGGATAGGTGGATTTGGTTTCGGTATTTTCACATCGATTCGGCTGCTAGTTAGGGTAGGCATCCGGTGCCTGTCAGAGCGTTCGAGCATAGGTCGTTACATATATAGGGTGGGATTCCCGCCGAATAAGAGTTAACCACTCACTGGAACTGAGTTTTGGAGGAGAGAGGATAACTTATATCTAAGCGTAAACAGTTGGATAGTGTGTCGCAAACTAAGGTTAAAGGAAAGCCACCATTTAAACAGCGCATATTAAATACGTAGCACCTCCTGGTACGATACTTGTATCACTCAAAGGAGGTGCTTATCCTATGCCGCAACAAAAATTAACGATTGTCCCCGTTACATTATATGAAGGAATTTAATAACCGTTGAATCTCCTGTTGCTACTAACTTCCTACCACGATTCGCTGTTACGTTGTGCATTTTAGTACCCTATTCTGTCCATGGTGAATGCAAAATACAATCACAGAAATTTTTATTTTTATATTCCGGTCTAAAATATTCAATAATATCTTCCTTCATATTGCCAAAAGTAGTTTCTGGCTTATGCTTAAAGCCCTCATAAAACGCTGGAATAATGTCCTTCTTGAAATTGTTACGTGGGAAGGCTTTTATAATTTCTTCACGCAAGTCGTCAGGGAATTGTTCAAAGCCATCTCCCATCACATCTAAACCAACACCTGAAAAGAGTAGTGCCACTTCAGACTCTTTATGTTCTGCAACGCCAGGTGTCGTATGTAATGCAATAGCATCCCATACAAGACGAATCGACTCATCTGGAATTTGATACTGTTGTAAAAAGCTTCTCGCTGCATTTGCACCGTCTACTTCAAATCGTAAATCTGGACTACTGAATTTTTTTGTTAAGCCTAAATCATGGAATAATGCACTAACATATAGCAACTCTAAATCATAATTATGCTTCGTTTTTTTTCCGTTGACTGCACCAAATAAAAATACACGATTTGAATGATTCCACAACAAGTCGTCCCCATGCTCGCGTAAAAGATCTGCTGCTTCTTTAGCCATTCGAGAATCTGGAATTTTAATACCTGCTACTTCTTGAAACATAATTGAAAATCCCCTTTACAATTTGATAGTTCTCATCCAAATGAACTTATATTCATTGTAAAGAGGAATTTATCATTTATCTATCCTTTCATTTCTATGATAATAATAGATAAAAACTATAATATAGAACTTTTCAAAGAAGCTATCTCATCTTTTTCTGTATGATAACGCAGTCTTTCGATTTCACATAATAATAACTTAATATACTTACGTGCAGCATAATTGATAAAACAATTCTTTTTCATCACGAGATAAACAGCTCTAGTCAAAGATGGTTTTTCAATGCGTTGGAAAAATAAATCCTCTGTATCATAAAATTCATATAATGTACGCGAAACAAAACTGCGGCCAACCCCATTTCGAACGAGCTTCAAGATAGATTCAATGCTAGACGTTTCTATAATAGGTTCTATCTGCCTGCCAACCTCAATACTCGTTTTATCAAGTATTTTTCTGCATTGATGAATATTTGGAAATAAGATAAGAGAACTGTCTAAAACATCGGAAAATGAAACCTTCTGCTCTCCATTACTTTGATTACTAATCAGGTAAAATTCTTCATCATACAACTTCGTCACCAGCAACATATCATAGCGATTGAATTCAAAACCAATACCAAAATCAGCTTGATTCTCTAAAACAGCCTTTTCCACTTGATCCGTACTTTGAATAAACACTTTTATGTTCGGATATAATTGGTTAAATTTAATACACAATGTGGATACCAAATCAGTTATTTCTCCTGGTAACACAGCAATTTTCAATTCCCCGATTTCTACTTCTGTAAGGGCTTTAATTTGAGAAGATATACTTTGTAAGGAAGTTTGAATATTCAATGCTTCTTGTTGGACGATTTCTCCCACCTTAGTAAGCTCAATCTTCTTACCAATACGGTTAAAAAGTGCATAGCCTACATCTTGTTCAAGCATTTTAATTTGATGGCTTAAAGTTGGTTGCGATATTCCTAATTTTTCAGCTGCTTTTGTAAAATGCAGTTCTTTACTGACCATTAAAAAATATTCTAAATGTCTTAATTCGATACGATTTCAATCCTTTCTAATGAAAATAATTATTGGCTATCTGTTTGCTTCCAATATAATAATCTAGTTA
Source organism: Peribacillus sp. YIM B13472 (assembly GCF_042788005.1). Lineage (NCBI taxonomy): Bacteria > Bacillati > Bacillota > Bacilli > Caryophanales > Bacillaceae > Peribacillus > Peribacillus sp. YIM B13472. The sequence continues at coordinate 57,340 of NZ_JBHZPG010000032.1, forward strand.
TTAAATTACTTTATTTGAAGGAATTATTCCATAATTTGGCCTGATTGCTGGATGAAATTAAAAAAACCATCATCTATCTGGTATTTTGGTTCATAAATAACTCTATGATGTTGGATAACTTGTCAGGACCGCTAAACAGAAATCACGTTCTAATTGTTGCTACAAAATTGAAGCAGCAATTAGACGTGATTTAGGGATTTTGATTCTTATTTTATAGGGGTGGATATTATTTTATTTTTAATCGTAATTAATTCACTATTAGAAAAATTCACCATTGACATGTTCAATTATTAATAATTGTACCTTTTTAGATGTCAGTTTACATAATAAAATATCACATATAATACTTAAAATTTGAGATAGCCGCAAATTACAAAGGCTTTATCAAGGAGGAGCTAAATCATGTATATACCTAAACATTTTCAACTCAAGGATGAAGAAATAATTTATGATTTTATCGAAAAGTATAGCTTTGCCACTTTATTTTCTCAACACAATGGAGAACCATATGCTACCCATCTTCCACTCATATTAAATAAAGGTGAAAGTGCTTTATATGGTCATTTTGCCCGCCCAAACGAACAATGGAAGGATATTGAATACCAACAAGTTCTTGCGATTTTCCAAGGTCCCCATTGTTATATATCTCCGTCTTGGTATGAAACAACGAAGGCAGTTCCTACTTGGAATTATGTGTCTATCCATTTATATGGAAAGATGGAGATTGTCGAAGATCAAAAAGTCATATTCAATTCTCTAAATGATATGGTAAACAAATATGAAAGTCCAGATAGCCTATACAATTTAAACGATGTAGATTCCAGATTTATCGAAGGAATGAGTAAAGGGATTGTAGCATTTAAAATAAAAATCACAAAAATTGAAGCGAAAGCTAAATTAAGTCAAAATCACCCTGTGGAACGTCAAGAATTAATTATTAAGCATCTAGAAAACACTTCTCAACAAGATAATCTACAAATAGCATCTCTTATGAAGAAAAATCCACAAAAATAAAAGTTATTCGACTTTGTCTTGTTCATCTGATGTGGTAGATTTGTTAAATAATTAAGCCTAATTTCAGATGGAAATTAGGCTTTAAATTATCCTTCAATTTATTTAGAAACAAGATTTAGACCTACAGCTGCACTTAATACCAACCCAATAAAAACTAAAGATCATTCCAAATATTGCTCCACCTGACGCACCAATTCCCGTCCTTATTCCATAAGCTGTATCCGTGTTTCCATTGCATAGGATAAAAATGTGAAGCTCGCTCCAAATCCAATAAGGCTAGAGATTTTTAAGGTCCTTATGAAGATTATTTTTGCAACACCAAACATTTCAAATAAAACAGCTACAATTCGTTTGTTCAAAGAATTGTAGAGTTATTCTTTTAACCATGCCTTCTTTAAGAGTTTCACACCCACATCAATTTCATCGTCAGAAAGATTACTGAAACCTAGTTTAACCATTGGTCCTTCGGTGTTATTTTTAATGAAGTAGAGGGACGTAGGATACACCGTAACGCCATGAAAGGAAGCTTGTTGAATTAACCATTCTTCTGAATGCTTCAGATGTACTTTGACTAATACATACAAACCGGATTGTTCACCAATAATTGATATATTTTGAGCGAATTGCTCTTTTAATGCGGATACTAAGTGCTGCATTTTTCTTTTATAAACAAGGCGCATACGTTTAATATGTCGACTCCATTCTCCCTCTTCCATAAGTTTAGCCATTGTAAGCTGGCTAAGCAGGGAGGTAGTAGCTTCAAAGTGAAGATACTGATTTTTAAAACGATTTAAAAGTGGCTTTGGCAAGACCATATAACTTAAACGAATTCCTGGAAGAAAGGACTTCGAGAAATTCCCTAAATAAATGACTCTTGCTGAATCAATGGAGGCAAGAGCAGGAAATGGTTTTTGTGTATAGCGAAATTCACTATCATAATCGTCTTCGATAATATATCCACACATCTTGTTAACCCAATGAATAAGCATTTGCCGTTGTTGAATAGACATGCTTACTCCAATTGGACTTTGATGAGAAGGGGTTACATATATTAATCGTGATTTCATTTGTTCTAATTGTGAAAGTTCAGCACCTGTTTCATAAACCGGCAAAGTTTCAAACATAAAACGATGGAATTGAAAAGCTTCCCTAGCACCGTCGTAACCAGGGTCTTCAACTATAATACTCTGGAATTCATCCTTCAGTATATGTCCAAGGTATACAAGCATTTGTTGGGTACTGCTTCCGATAATAATTGCATTTGCATTTGTTTTCACTCCGCGTGATTGGAATAAATATGTGGAGATTTGTTCGCGCAAGCATTCTTCACCAAATGGTTCTCCGTATCGAAAGCTATCCTGTAATGTTAATACTTGATTAGCAATTCTCCTCCAAATTTTCAGTGGGAAATGTGTTTGATCAACGGCATCTGCCCTGAAATTAACTACCGGAGGTTTCTTGGACTCAGTCTGCTTTTTATCATAAGAGATTAATGGCTCCTGAAATATTAGGGGTTCTAACTCATTCGCAAAATAACCTTTTCTGCCCTCTCCACGAATATACCCCTCAGCAACAAGTTGTTCATATGCCAGTAAAGTTGTATTACGGCTTACATGTAAGGAATCTGCAAGTTGACGAATGGAGGGTAATTGCTCATTCGCCAAAATGTCTCCTTGTTCAATATATGATTTGAATTTCTCATAGATTTGTTTGTATTTTGGGGAGTTATTATTAAAAGTAAAAATGGTATTATTCATTTGCATTCCCTCTGACATGTATATTTGTTTAATATTGTACCTTTTTTGATGTCAATTTGTATAATATTATTTTTTTATCGGATATTTTTAATGATTATATATTTAAAAACTCAAATACAAGTTGAAAGGATGATTATTGTGTACATTCCTAAGCAATATCGTATGAAAAATGAAGAGGCAATTCAAATTATGAAGTCTAACCCGTTTGCCTTAATGATTACTGTTGATGTGCATCGTCCCATGGCTACGCATATTCCTTTGGAAATTCGGGAAGATGAAGGGAAAATCTATGCGACTGGGCACATTGCATACGGAAACAAGCAGAAAAAAACTTTAGACAATAATAGTGATGTGTTACTGATTTTTCAAGGGCAGCACGCTTATATATCATCAAGTTGGTATCAGTGCGAAGAGGTTCCTACATGGGACTATCTAGCTGTACATGCGTATGGATCAGCACGTGTAATCACTGAAGACGAGCTGATTTCCTCCTTGGATACTATGCTTAATCACTATGAGTCTCACCGAGAAAATGGTCGGACCTGGGAAACGTTTGATCCAGAGTTGCTTAAGAGTGAAATGAAAGGAATAGTTGGCTTTGAAATTGAAATCACATCTATTCAAGCTGCAGCCAAAATGAGTCAAAATCGTAATGACACCGATTACAAAGCGATTATTACTTAGCTTGAAAAATCAAATGAACAAGGGGAAATTCAGGTTGCTCAGTGGATGCGTGAGCAACGGAAAGGGTTATTAAAATGATTGTAAGGGTGGCACCCCTAAAATCAAAAATGGTGTTTATCACTTTTTAGGGAAAGAAAAGGTAAGTCAAAACCATTCCTTACAAAGACAAGAGCTCATTATGAAACAGTTGGAACAGATTCCTTTTCTAAATGAGCAACAAAGCGCCTCTTTGCTTTCGCCATTCAAGGAGGAGCCCAATCAAATCATGTGTAAAAATACAACAAGGAGTTGCTTTTTATGGAGTTTTCAAATATTTGGCTATTTGTAATTGCTGCTGCTACATTGTTAATAATACCTGGACCAGCTGTGTTATATATTATGGCAAGAAGTATAGATCAAGGGAAGAAAGCGGGCATAGTATCAGTTCTTGGTGTATCTCTTGGTGGTTCTGTTCATGTTTTAGCTGGAGCAATTGGAGTATCTGCGATCCTTATGACATCAGCAACAGCCTTTAATATCGTTAAATACTTAGGTGCTGCTTATCTAATCTATCTGGGGTGTAGGACTTTATTTTCTACATCTGATCGAACGACTTCAGAAATACCAAAAGCCCCTCGCAAAAAGTTATTAAAGATATTTTACGAATCTGCGCTTGTAGAAGTAATGAATCCTAAGACAGCACTCTTCTTTTTAGCCTTCTTTCCGCAATTCATATCACCTTCTGCTGGATCAGTCACAATACAATTTTTGCTTTTAGGAATAATATTTATTATCCTAGCTTTTATTAGTGATGGTCTGTATGCAGTTCTTGCAGCAAGTATTAGAAAGCGGATTCTGGGTAGTGAAGTAAATTCAAAGTTACAGAATCGGATAACTGGTTATTTATATATTGTTCTAGGGGTATTCTCCGCCTTTGCGAGCCCCTCCAAAACATAAGAGTGTTTGATGAAATTATCTAGTTGGTACAACAAATAGCGATTCCACTAAGACAATAAGTAAAATGAAATGGAGGGGTATTTTATGCCTAGATTTATCATTGAAGATGATTTTTGGTCGTTATTCCCACATGCAAAAATAGGCACCGTTATTTGCCAGGGGATTGATAATTCAATAAAGGACGTGGAATTCTACGAGAAGCTGCTGCAGGAGGCAGAGAAAGAAGCACATAAATTTCTCAGTCTGGAGGAATTCAGTAGTAATCCAGTCATATTCGTTTGGCGAGAAGCTTTTCAGAAATTCAAAACAAAGAAAGGGGCAAGGTGTTCCATTGAAGCTTTATTAAAAAGAGTGAAAAATGGCAATCATATCGGAACAATAAACCCGCTTGTTGACATCTATAATTCAATTTCATTGCGTTATGGGCTTCCTTGTGGTGGAGAAGATATCGACACTTGTGTAGGCGATATTCGGCTAACGCAGGCAGATGGGAACGAACCGTTTATCCCATTGGGAAATGATGAAAATGCTTCACCATATGAAGGTGAAATTGTTTATAAAGATGATGACGGAGCAATATGCAGATGCTGGAATTGGCGTGAATCTCTGAGGACGATGCTAACAGAAAATACGAAAAATGCATTCCTCTGTATAGAATTAATAGATGAAACAAGAAGTGATGAGTTTCATATGGCGCTAAAAGAATTGTCTGATTTAGTGTCACATAAACTTGGTGGTATTGTTAAGGTGGAAGTATTAGATATTAATAATAGGGAAATTACAATCTTTGATTAGTCAAATAGCGTAAAAAATGATACTTTGTTCTGCAAATGTTATGGAATTCGATTCTTGTACGATGTATCAAATGTTTTCAAGGCCGACAAGATTCAAGATAAGTGACAAAGTATCTTCGTGAATCCAACTATGAAACCCAGTAAATTTATGAATCGCGTTTCTACATAATATCAAAAGTAGATAACTAGATTTCTAGGTTATAACCCTTATTCAACAAGAGGGGAGTAGCTTATAAATAATTAAATCCCAATTTCTGATTTACATTACTGAGAGATTGGGATTTTAACCCAGAAGAAGTATCCTAAACCTTTTACTGTGATTTCTTCTGCATGATATTTAAAAGCAACATTTACATTAAAGTATCGCTTGCTTTTTCATCAACAGTTTCGGTCAATTGTTAACTAAAGCAAGATACTAGGGTTTAGTTTTCAGGGAAATTTTGTAATATTCACAGATGCAACAAATTGATAAATGACCGCTTGAAACTTCGACAACTGACAAAGCGAAATTGGAATGTTCCACTAGACTACCGAATATTGAAATTGAACCAAGTAATAG
>NZ_JBHZPG010000033.1:0-62751 GCF_042788005.1 Peribacillus sp. YIM B13472
CCGAACACGGCAGTTAAGCTCTTCAGCGCCGATGGTAGTTGGGGGTTTCCCCCTGTGAGAGTAGGACGCCGCCAAGCCATTTAAAAAGATCAGCCATCCGGCTGGTCTTTTTGTTGTTCGTAATTTTAAAAAAGGTTTTTTATTTTCAGGGACAGCATAGGGCTGGCCTTATTTGTATTGGTTACAATATCATGAGGAGGAATTGGGCCGAATTTAAGTGGTGAAACCTTAAGAGAGAAGAATAATATCAGGTTTTGCATGTATCTTTTTAGGGTATTTATGTAAGATATTTCAACTTTAATGTTCAATGGGGTATGTAACTACATATAATTTGGAGAAAATGGATAATACAGAAAGAGAAAGTGCGTTTAAGTTGCAAAATGCATTATTCCTTGTATAATAATAGTCAAATATAGTCAAAGTCAGAATGGAGGAGGCTGAGTGAGAAACATATCTGATGTTATCGAAACTTATTTGAAGCAAGTACTTGAAATAAGTCAAAAAGATATCTTAGAGATTAAAAGAAGTGAAATAGCAGATAAATTTCAGTGTGTTCCTTCTCAAATCAATTACGTAATCAATACCAGGTTTACCATCGAGAGAGGTTATGTTGTGGAGAGTAAGCGTGGAGGCGGCGGTTATATACGCATCATGAAAGTGGAATCACAGGATTCCGTGCAACTTATCAACCAATTATTATCGCTTATTGGTTCTAGGGTAACCCAATCGATGGCTGAAGGAGTAATTTCAAGGCTGATGAATGAAGACGTCATTAATGAAAGAGAAGCAAAGATTATGATGAGCGTCATAGATAGATCGGTGATTTATATCGACCTACCTGACCGCGATGAGCTTAGGGCAAGAATTTTAACTGCGATGCTTACGACTTTAAAATATAAATGAAACTGGCAGAGGTGATGAACGTTGATTTGCCAAGAATGTCATCAAAGGCCTGCTACCCTGCACTTCACCAAAATCATCAATGGAAAAAAGACTGAAGTCATGATTTGTGAGAAATGTGCTCAGGAAAAAGGTGAAATGTTCATGGATGCAGGAGGACCTGGTTTTTCAATAAATAATTTATTAGCAGGATTGTTGAATATGGAGTCGAATATTCAACAGACAAAGGCAAATGCATTTCCCAAAACGGAAGAGAGACGTTGCCCGCATTGTCATCGATCTTATAAAGAATTTGTCCATATTGGTAAGTTTGGCTGTGCCGAATGTTATAAAACGTTCAATGAACAGTTAAATCCCATTTTAAAGAGGGTTCATAGCGGCAATACAGCACATATAGGGAAAATTCCAAAAAGGATTGGTGGCACCATATATCTTCGAAAGCAAATTTTGGATTTGAAAGAAGTTTTAAAGGTCCACATTGATCAAGAGGAGTTTGAGAAAGCGGCAGAGGTAAGAGATAAGGTTCGTTCCCTTGAAAAAAGGTATGAAGCGCAAGAGGGAGGCGAGGAATTATGAGCTTGGAAAAGTTTGTAGAAAACGCCTTGAGTTCCTGGATGAGTGCCGAAGGGCCGGAAATCGATATTGTATTGAGTTCGCGGATTCGGCTGGCCAGGAATTTTAAAGACTTTACCTTCCCAACCTCCTTTTCTAACGAAGAAGCTAAAAAAATCATTGAATTGGTCAAAAAAAGAATCGAAGAAGAAGTAACACCGGAGATTGGAAAACTGGAACTTTTAGAGATTGACCAATTGCAGCCACTGGAAAAGCGAGTTCTCGTTGAAAAACATTTAATCAGTCCCCATTTAGTTGAAGATTCAGCGAAAAGCGCATGTCTCCTTTCGGAAAATGAAGAAATAAGTATCATGATAAACGAAGAGGATCATCTCCGTATTCAATGTTTAATGTCGGGGTTGCAGCTAAAGGAAACCTTAAAGATTGCAAATGTTCTTGACGATTGGATTGAAGAATCCATAGACTATGCATATGATGAGGAAAGAGGATACCTAACTAGTTGTCCGACTAATGTGGGAACAGGATTAAGGGCTTCAGTCATGATGCATCTGCCGGGCCTTGTCCTTACACAGCAGATGAATAATATCATACCGGCTATCAACCAATTGGGGTTGGTGGTTCGAGGGATTTATGGAGAGGGCAGTCAAGCCTTGGGGAATATTTTTCAAATCTCCAATCAAATTACTCTTGGAAAGTCGGAAAGGGATATCGTTGAAGATCTAACAAGTGTAGTGCAACAAATCATAGCCCAGGAACGGTCAGCGAGGGATGCATTAGCGAGGACTTCCCACATACAATTAGAAGATAGAATTTTCCGTTCATATGGGATTTTGTCCAATGCTCGCATCATCGAGACCAAGGAAGCAGCTACCTGTATCTCCGATGTTAGATTAGGGATAGATCTTGGGTATATAAAGAATATTTCTAAAAGCATTCTAAATGAGTTGATGATTTTGACGCAGTCGGGATTTTTACAAAAGTACGCAGGCGGCCCTTTAAGACCCCATGAAAGGGATATCCGTAGAGCAGCACTCATCCGGGAACGCTTGAATTTCACGGAATCTTCCTCCTTATAAAGGTCATTGACCTCTTTAGGGAGTATCAAATTTCATGTAATAGATATGGAGCAAGAAGAAGCTTCTGCCACAACTTAGAGAATTGCCAGCAACTTTATTCAAAACGAAAATTCTTAAGGAGGAATTCCCTATGATGTTTGGTCGTTTTACTGAAAGAGCCCAGAAAGTATTAGCATTAGCCCAAGAAGAGGCAATCCGTTTAGGTCATAATAATATTGGCACGGAACATATTTTATTGGGCCTGGTCCGAGAAGGTGATGGTATTGCTGCCAAAGCGTTATATGCTCTTGGATTGGGTTCGGATAAGATTCAGAAAGAAGTGGAAAATTTAATTGGCCGTGGACAGGATACGGCTCAAACGATACATTATACCCCAAGAGCAAAGAAAGTCATTGAGCTTTCCATGGATGAGGCAAGAAAATTAGGTCACTCATATGTTGGGACAGAGCATGTTCTTCTAGGTCTTATACGAGAAGGGGAAGGTGTAGCTGCCCGTGTATTGAATAATCTGGGAGTAAGTTTAAATAAAGCTCGACAACAAGTATTGCAACTTCTGGGAAGCAATGAATCAGGTGGTCATCAAGGTTCAGCCGCTTCAAATGCAAGCACGCCGACACTGGATGGCCTTGCCCGTGATTTAACGGCGATTGCCAGGGAAGGAAGTTTGGATCCCGTTATCGGAAGAAGTAAGGAAATACAGCGTGTCATCGAGGTATTAAGCCGTCGTACAAAAAATAACCCGGTATTAATCGGTGAACCTGGGGTTGGTAAAACAGCCATTGCTGAAGGGCTTGCCCAACAGATCATCAATAATGAGGTACCTGAAATTTTACGTGATAAACGCGTAATGACACTTGATATGGGTACTGTTGTGGCTGGTACTAAATACCGGGGTGAATTTGAGGACCGGTTGAAGAAAGTTATGGATGAAATACGTCAGGCGGGTAATATCATCCTATTCATCGATGAATTGCATACATTGATTGGTGCAGGTGGTGCAGAAGGTGCCATTGATGCCTCCAATATCCTTAAACCATCATTGGCCCGAGGTGAATTACAATGTATCGGTGCCACCACTTTGGATGAGTACCGGAAGTATATTGAAAAGGATGCTGCGCTTGAACGTCGTTTCCAGCCAATCCAAGTCGATGAGCCGACTATTCAGGAATCCATCCAAATTCTCAAGGGGCTGCGTGACCGTTATGAGGCACATCACCGCGTATCGATTACTGACGAAGCGATTGATGCCGCAGTCAAATTATCCGACCGTTATATTTCCGATCGCTTTTTACCGGATAAAGCGATTGACTTGATTGATGAAGCTGGTTCCAAGGTTAGGCTGCGTTCATACACAACGCCACCTAACTTAAAAGAACTTGAAGTGAAGCTGGATGATGTTCGTAAGGAAAAGGATGCTTCCGTTCAGAGTCAGGAATTTGAAAAAGCTGCTTCGCTTCGCGATACAGAACAACGCTTAAGAGAACAATTGGAAGAAACGAAAAAAACTTGGAAAGAAAAACAAGGGCAGGAGAACAGTGAAGTGACTGTAGATGACATTGCACACGTCGTATCCAGTTGGACGGGAGTTCCAGTCACTAAATTGGCGCAAACAGAGTCAGACAAACTGCTTAATATGGAGTCAATCCTACATGATCGTGTTATTGGGCAGGAAGAGGCTGTCATTGCGGTTTCTAAAGCAGTACGACGTGCAAGGGCAGGTTTGAAAGACCCTAAACGTCCAATTGGTTCATTCATCTTCTTGGGACCTACAGGGGTCGGTAAAACCGAGCTAGCCCGTGCTTTAGCTGAATCCATTTTTGGTGATGAAGATGCCATGATCCGCATCGATATGTCCGAATATATGGAGAAACATTCGACTTCACGTCTTGTTGGATCCCCTCCAGGATATGTTGGATACGAAGAAGGCGGTCAGTTAACGGAAAAAGTGCGGAGGAAACCATACTCCGTCGTTCTGCTTGATGAAATAGAAAAGGCGCATCCGGATGTCTTCAATATTCTTCTTCAAGTATTGGAAGACGGAAGACTGACAGATTCCAAGGGGCGTACTGTCGATTTCAGGAATACCATCCTGATTATGACATCGAATGTAGGGGCGTCGGCCTTGAAAACTGATAAGTATGTCGGCTTTAACATCCAGGATACTGGCCAGGACTATAAAAATATGAAAGGGAAAGTGATGGAAGAACTCAAACGTGCATTCCGTCCGGAATTCCTGAATCGTATTGATGAAACTATCGTGTTCCACTCATTAGAGAAGGATCATTTGAAACAAATCGTTACATTAATGTCAAATCAGCTTACTACCCGTTTGAAAGAACAGGAGATATACTTGGAGCTGACAGATGCGGCCAGAGAAAAAATTGCTACGGAAGGTTTTGATCCGGAATATGGAGCACGGCCAATCCGCAGGGCACTTCAGAAGCATGTAGAAGATTATCTATCCGAAGAGTTGCTTAAGGGCAATGTGAAAAAAGGGCAAACGGTCGTAATGGATGTCGTGAATAATGAGTTTGCAATCCGACAAGGCGAGCCTGTTAATGTAAGTGAATAACCTGATCCTAAACTTCGAGGTACACGCAGATTCTTTTGCAGTGTACCTCTGTTTTTTATCTATAGGTAGATTTGAGTATAAATGGGATAAGCAGAATGAATATTTTTTTTAAAAAAACTTAGCCTTAAGAAGGTTTAAATAAAACCGAGGTATAATATCCTTAATATAGATATTTTTTCCAAAGGAAAAGGAGTAATTTATGGCTGTAAAGAAGAAAACAAAATTTATGTGTCAGTCTTGTGGATATGAGTCCCCAAAATGGATGGGGAAATGCCCAGGATGCGGTGAATGGAACAAAATGGTCGAGGAAACCGAAATCGTTAAACCTGCTAGAAAAGGCGCTTTTACCAATTCAGAGGTTAGAGGTTCCGGGGAACGGGAGAAGGCAGCACCCATAACGACTATTCAATCAGAAAAAGAACCCCGGATTAAGACGGATTTAATGGAATTGAATCGTGCTCTTGGGGGCGGGATCGTACAGGGATCACTTGTATTGATCGGAGGGGACCCGGGTATCGGTAAGTCCACCCTGCTTTTACAGGTATCATCCCAATTGGCGCATAAACAGAAAAAAGTGCTTTATATTTCAGGTGAAGAATCAGTCAAGCAGACCAAATTGAGAGCGGATCGGCTTGGGACCATGTCGGAAAATCTATTCGTTTATGCTGAAACCGATATGGATTATATCCAACAGGCAATTACGGATGTAAAACCGGATTTGGTCATTATTGACTCCATTCAAACGGTATACCATTCGGAGGTTACATCCGCCCCGGGAAGCGTTTCACAAGTGAGGGAGTGCACAGCCTCACTCATGCGCATTGCTAAAACGAACGGAATTGCGATTTTTATCGTCGGACACGTTACAAAGGAGGGAGCCATCGCGGGGCCACGGCTGCTTGAGCACATGGTTGATACTGTATTATATTTTGAAGGTGAAAGACACCATACATATCGAATTATACGTGCGGTTAAAAATCGCTTTGGTTCGACGAATGAGATGGGTATTTTTGAAATGAAAGAACATGGATTGGAAGAGGTCGCGAATCCATCGGAAATTTTCCTTGAAGAACGGTCGCAGGGAGCCTCGGGTTCTACAGTCGTCGCGTCCATGGAGGGAACAAGGCCGGTGCTAGTCGAAATTCAAGCATTGATTTCACCTACGAGTTTTGGCAATCCGAGGCGAATGGCCACGGGAATCGACCACAATCGAGTTTCGCTTTTAATGGCTGTTCTGGAAAAGAGAGTGGGCTTGCTGCTCCAAAACCAAGATGCGTATTTAAAGGTTGCTGGTGGTGTCAAGCTGGATGAACCTGCAATTGACCTCGCTGTCGCAATAAGCATTGCTTCAAGCTTCCGTGATAAACCAACAAACCCTGCCGATTGCATCATTGGTGAAGTGGGGCTGACTGGTGAGGTAAGAAGGGTGTCAAGAATTGAACAAAGGGTGCAGGAAGCAGCAAAATTAGGGTTTGAGCGGGTTATCATACCGGCTAATAATATAGGGGGATGGACCGCGCCGAAAGGGATTAAGATCGTTGGTGTTTCATCTGTTTCGGAGGCTCTTAAACAATCGTTAGGGGGGTAAGTATGACAGATAAAAAAGGGTATGAGAAAACAAAATTGGAAATCCTGCAAATTGTTGCTCCGGGTACCCCGCTTCGGGAGGGGATTGAAAATGTCCTGAGGGCAAACACAGGTGGTTTGATAGTGGTCGGATATAATGAGAAGGTGCGGGTGATCGTGGATGGTGGCTTCGAAATCAACTGCAGCTGTACCCCCAGCACATTATATGAGTTGGCAAAGATGGACGGGGCCATCATTTTAAATGAAACAGCCGATAAGATCATTTTCGCAAATGCCCAACTAGTTCCGGATAACAGTACACCTTCCACTGAAACGGGAATGCGGCATAGGACAGCGGAACGTGTGGCAAGGGAGACCAAGTCGTTGGTCATCGCAATCTCACAACGTCGGAATGTCATCACTTTATATCAAGGCAATTTCCGATACGCCCTTAAAGATATAGGAGTCATACTTGCCAAGGCTAATTTAGCCATCCAGACCTTGGAAAAATACAAGGTGGTCTTGCAGCAGAGCATATCGGTTTTAGGAGCACTCGAGTTTGAGGAAATCGTGACCTATGCCGACCTTTTGCAGGTATTTCACCGATATGTAATGGTGCTCAGAATCAAGGCGGAGCTATTAACGTACCTTAATGAGCTTGGTACGGAAGGAAGATTGATCCGTTTGCAAATGAATGAAATCCTGGCAGATATTGAAACGGAAGGAAAATGGCTTATCAAGGATTATACCTCCAGTAATGATGAAAATCCCGAGGAAATCATTTTTAGGCTTCAAGAGTTGGCCATGCAGGAAAAACTGGATGAAAGCATTCTTCTAAAGGTGCTGGGCTATCATGGATACATACACCTTGATGAGTCAGTACATCCCCGTGGTTACCGTATTCTTCATAAAATTCCACGCTTGCCGGGTTTGATCATCGAAAATTTAGTGAAACAGTTCGGAAGCTTTAGTGAAGTCAATAAAGCTACGGTTGAAAACCTTGACGATGTGGAGGGCATAGGCGAAGTCCGCGCCAATAAAATCAAAGAAGGACTCCGGATTTTGAAAAATCAGCTTGTCACAAATAGAAGGATGTAGGTGCAGCTGGCCTTTTAAATTCCGCTGAACTAGCTTGAAATTGATTGGTGTTTATTTTTGACACTCAAAACTCAGGGTGCTAGGCTAATATTACGAAAAAGAGAAGAAATCATATTTGTAAATCCACTAATTCCTCATGTGAATTTAACGTATATAATGAAAACGAACTTTCGAAGGTTTCATTTTATTTTATTGGTCAATAATGAGTAGAAGGAGGTGAAAGGGATGTTAAAACGCATTATACAAGCATGCTTCTTAATAGTCGGCGGAACACTTGGTATGTTACTTATTCCAGAATTATTAATTGTTTTACATGCAGATGATATTGCTTTAATAAACAATCCTTATGTAAGTGTACTGTTGGGTGCCATTATCTTTTATCTTATAACTTTTTGGGCAGTAGATCATGTGATCTATTTTATGAAGTGGCTGGAGGAACAGCTAGTAAAGATACCAATTACGGATATAATCTTTGGCAGCGTCGGTCTTTTAGTGGGACTGCTTGCGGCGTTCTTGGTTGGCTCCGCCTTCAGTGCCATCAAGGTTCCTATTTTAAATACAGTGGTTCCCATCATCCTTACGCTTTTATTTGGTTATCTTGGTTTTCAGGTGGGCTTTAAAAAGCGTGATGAGCTATTGAGTTTATTCACGAAAAGCAATAAGAAAAAGAACACTGATGGTGAAGCGAGCGAAGAGGATGAAGAGGGGTATAGCAAGCGGCTGAAGATTCTCGATACAAGCGTCATCATTGATGGTAGAATTGCGGATATTTGTCAGACAGGCTTTCTGGAGGGTACCATAGTCATTCCTCAATTCGTATTAAACGAACTGCAGCACATTGCCGATTCATCTGATGCATTGAAAAGGAATCGTGGAAGACGAGGTTTGGATATCCTGAATCGGATTCAAAAAGACCTTCCGATTAAAGTGGAGATGTACGAGGGGGATTTTGAAGACATTCAGGAAGTGGACAGTAAACTAGTGAAACTTGCCAAAATATCGGGCGGAATGGTCGTTACCAATGATTTCAATTTAAACAAAGTATGCGAGTTTCAAAATGTGGCGGTTCTTAATATCAATGACCTTGCAAATGCTGTAAAACCTGTTGTCCTTCCTGGGGAAGAGATGAATGTTCAGGTCATCAAGGACGGGAAAGAGCAGAACCAGGGCATCGCTTATTTAGACGATGGCACCATGATTGTTGTCGAGGGTGGCCGTGACCATATCGGGAAACGCATCGATGTACTTGTCACAAGTGTATTGCAAACTTCTGCAGGCCGTATGATATTCGCTAAACCGAAACTATTAGAAAAAGCATTATAAAGAAGAGTAGGAGAAACCGTTATGTTTTATGAAGTAGTGATACCTGCAGCTGGGCAAGGCAAAAGAATGAAGGCGGGCAAGAATAAACTTTTTATTGAACTATCGGGTATCCCGATTATTGTTTATACACTGCGTGTCTTCGAAGAAGATCCTGACTGCCGGGGAATCATCCTTTCGATAAACCCGGCAGAAAAGGATTATTTCAGTCAATTGATTTCAGCGTATGGGCTTAAAAAGGTCAAGAAACTGGTCAAGGGTGGCAAGGAGCGCCAACAAAGCGTTTATAATGGACTGCAACATGCAGGAGAAGAAATCATCCTGGTCCACGACGGTGCCCGCCCTTTTATCAATCTTGGGCAAATCAGTGAATTGACTACTGCCGCCTCCCTTCATGGAGGTGCCGTAATTGCAGTGCCCGTTAAGGATACGATTAAAAAAGCGTCAAACAAAAAGGTAGTGGAAACAGTGGAACGATCAAGCTTGTGGGCGGTACAAACTCCACAAGCTTTTCGTGTATCCATATTAAAAAGTGCGTATGAACAGGCAGAAGCTGAAGCATTTTTAGGGACGGATGATGCAAGCTTGCTAGAGCGGATCAATGAACAGGTAGTTATTATTGAGGGCAATTATGATAATATTAAAATTACGACTCAGGAAGACCTTTATTTTGCAGAAGCGATTTTACATAAACAACAACATGGAAAACGATGATTGGGGAGAATGATATGTTTAGAATAGGACAAGGATATGACGTTCATCAACTTGTGGAGGGGAGACCTTTGATTATTGGGGGGATTACGATTCCGTATGAGAAAGGTTTGTTAGGTCATTCGGATGCGGATGTCCTTCTGCATACAGTTGCTGATGCCTGCTTGGGGGCAATTGGTGCAGGAGATATCGGTAAGCATTTTCCAGATACAGATCCTGAATTTAAAGATGCCGATTCGGCAAAACTGCTGCAGTTTATTTGGGCGATCGTAAAAAAAGAAGGATATTCCCTAGGCAACGCGGACTGTACAATCATTGCGCAAAGCCCGAAAATGGCACCGTATATTGAGGAAATGCGAGGCAGGATTGCTGAACTTTTAGATGCGTCGATAGACAGAATTAATGTAAAGGCGACCACTACCGAGAAACTTGGATTTACAGGCAGGAGCGAAGGAATCGCGGCACAGGCTGTGGTTTTATTGGTTAAATCAAACTAATTTCGTTTTTAGAGTGGATGCCTTTATCCCAATGTATTTAAATGATAATATATACAATAGAATAGAACGACTGGGAGGTCTATATATATCATGAGCAGCGATATTCGAGTTCGCTATGCACCGAGTCCGACTGGACATTTACATATTGGTAATGCACGGACTGCTTTGTTTAATTATTTATACGCACGAAATAAAGGCGGGAAATTCATCATCCGTATTGAAGATACCGACCAAAAGAGAAATATTGAAGGCGGAGAGGAAAGTCAGCTTAAATATTTGAAATGGCTTGGTATGGATTGGGATGAAGGTGTTGATGTTGGCGGTGAATTCGGGCCATATCGTCAATCCGAAAGGAACGACCTTTATCAGGAATTGTATCAAGAGCTTCTCGATAAGGGTTTGGCATATAAATGCTATTGTACGGAAGAAGAGCTTGAAGCAGAGCGTGAAGGACAGGTCGAACGGAATGAAACGCCAAAATATTCAGGGAAGTGCAAGCATTTAACTGAAGAAGAGCAAGCGGAACTAGTGGCTCAAGGAAGAAAACCTAGCATTCGCTTTGCCGTTCCAGCTGGGAAGGTCCTTACTTTCGAAGATATGGTTAAGGATGAGGTTTCGTTTGAAGCGGATGGCTTTGGTGATTTTGTCATCGTTAAAAAAGATGGCATTCCAACCTATAACTTTGCAGTGGCCGTCGATGATCACTTGATGAAGATTTCCCATGTCCTTCGCGGTGATGATCATATCTCCAATACTCCAAAACAACTGATGATTTATGAAGCTTTCGGCTGGGAACCGCCGGTATTCGGACATATGACGCTGATTGTAAACGAAAGCAGGAAGAAACTGAGTAAACGTGATGAGTCCATCATTCAATTCATTGAGCAATATGAAGAGCTTGGTTATGTACCTGAAGCTTTATTCAATTTCATTACATTACTAGGATGGTCTCCGGTCGGGGAAGAAGAGATTTTCACGAAGGAAGAATTCATTAATCTTTTCGATGCTGATCGGCTGTCTAAATCACCCGCACTTTTCGATAAACAAAAGCTTACATGGATGAATAACCAATATGTAAAGCAATTGGACGGAAATCGTGCAGTGGAATTGTCAATGCCTCACTTAATTAAAGCCGGGAAGGTTTCAGAGACACTGACCGCAGAAGAAGAAGAGTGGGTACATGGGCTAGTTTCCCTTTTTCAAGAGCAGATGAGCTATGGAGCGGAAATAGTCGAGCTATCTGAACTGTTTTTCAAGGATGAGGTCGTGTTCGAGGAAGAAGCCAAGGAAGTACTGGCTGAAGAACAGGTACCGGAAGTCATGAAAGCTTTCCTTCAGGAGATCGATGGCCTTGAAGAATTTAACGCGGATGAAATCAAGAAGTCGATTAAAGCCGTACAAAAAAGCACAGGCCATAAAGGGAAAAAATTATTCATGCCGATAAGGGCGGCCGTCACGGGTCAAACACATGGTCCTGACTTGCCTAAGGCAATTTCATTACTCGGCAAAGAAAAAATTAAACAGCGTATTCAGAGTATTTTATATTAACAATTTGTCAAAAATGTAATATAGTATTTAATAATCTTACAAAAGAACGCGTAGATGGGGAGAAGTAAGTAAACGAAGCTTTTTAGAGAGAACCATAACCTGCTGAAAGTGGTTCAAGCCTCTCGTTTTCTGAAATGCACCCTTGAGTCCTTTGCTGAACTAACCTATAGTAGGCACAGGCGGAATGTCCTCCGTTACAGGGATTAAAGTTGGGGATGAAAAAACAGGAAAAAGCTTTACCTGCTTCGTACATTCCAAACAGAGTGGAACCGCGCTTAAAGCGTCTCTGTCTATTTGGACAGAGACGCTTTTTTATATGCTTTAAAAGCTTCAAAGGGGATGTTGGAAAAGTACGGAACATAGGGGGGAATCATTTTGTTAAAGATGTTTAAAGAGGATATCGAAGTGGTTTTTGATCAAGATCCTGCTGCGCGCAGCTATTTGGAAGTCATATTGACGTACGCGGGTTTACATGCGATTTGGAGTCATAGGATGGCTCACGCACTATTTAAGAAGAAATTCTTTTTCCTGGCAAGAAGTATATCTCAGATCAGTCGGTTTTTTACCGGAATTGAAATTCATCCAGGGGCTACGATTGGCCGTCGTTTCTTCATTGACCATGGAATGGGGATCGTCATTGGCGAAACTTGTGAAATTGGCGACAATGTATCTGTCTTTCAAGGTGTAACCCTTGGAGGGACAGGAAAGGAAAAGGGGAAACGTCATCCTACGATAAAGGATAACGTTTTGATTGCTACAGGAGCAAAAGTGCTGGGTTCCATCACTGTTGGGGAAAACTCAAAAATCGGTGCAGGATCGGTCGTTTTAAAGGAAGTGCCACCTAATTCCACAGTGGTGGGCATTCCAGGTAAAGTGGTCATTCAAGATGGAATCAAAATCAACAAAGATCTAAATCATTGTGATCTTCCTGATCCAATCGCCGATCGCTTTAAGGAATTGGATAGTGAAATCAGGGCCTTAAGAGCGAAGATGGCTGAACAGAAGCAGAAAGAAAGGAGTCTATAATATGGCGATTAAAATATATAACACAGCTACAAGAAAAAAGGAAACCTTCGTCCCGATGGAAGAGGGAAAGGTGAAGATGTACGTATGCGGACCCACTGTCTATAATTACATTCATATTGGTAATGCGAGACCGGCAATCGTATTCGATACCGTCCGTAGGTATTTGGATTACCGTGGATATGATGTGCAATTCGTTTCGAACTTTACGGATGTGGATGATAAGCTGATTCGTGCGGCAAAAGAATTGGGGGAAGATGTTCCAACCATATCTGAGCGTTTCATCAAGGCTTATTTTGAAGATGTGTCGGCATTGGGCTGCAAAAAAGCCGATGCTCACCCAACCGTAATGGAGAACATGGATGCAATCATTGAATTCATCTCGGCATTAATTGAGAAAGGATTCGCTTATGAATCTGAAGGGGATGTGTATTACCGAACTCGTAAGTTTGAGGGTTATGGAAAACTTTCACATCAGTCCATCGATGAGCTACGAGTGGGGGCACGTATTGAAATAGGGGAGAAAAAACAAGATGCCCTTGATTTTGCCCTTTGGAAAACGGCCAAGGATGATGAAATATCTTGGGAGAGCCCATGGGGTAAAGGGCGACCTGGCTGGCATATCGAATGCTCCGCAATGGTCAAGAAGTATTTGGGTGATACAATCGATATTCATGCTGGAGGTCAAGATCTGGCTTTCCCGCATCATGAAAATGAAATTGCACAATCCGAAGCATTGACGGGTAAGACTTTTGCGAATTATTGGATGCATAACGGGTATATAAATATTGAGAATGAAAAAATGTCTAAGTCCTTAGGCAATTTCGTCCTTGTGCATGACATCATTCAGAAGCATGATCCACAAGTGTTACGCTTCTTTATGTTATCTGTACATTACCGTCATCCTATCAATTATAGTGAAGAAGTGCTTGAAAATGTAAAAGCGTCCCTCGATCGCTTAAGGACATCTTATCAAAACTTAAAGCATCGCCTTCAAGTAAGTGACGGATTGACTGAGAATAATGATGTTTGGTTGGGGAAGCTGAATGAATTACATGAACAATTCATTAAAGAAATGGATGATGATTTCAACACAGCTAATGCAATATCCATGCTCTTTGAACTTTCCAAACAGGCAAATTATTACTTGATGGAGAAAAACACAGACAAGGAAGTGATTGATGCTTTCCTTGATAAATTCAACATCCTATTTTCTGTCCTAGGGTTGTCCCTTGAAGAAGAGGGGCTTTTGGATGAAGAAATTGAAGGCTTGATACAGCAGAGAATTCAAGCGCGGAAAGACCGCAATTTTGGGTTATCTGATGAAATTCGTGATCGCTTGAAAAACATGAATATCATATTAGAGGATACCCCTCAAGGTACAAGATGGAAAAGAGGGTAATTAATGCTTCATTACGATAGTAAGGTAGATGCAAAAATGCTGAACAGTCTTGCTTTGGCATATATAGGTGATGCTGTATACGAAACGTATATACGGCATCACCTCATTCAAAAAGGAGCGGTCAAGCCCAATCTGCTACACAAAAAAGCTACATCTTTTGTAGCTGCTAAAGCGCAAAATAAAATCATCCACTTTTTCCTGGAGTCAGATTGGTTATCGGAAGAGGAATCCGCTGTCGTTCGGCGCGGCCGAAATGCAAAATCCGGTACGGTACCGAAGAATACAGATGTGCAAACGTATCGCTACAGTACAGCCTTCGAGGCACTTATAGGATTTTTGTATTTATCCGGTCGAATAGAAAGAATGGAAGAACTCATCAAAAAATCCATTGAATACATTGAAGAAGAAAAGGGGAGTAACCCATGAGTGAAGAATATATCATTGGCAGAAACCCCGTATTGGAAGCACTTCGCTCCGAACGGGATATTAATAAAATTTGGATAGCCGAGGGCTCGCAAAAAGGCTCGATGCAACCACTCATCGGTCTGGCGAAGGAAAAGAAGGTATTCGTGCAAATCGTACCGAAGAAAAAAATTGACCAAATGGCAGAAGGCATCCATCAAGGCGTTATCGCACAAGTGGCTGCATATGAATATGTGGAGCTGGATGACTTATTCGCAAAAGCGGCTGAACGGGACGAAGCACCTTTTTTCATGATCCTTGATGAAGTTGAAGATCCGCATAATTTAGGTTCGATCATGAGGACGGCTGATGCAGTCGGGGCCCATGGAATCATCATTCCAAAAAGAAGAGCGGTGGGCTTGACGGCAACAGTGGCAAAAGCTTCGACGGGTGCAATCGAATATATTCCGGTAGCTCGCGTTACAAATTTGGCAAGAGCGGTGGAAGAGTTGAAAGAGCGAGGGGTATGGATAGTCGGTACCGATGCGAAAGGCAGCGATGATTACCGTAACATGGACGGAAAGATGCCTATCGGACTTGTTATCGGCAGCGAAGGAAAAGGCATGGCACGGTTAATGAAGGATAAATGTGATTTTCTCATCCGTCTCCCTATGGCAGGACAAGTAACTTCGTTAAATGCATCGGTAGCGGCCGGTTTATTGATGTATGAGGTTTATAGAAAAAGAAATCCTCTAGGGCAATGATGGAATGAATATTCTGTTGGTGGACGGTTATAACATTATTGGAGCTTGGCCGGAACTGAGGGAATTAAAAGAACGGGATCTTGCTGCTGCAAGAGACCGGTTGATAGAAATGATGGCGGAATATCAAGCATTTACCGGATACCGTGTAATTATTGTATTTGACGCTCAATATGTTCAGGGAATTGCCCGCATATTCAAAAATCACAAAGTTGACGTAATTTTTACAAAAGAAAATGAAACTGCGGATGAAAGAATAGAAAAGATGGCCATTGAACTGAATAATGTCAAAACGCAAATTCAAGTGGCAACCTCTGACTTCACGGAACAGTGGGTGATCTTTGGCCAAGGGGCCCTAAGGAAATCCGCTCGTGAACTGCTTGTTGAAATGGAAGAAATTCAAGGCGAAATCAAGAAAGATGTAAGAAAAACAACGACGATAAGACCCGTGGCAAAGATTCCTTTAAGTGAAGAAGTGGCAGAAATTTTCGAAAAATGGCGCCGAGGTAAAATTTGAACCATTGACGGGTAAAATTTACCTGCTGTATAATATTTCTATCTGAGTCAGGTCAGGGGGATATAATGTGGGTCTCAAATTCGGAATGAAGCTGAACGAAAAGTATCTGCAGTTTGAGGATGATGAATTGATAGGGATGGTGCACACTGGAGACAGTGAGGCGCTGGATTATTTGATCCAAAAGTATCGTAATTTTGTAAGAGCGAAAGCAAGGACTTATTTCTTGATTGGTGCCGATAAGGAAGACATCGTGCAAGAAGGTATGATTGGTTTATATAAAGCCGTCCGTGATTTTAAAGGGGATAAATTATCTTCCTTTAAAGCATTTGCAGAACTATGCATTACGAGGCAGATCATTACAGCTATCAAAACAGCAACACGTCAAAAACATATTCCGCTCAATTCCTATGTTTCCCTGGACAAGCCCATTTATGATGAGGAATCGGACCGAACTCTAATGGATATTATATCGGGTACGAAAGTTTTGGACCCGGAAGAACTGATCATCAACCAAGAAGAGTTTGACGATATCGAATTAAAGATGGCCGAGCTCCTGAGTGATCTTGAGAGAAAAGTGTTAGCTCTTTACCTGGATGGACAAACCTACCAAGAAATTTCGGAAGAGTTGAACCGGCATGTTAAGTCAATCGACAACGCCCTTCAGCGGGTGAAAAGAAAGCTCGAGCGCTATCTGGAAGTAAGGGAAATCAGTTTATAATCCCTCCGCTTTTTCCGCTTAATTTCATCTGTCCCTTCTCCACATGGAAGTTTATTATTCACTAAAAGTTTTAATGGATGTTAAGTAACCGATGTTTGATTTCCGGTGTCCATAATGGGTGAAACCCGCTTTGATATTGACAATAAAAAACAGCCGTGATAAGGTTTTATGGATATAGTAGATAGGATAGGTGTATCTAATGCGAAAAAAAATAGTTCTTGCATGCACTGATTGCGGTTCAAGAAATTATAGTTATGAGAGCAAACAATCGACAAGCGGCGAACGACTGGAAATCAAGAAATTTTGCAGTACATGCAACTCACACTCGATTCATAAAGAAACGAAATAACCGTTTTATAAATAGATTGACAGAAGCTTCTAATGCTTGGAGGTACATTCATGAAACGTTTTACCGAATTTTTCAGCGGAGTCGCTCGCGAAATGCGAAAAGTAAGCTGGCCGAAACGCAAAGAGCTTACCAAATATACAATCGTGGTAGTAACGACTGTATTGTTTATGGCTTTATTCTTTACAGTGGTCGATTTGGGTATTTCCGAATTAATTCGCTTAGTTATTGAATAAGAGATTCGAAAATAAGGTATAATAGTGATAGAATAATATGTGTCAGCAGAAAAGCCCGGAAACGGGTTTTTTAATTTGTCTTTTTTAATAAATGAAGAAGCTCAAAATCGAGCACTGCTGTAATATGAATCATCACAATATTTTCTAGTTAAGTCAGGATGACGCCGGTATGGTTTTTTGGCTAAAACGTTCAAAGATAAAGATTAATAAAGAAAATGATTGATTGCAGGGAGGGAAGGACGTTAAAGTCCTAACACATGGAAAAGAATTGGTATGTAGTTCACACCTATTCAGGTTATGAGAACAAGGTTAAGGCTAACTTGGAAAAACGTGTTGAAACTATGGGGATGGAAGACAAGATCTTTCGCGTTGTAGTTCCAGAAGAAGAAGAAACAGAAGTGAAAGATGGCAAAAAGAAAGTGACCAAAAAGAAAGTATTTCCAGGTTATGTGTTGGTTGAGATCATCATGACGGATGATTCATGGTATGTTGTCCGGAATACGCCTGGCGTAACAGGTTTCGTAGGTTCATCTGGAGCTGGGTCAAAACCGACTGCATTGCTTCCGGAAGAAATTGAAGTCGTCCTTAAACGAATGGGCGTAGATGAAAGCAAAATCGAAGTTGATTTTGAAATCGGTGAAACGGTTCAAGTTAAAGAAGGACCTTTCGCAACCTTTGCAGGGCCAATTGAAGAACTTGATAAAGACAAAGGGAAAGTAAGGGTCCTAGTCAATATGTTCGGTCGTGATACACCGGTTGAACTTGATTTTAATCAAGTGGAAAAATTATAAACGGAAAAAAACTTGAAATTGCCTTTTGAAAGTGGTAAAATTTCAAAGGTCAGTATGTTTCAATTTTTAGGCCTCAACGATACAAGCATTCTTTATTAATATATAAAGAATTCAAGATGAGTGGGAGGGTATTACCCTATTACCACATCACGGACTTATAAGGAGGTGTGTCTCGTGGCTAAAAAAGTAATTAAAATGGTTAAATTGCAAATTCCTGCTGGTAAAGCGAATCCGGCACCGCCAGTCGGTCCTGCATTAGGTCAAGCTGGTGTAAACATCATGGGATTCTGTAAGGAGTTCAACGCTCGTACAGCAGATCAAGCTGGTCTAATTATTCCTGTTGAAATTACGGTATTTGAAGACCGTTCATTTACATTCATTACAAAAACTCCGCCGGCTGCAGTATTGCTTAAGAAAGTAGCTGGTATTGAGTCTGGTTCTGGTGAACCTAACCGTAATAAAGTTGCTACAGTCAAGCGTGATCAAGTGCGCGAGATTGCTGAAACTAAAATGCCTGACCTAAACGCTGCAAGCGTTGAAGCTGCAATGCGTATGGTTGAAGGTACTGCTCGCAGCATGGGTATTGTCATCGAAGACTAATCCATGTAATTGCTATTTGTTTCTACGGGGTTGCGATTGATACTCGCAACCTTTATTCGTGGGAGGTCATTCCGTTAAAACCACAATTTAGGAGGATTTATATCATGGCGAAAAAAGGTAAAAAGTATCTTGAAGCAGCTAAGCTTGTAGAAGTTTCTAAGGCTTATGCTGTAACTGAAGCAATCGAAGTTGCTAAAAAAGCAAACTTCGCAAAATTCGATGCGACTGTTGAAGTGGCTTTCCGTTTAGGCGTAGACCCTAAGAAAGCTGACCAACAAATTCGTGGAGCTGTTGTTCTGCCGAATGGTACTGGTAAAACTCAACGTGTATTAGTGTTCGCTAAAGGCGAAAAAGCAAAAGAAGCGGAAGCTGCTGGTGCTGACTACGTTGGCGAATCTGACTACATCAACAAAATCCAACAAGGATGGTTCGAATTCGATGTAATCGTTGCGACTCCAGACATGATGGGTGAAGTTGGTAAACTCGGCCGTGTATTAGGACCTAAAGGTTTAATGCCTAACCCTAAAACTGGCACAGTAACATTCGACGTAACAAAAGCTGTTAACGAAATCAAAGCTGGTAAAGTTGAATACCGCGTAGATAAAGCTGGTAACATCCATGCTCCAATCGGTAAAGTATCTTTCGAGGATGCTAAACTAGTGGAAAACTTCACTACTATCTATGATACATTAATGAAAGTTAAACCTGCGGCTGCTAAAGGAACTTACATGAAAAACGTTTCTGTAACAACTACAATGGGCCCTGGCGTGAAAGTTGATCCTTCTACTTTCAATAAATAATTGACATTCCAAAACTATTATTGTTATAATAAGTTTTGTTGTGAATAAATGAATATCATTTGTACCGTAGACAGTAGGTGCTCGTTACGAGCTTAATTCCCTGCCGAGGTAATTCGATAATAATAGTCCTTGACTATGACTTTTGAAATTACTGCCTTCATGTCTGCAATAGAGATGAAGGCTTTTTCTTTGAAACGGTATAAATGTTTTCAAGCAAATCTACAGGAGGTGTAAGGATGAACGCAATTATTGAACAAAAGCAAAAAATCGTTGCTGAGATTACTGATAAGTTAACTGCAAGCCAATCAACAGTAGTTGTTGACTACCGTGGATTGACTGTTGCTGAATTAACAGAACTTCGTAAGCAACTTCGTGAAGCTGGCGTTGAGTTTAAAGTTTACAAAAACTCTATGACTCGCCGTGCTGCGGAAAGTGCTGAACTTAGCGCTTTGAACGAATCACTAACAGGACCAAACGCAATTGCATTCTCAACTGAAGATGTTATTGCGCCAGCAAAAATCCTTAACGATTTTGCGAAAAAACATGAAGCGTTAGAAATCAAAGCTGGAGTTATCGAAGGAAATGTTGCAACTGCTGAAGAAATTAAAGCTCTTGCAGAACTACCTTCACGCGAAGGCCTACTTTCAATGCTACTCAGCGTGCTTCAAGCACCTATGCGCGGACTTGCTCTTGCTACAAAAGCTGTTGCAGAGCAAAAAGAAGAACAAGGCGCGTAAGCTAACTGCTTATTTAGCCTACTGATTCAAAAAAAAACCAACCATTTCGAGGAGGAAATAAAAATGACTAAAGATCAAATCATTGAAGCAGTTAAAAATATGACTGTTTTAGAATTAAACGACCTTGTAAAAGCAATCGAAGAAGAATTTGGCGTAACTGCTGCTGCACCTGTAGCTGTAGCTGCTGCTGGTGGCGCTGCTGCTGAAGAAAAAACTGAGTTTGATGTAATCCTTACATCTGCTGGAGATCAAAAAATCAAAGTTATCAAAGCTGTACGTGAAGTTACAGGTCTTGGACTTAAAGAAGCAAAAGAACTTGTTGACAACACTCCAAAAGCAATCAAAGAAGCTGCTTCTAAAGAAGAAGCTGAAGAAATCAAAGCTAAACTTGAAGAAGTTGGAGCTGGCGTTGAAGTTAAGTAATCTTGCATAAACAAAAAGCTCGCTATCACTGGCGGGCTTTTTTTCTTCATTTTAAAGAAATGACGGAAACTAGCCGTTAATGGTTTGATAACGAGGGTTTCGTTATTCGGACATTCCGGCGTGCAAGCATCCATTCTTCAATTCTCTTCTCTCATTAAATCTTCAATATTCCTTTCTGATAGGGGGAGATGACTCTGACCGAGCATTACTACTCACATAAACCGGATGTCGTAAGCAATCCGAAATTTTGGGATTTCACATTAAAGGGACGTGCCTTTCGCTTCAAAAGTGATAACGGTGTTTTTTCGAAAAAAGAAGTTGATTTCGGATCGCGTCTTTTGGTTGAGAGTTTTAACCTTAATGAAGCTGTGGAAGGAGATATTCTCGATGTTGGTTGCGGTTATGGACCAATCGGAATATCGATTGCGGCAGCTTATCCCGATAGAACGATAGAAATGATTGATATAAATAGCCGGGCAGTTGAATTGTCAAAAGAGAATGCCGCTTCCAATGGGATTGCAAATGTGAAGATTTACGAAAGTGATCGTTTTGACAAAGTTGGCTCCAATCAATTCGCGGCGATTCTTACGAACCCTCCCATTCGCGCAGGTAAAAGTGTAGTCCACGAAATTTTAGAAGAAAGCTATCGCAGTTTGGTAGCTGGTGGAGAATTATGGGTTGTCATTCAAAAAAAACAAGGGGCTCCTTCCGCAATGGATAAAATGGAGCAATTATTTGGAAATATTGAAGTGCCCGTTAAGAAAAAAGGTTACTATATACTATTAGCCAAAAAGGTTTGACTCTAAATTTTCGCTATGTTAGTATTATAAAATGCATATATATAATTCCGTAACTATGCAATTTTTATACCATTGGTGTATAACCAATGGATAATATGGGAAAAATATATAAATAATAGTTCGTTTTATGAGAAATAGTGGTTTTTAAAATAAAAACCATTTTCTTTTTGTCTATGGAAATGATTCCTTTTCCGAGGCAAATGGATCCTTATAACGCTTGATTTAAGGGGTGAATCAGTTGACAGGTCAACTTGTTCAGTATGGACGACACCGCCAACGTAGAAGTTATGCAAGAATCAGTGAGGTTTTGGATCTTCCGAACCTGATTGAAATTCAAACAGCTTCTTATCAATGGTTTCTAGATGTAGGTTTAAAGGAAATGTTCCAGGATATTTCTCCTATTGAGGATTTTACAGGTAATTTATCGTTAGAATTCATCGATTACAGCTTAGCTGAGCCGAAGTATTCTGTGGAAGAAACAAAAGAACGCGATGTTACGTATTCTGCACCACTTCGTGTGAAAGTGCGCCTTGTTAACAAAGAAACAGGGGAAGTGAAAGACCAGGATGTATTTATGGGGGACTTCCCGCTGATGACTGAAACAGGTACATTTGTCATCAATGGTGCTGAACGGGTAATTGTATCCCAATTAGTGCGCTCACCGAGTGTTTACTACAATGGGAAAATGGATAAAAACGGTAAGCTTGGATTCTCTGCGACCGTTATTCCTAACCGTGGCGCATGGCTCGAATATGAAACAGACGCCAAGGATGTTGTGTATGTTCGAATCGACCGCACCAGGAAATTACCGATCACGGTATTGATGCGTGCCCTTGGATTCGGAACAGATCAAGAAATCATCGATTTGATCGGAGATAACGAATATCTTCGCAACACTCTTGAAAAGGATAACACCGAGAGTGTAGAAAAAGCATTACTAGAAATCTATGAGCGTCTACGCCCAGGTGAACCGCCTACTGTCGAAAACGCGAAAAGTCTTTTAGTATCACGCTTTTTTGATCCGAAACGTTATGATTTAGCTAATGTAGGCCGTTATAAAATAAACAAAAAACTGCATATTAAGAACCGTTTATTCGGACAACGTATTGCAGAGACTTTGATTGATCCTGAAACAGGTGAAATCATCGTTGAAAAAGGGACAATGCTTGATCGTCGTACCCTTGATAGGATTCTGCCTCATATCGAAGCTGGAATCGGATTCAAAACATTCCATCCATCAGGTGGTGTAGTAGAGGAAGAAACTCTTCTTCAACCTATTAAAGTGTTTGCACCAAACGATGCTGAAGGCGAAAAAGTGATCAATATCATCGGTAATGCCTATGTGACCGACCAGGTCAAAAACATTACACCGGCTGATATTATTTCTTCCATTAGCTATTTCTTTAACTTATTGCATGGTGTGGGAATCACGGATGACATTGACCATTTAGGTAACCGTCGTCTTCGTTCTGTTGGTGAATTGCTGCAAAACCAATTTAGAATTGGTTTATCCCGTATGGAGCGTGTCGTACGTGAAAGAATGTCCATCCAGGATACGAATACAATCACTCCACAGCAACTAATCAACATTCGTCCAGTCATTGCATCCATTAAAGAGTTCTTTGGAAGCTCACAGCTTTCTCAATTCATGGATCAAACGAACCCGTTGGCTGAATTGACGCATAAACGTCGTCTATCTGCATTGGGACCTGGTGGTCTGACCCGTGAGCGTGCTGGCTTTGAAGTACGTGACGTTCATTATTCCCACTATGGCCGCATGTGTCCGATCGAAACGCCTGAGGGACCGAATATTGGTTTGATTAACTCGTTATCCAGTTTTGCAAAGGTTAATCCATATGGCTTCATTGAAACACCATACCGCCGTGTGGACCCTGAAACAGGTAAAATTACGAGCCAAATCGACTACTTAACAGCTGATGAGGAAGATAATTATGTAGTTGCCCAAGCGAATGTACGACTGTCAGATGACGGTTCATTCCTTGATAATGATGTTGTTGCACGTTTCCGCGGTGAAAATACCGTTGTTCCGCGTGACCGCGTAGATTACATGGATGTATCTCCTAAACAGGTTGTATCTGCTGCGACAGCATGTATTCCTTTCTTGGAAAATGATGACTCCAACCGTGCCCTTATGGGAGCGAACATGCAACGTCAAGCAGTTCCTTTGCTGCAACCGGAATCCCCTCGAGTAGGAACGGGTATGGAGTATGTTTCAGCGAAAGACTCCGGTGCTGCTGTAATCTGTAAACACCCTGGTATCGTAGAGCACGTTGAATCACGTGAAGTATGGGTACGTAGGGTAAGTGAAGTTGACGGACAGCAAGTAAAAGGAAATCTTGATAAATACCGTCTATTAAAATTCATTCGTTCTAACCAAGGAACGTGCTATAATCAACGCCCTATCGTAAGTGTTGGCGACAACGTTGTAAAAGGTGAAATTCTTGCTGATGGTCCTTCAATGGAAAAAGGTGAGTTGGCACTTGGACGTAACGTATTGGTTGCCTTCATGACATGGGATGGATATAACTATGAAGATGCCATCATCATGAGTGAACGATTGGTTAAAGATGATGTGTACACTTCTATTCATATTGAAGAATATGAATCTGAATCACGCGATACAAAATTAGGGCCTGAAGAAATCACCCGTGATATCCCTAACGTAGGGGAAGATGCGCTTCGCAATCTTGATGAGCGCGGAATTATCCGTGTGGGTGCTGAAGTGAAAGACGGAGACCTTCTTGTTGGTAAAGTGACGCCAAAAGGTGTAACGGAACTGACTGCTGAGGAACGTCTATTACATGCAATCTTCGGTGAAAAAGCACGTGAAGTAAGGGATACATCACTTCGTGTACCTCACGGCGGCGGCGGAATCGTTCTTGATGTTAAAGTATTCAACAGAGAAGACGGCGATGAACTGCCTCCTGGTGTAAACCAACTAGCACGTGTATATATCGTTCAAAAACGTAAAATCCATGAAGGCGATAAAATGGCTGGCCGACATGGTAACAAAGGGGTAATCTCCAGGATCCTTCCTGAAGAAGATATGCCTTATTTACCAGATGGCACTCCAGTCGACATCATGTTAAACCCATTGGGTGTACCTTCACGTATGAACATCGGTCAGGTGTTGGAGCTTCACTTAGGTATGGCTGCACGCGCACTTGGCATTCATGTAGCATCTCCTGTATTCGATGGTGCCACTGAGGAAGATGTTTGGGGTACGATTGAAGAAGCCGGGATGTCCCGTGATGCAAAAACTGTCCTTTATGATGGCCGTTCAGGTGAAGCATTCGATAACCGTGTATCAGTTGGTGTCATGTATATGATCAAACTGGCACATATGGTCGATGATAAACTTCATGCACGTTCAACTGGACCTTACTCCCTTGTTACGCAGCAACCACTTGGTGGTAAAGCGCAATTTGGTGGACAACGTTTCGGTGAGATGGAAGTATGGGCACTTGAAGCTTATGGTGCTGCTTATACATTACAAGAAATCCTAACCGTTAAATCAGATGATGTCGTAGGTCGTGTTAAAACGTACGAAGCGATTGTCAAAGGTGAAAATGTCCCTGAACCAGGCGTTCCTGAGTCCTTCAAAGTATTGATTAAGGAGCTTCAAAGTTTAGGATTGGATGTTAAAATTCTTAATGCCGAAGATCGTGAAATCGAAATGCGTGATTTGGAAGATGAAGAAGAAGCCAACCAAGCAGACAAATTAAGCCTTGATTCAGAAACTAAAGATATGGTTGTTTCCGAAGTAGGGGCACCTGTCAAAGAATAAAATTAAATATAAACATATCTAGTTATATATTACCCGCTCTGACTGGCAGCAAGATGTTCCTTTGAAGATCATGCTGCCTCGTTAGAGCCTTATTGATTCAATCAACCATCATCCGGTGTAAGATTGCCTGATATTTGACGGCAATCAAGGGTTAAACCTGGAGATTAAAAGGGAGGTAGGCCCCTTGTTAGACGTTAATAATTTTGAGTATATGAAAATTGGTCTTGCTTCACCAGACAAGATTCGTTCTTGGTCCCATGGAGAAGTTAAAAAACCAGAAACAATCAACTATCGTACGTTAAAGCCAGAAAAAGACGGTTTATTCTGTGAGAGAATTTTTGGACCTCAAAAGGACTGGGAATGTCATTGCGGAAAATATAAACGTGTTCGTTATAAAGGCGTAGTCTGTGACCGTTGTGGCGTTGAAGTCACTCGTGCTAAGGTGCGTCGTGAGCGTATGGGTCATATTGAGCTGGCAGCTCCAGTTTCACATATATGGTATTTTAAAGGGATCCCAAGCCGTATGGGACTTGTACTTGACATGTCTCCACGTGCATTGGAAGAAGTCATTTACTTTGCATCTTACGTCGTAACTGAAACGGGCGATACAACTTTAGAAAAGAAACAGCTTCTTTCTGAAAAGGAATATCGTACATACCGTGAAAAATACGGTAAGAAGTTCCAAGCTGCCATGGGTGCGGAAGCTATTAAAAAACTTTTGCAAGATATTGATACGGAAAAGGAAGTAGAGTCGTTGAAAGAGGAGCTTAAAACAGCTCAAGGACAACGCAGAACCCGTGCAATCAAACGCTTGGAAGTACTTGAAGCATTCCGTAACTCCGGAAATGAGCCTTCATGGATGATCCTTGACGTGCTTCCGGTCATTCCACCGGAACTTCGTCCTATGGTTCAACTTGATGGAGGACGTTTTGCCACATCTGATCTAAATGATTTATATCGCCGTGTTATCAACCGTAATAATCGGTTGAAAAGATTACTGGATCTTGGAGCACCAAGCATTATCGTTCAAAACGAGAAGCGTATGCTGCAAGAAGCCGTCGATGCTCTTATCGATAATGGCCGTCGCGGCCGTCCGGTAACTGGACCTGGTAACCGTCCGTTAAAATCTTTATCTCACATGTTAAAAGGTAAACAAGGCCGTTTCCGTCAAAACCTTCTTGGTAAACGTGTTGATTATTCTGGCCGTTCCGTTATCGTAGTCGGACCAAACTTAAAGATGTACCAATGTGGTCTTCCGAAAGAAATGGCGATTGAATTATTCAAACCATTCGTTATGAAGGAGCTTGTTCAAAGAGGTCTAGCGCATAACATCAAATCCGCTAAGCGTAAAATTGAACGTTTATCTCCTGAAATATGGGATGTATTAGAAGAAGTTATTAGAGAACACCCAGTACTATTGAACCGTGCACCGACTCTTCATAGA
The DNA here is from genome assembly GCF_042788005.1 of Peribacillus sp. YIM B13472. Lineage (NCBI taxonomy): Bacteria > Bacillati > Bacillota > Bacilli > Caryophanales > Bacillaceae > Peribacillus > Peribacillus sp. YIM B13472. The sequence goes on from NZ_JBHZPG010000033.1 coordinate 26,670, forward strand.
CTTGGGATCCAAGCATTTGAACCAACTTTGGTTGAAGGTCGCGCAATTCGTTTGCATCCGCTCGTATGTACAGCTTACAACGCTGACTTTGATGGTGACCAAATGGCGGTCCACGTTCCTCTATCTTCTGAAGCCCAAGCCGAAGCACGCATGCTTATGCTTGCAGCACAGAACATTTTGAACCCTAAAGATGGTAAACCTGTCGTTACACCTTCTCAAGATATGGTATTAGGTAACTATTACTTAACATTGGAAAGAGAAGGCGCTATCGGTGAGGGTATGATCTTTAAAGATACAAGTGAAGCATTACTTGCATACCAAAACGGATATGTACACTTACATTCCCGTTGTGCCGTACATGCATCGTCACTAAATAATGAGACTTTCACTGAAGAACAAAACGGCCAACTTCTTATTACGACTGTTGGTAAACTGATCTTCAATGAAATTTTACCTAAATCATTCCCGTATATTAACGAACCGACACGATATAATTTGGAAACGAAAACTCCAGAGAAATATTTTGTGGAAAAAGGCGCTAATATCCCTGAGTTGATTAAGGCCCAACCTGCTATAGATCCTTTCAAGAAAAAAATTCTTGGAAATATTATTGCGGAAGTCTTTAAACGCTTTAAAATTACCGAAACATCCAAAATGCTTGACCGGATGAAAGATCTTGGATTCAAATATTCGACAAAAGCTGGTATTACCGTTGGTGTGGCTGATATCGTCGTTTTAAAAGAAAAACAAGAAATCATTACTGAGGCTCAAACCAAAGTGGATAACGTCTTGAAACAATTCAGACGCGGTCTTATTACTGAGGATGAGCGTTATGATCGCGTCATTTCAATTTGGAGTGCTGCCAAGGATACCATTCAGTCCAAACTTATGGACTCACTGGACCGACGCAACCCGATCTTCATGATGAGTGACTCCGGTGCCCGTGGTAATGCTTCCAACTTTACGCAGCTTGCGGGTATGCGTGGTTTGATGGCCAACCCGGCTGGACGTATCATTGAATTACCGATCAAATCAAGTTTCCGTGAAGGTTTAACCGTGTTGGAGTACTTCATCTCTACACATGGTGCGCGTAAAGGTCTTGCCGATACAGCACTTAAAACAGCCGATTCCGGTTACCTTACCCGTCGACTTGTTGACGTTGCACAAGATGTCATCATCCGTGATGACGATTGCGGAACGGACCGCGGCTTGAAAATTTCAGCCTTGAGAGAGGGTACTGAAATAATTGAGCATCTTGAAGAGCGCCTAATTGGCCGTTATGCAAGAAAAGCGATCAGACATCCAGAAACAAACGAAGTAATCGTGGCTGAAAACGACCTTATTACTGAAGATCTTGCTAACTATATTGAATCACTTGGAATTGAAACAGCATGGATCCGTTCTGCATTTACATGTAATACCAGCCATGGTGTATGTAAAAAATGTTATGGACGTAACTTGGCTACCGGTCAAGAAGTTGAAGTGGGCGAAGCAGTCGGTATTATTGCCGCTCAATCAATCGGAGAACCTGGTACACAGTTGACGATGCGTACATTCCATACAGGTGGGGTTGCTGGGGACGATATCACTCAAGGTCTTCCTCGTATCCAAGAGATATTTGAAGCGAGAAATCCTAAAGGTCAAGCTGTCATTTCCGAAATCGAAGGAACGGTTGTTTCGATTAATGAAATTCGGGATAAACAACAGGAAATCGTTGTTCAAGGTGCAGTTGAATCACGCACGTATACTGCGCCATACACTGCGCGTTTAAGAGTAACTGTTGATACTCCTGTCCGTCGTGGTGAAGAGTTAACAGAGGGTTCCATCGATCCGAAAGAATTGCTGAAGGTTACAGATGTGCTTACTGTTCAGGAATACCTGCTTCATGAAGTTCAAAAAGTATACCGGATGCAAGGTGTTGAGATCGGTGATAAACATATCGAGGTAATGGTTAGACAAATGATGCGTAAAGTCCGTGTGCTTGATGCAGGCGAAACTGAAGTGCTTCCAGGAACATTATTGGATGTTAACCAGTTCACTACTGCAAACACAGATGCATTGCTGACTAACAAATTACCAGCTACAGGTCGTCCTGTATTGCTAGGTATCACAAAAGCATCCCTAGAAACGGATTCCTTCTTGTCCGCAGCGTCATTCCAAGAAACAACCAGAGTCTTGACTGATGCAGCGATTAAAGGAAAACGTGATGAATTGCTTGGTCTTAAAGAAAATGTCATCATCGGTAAACTTGTCCCTGCAGGAACGGGAATGCTTAGATACAGAAAAGCAAACCCTGTCGTAGTTGGTGAAGAAAGTACCGATACTGTAACAGTGGATTAAAGGAAAAAGGACCAGCTCAATAATTTAAACTGAAAACAGCACTCCTGTATCCTATTGGAGCTGAAGGTTCAGAATTTATTGAGCTGGTCTCTCTTATTACTCATGGCTGACTGAAAGGCCGAACGAGGATCAGATATATTCCCTTTAGGCAAATAGATAATCTTAATAGAATTATGTAAGGAAAACCTTTTGCTTGAATTATTTTTTTGAAAGAAGTTGACAGTATCCGACTAATAATGATACTATAGCAAAGGTGCTCCTATGTTACCCTGTAACTTTGGAGGATATGGACCATGTCTTATGAAAAAGTAATACAGGCAAAGTCAGTGATTATAGGGACGAAACAAGCAGTTAGAGCTCTTAAAAACAATTTAATTCAAGAAGTTATCATCGCTGATGATGCAGATATATACTTGACTGGGCGTGTCGTTGAGACCGCCAAAGAATTGGATGTTCCTATCACATATGTTGATTCGATGAGAATGCTTGGCAAAGCATGTGGTATTGATGTCGGAGCAGCAACTGTTGCCATTAAAAAGTAAAAATGTTTTTGCAATTATATTTGCAAAAACTTTGTTTTTACCCATTTATGAACCACCTGGATGTGTGGTACTAGAAATGAAAACGTGAAGGGAGGAAAAATGTAATGCCTACTATTAATCAATTAGTGCGTAAAGGACGCGAGTCTAAAGAGGTTAATTCAAAATCTCCAGCACTTAACAAAGGCTACAACAGCTTTAAAAAAGCACAAACTAACGTATCATCTCCGCAAAAACGTGGTGTTTGCACTCGTGTGGGTACTATGACACCGAAAAAACCAAACTCCGCGTTACGTAAATATGCGCGTGTACGTTTAACAAACGGTATCGAGGTAACAGCTTATATCCCAGGTATCGGTCACAACCTACAAGAACACAGCGTGGTTCTTATCCGTGGCGGTCGTGTAAAGGATTTACCAGGGGTACGTTACCATATCGTACGTGGTGCTCTTGATACTGCTGGAGTTAACAATCGTATGCAAAGCCGTTCTAAATACGGTACTAAGCGTCCGAAAGCAGCAAAAAAATAATCTCAAATAAAAATTAAACTTTCTTGAAAGGAGGAAATATAATGCCTCGTAAAGGACCTGTAACGAAAAGAGACGTATTACCAGATCCGATTTATAATTCTAAACTTGTGACTCGCTTAATCAACAAATTAATGGTTGATGGACAAAGAGGTAAATCACAAAAAATTCTTTACTCTGCATTTGATTTAATCAAAGAACGTACTGGCAATGAGCCGATCGAAGTTTTCGATCAAGCACTTAAAAACATCATGCCTGTATTAGAAGTAAAAGCACGCCGTGTAGGTGGAGCTAACTACCAAGTACCAGTTGAGGTGCGTCCAGACCGCAAATCAACTCTAGGACTTCGTTGGTTAGTGAAATACTCTCGTCTTCGTGGAGAAAAAACGATGGAAGAGCGTTTAGCTTATGAAATCATGGATGCTGCTAACAATACTGGAGCAGCTGTTAAGAAACGTGAAGATACTCACAAAATGGCTGAAGCCAACAAAGCTTTCGCACATTATCGCTGGTAAGATCAAACACTATAAAATCCTTATAGAAGGAAGGAGAAAGACAAATGGCAAGAGAGTTCTCCTTAGCAAACACTCGTAATATCGGTATCATGGCTCACATCGATGCTGGTAAAACGACAACAACAGAACGCGTCCTATACTATACTGGTAAAATTCATAAAATTGGTGAAACACACGAAGGTGCTTCGCAAATGGACTGGATGGAACAGGAACAAGAACGCGGAATCACGATCACATCCGCTGCAACAACTGCACAGTGGAAAGGTCACCGTGTAAACATCATCGATACGCCAGGACACGTAGACTTCACAGTTGAAGTTGAACGTTCATTGCGTGTACTTGATGGAGCTGTAGCTGTACTTGATGCCCAATCAGGTGTTGAGCCTCAAACTGAAACAGTTTGGCGCCAAGCTACAACTTATGGTGTACCACGTGTCGTATTCGTAAATAAAATGGACAAAATCGGTGCGGATTTCCTATATTCAGTTGGAACAATCCACGACCGTTTACAAGCTAACGCTCACCCGGTTCAGTTACCAATCGGTGCTGAAGATCAATTCTCTGCAATCATCGACCTTATTGAAATGAAAGCTCATTTCTATGCCAATGATCTAGGAACTGATATCACTGTTGGTGAAATTCCTGAAGAACATCGGGAATTAGCTGAAGAATACCGTGAAAAGTTAATTGAAGCAGTAGCAGAAGTTAATGAAGACTTAATGGAAAAATACCTTGGCGGCGAAGAAATCAGCATTGCTGAATTAAAAGCAGCTATTCGTACAGCAACTGTTAACGTTGAATTCTTCCCAGTTATCTGTGGATCAGCTTTCAAAAACAAAGGTGTTCAATTAATGCTTGATAACGTTATCGACTTCCTTCCATCTCCATTAGACGTGCCGGCTATTAAAGGTACTCTACCGGATACAGAAGATGAAGTAGAACGCCATTCAGATGATTCTGAACCGTTCTCCGCTTTAGCGTTTAAAGTTATGACTGACCCTTACGTTGGTAAACTTACATTCTTCCGCGTGTACTCAGGTACATTAGAATCAGGATCTTATGTAATCAACTCAACAAAAGGTAAGCGTGAACGTATTGGACGTATCCTTCAAATGCATGCAAACAGCCGTGAAGAAATCTCAACTGTATATGCAGGGGATATCGCTGCTGCTGTTGGTTTGAAAGATACTACAACTGGTGATACTCTATGTGACGACAAGAACCAAGTAATTCTTGAATCCATGGTATTCCCAGAACCAGTTATCTCACTGTCAGTTGAACCGAAATCCAAAGCAGACCAAGACAAAATGGGTCAAGCTTTACAAAAGCTACAAGATGAAGATCCAACATTCCGTGCGCATACTGACCAAGAAACTGGTCAAACGATTATCGCTGGTATGGGTGAACTTCACTTGGACATCCTTGTTGACCGTATGCGTCGCGAATTTAAAGTGGAAGCTAACGTTGGTGCTCCTCAAGTAGCATACCGTGAAACTTTCCGTGGTTCAGCTAAAGTTGAAGGTAAATTCGTTCGCCAATCAGGTGGTCGTGGACAATTCGGACACGTATGGATCGAATTTGGTCCAAACGAAGAAGGTAAAGGATTCGAATTTGAAAATGCTATCGTCGGTGGTGTAGTACCACGTGAATATATCCCTGCTGTACAAGCTGGATTAGTTGATTCACTTGACCGTGGTGTACTTGCTGGTTACCCGCTAGTCGACATTAAAGCAAAATTATTTGACGGATCTTACCATGACGTTGACTCTAACGAAATGGCATTTAAAATTGCTGCATCGATGGCACTTAAAAATGCAGCATCAAAATGTAAGCCTGTAATCCTTGAACCAATCATGAAAGTGGAAGTAGTTATTCCAGAAGATTACCTAGGCGACATCATGGGAGATATCACATCTCGTCGTGGTCGCGTAGAAGGTATGGAAGCTCGCGGTAACACGCAAATGGTTAAAGCGATGGTTCCACTATCTGAAATGTTCGGATATGCTACATCTTTACGTTCTAACACTCAAGGACGCGGAACATTCTCTATGCACTTCGATCATTATGAAGAAGTACCTAAGAGCATTTCTGAAGAAATCATCAAAAAAAATAAAGGTGAATAATTGATTTTCATCTCTTATTAAAGTATAACTATCTTATGTAAGCTGTGATGGAAGAATTAGTCTTCTTTCACAGCCCTATATACTTAATCTTTTATTTATAATTTTAAGGAGGAATTCCTAATGGGAAAAGCTAAATTTGATCGTTCAAAACCGCACGTTAACGTTGGAACAATTGGTCACGTTGACCATGGTAAAACAACTCTAACAGCTGCAATCACAACTGTACTTGCTAAATCTGGTGGCGCAGAAGCTCGCGCTTATGACCAAATCGATGGTGCACCAGAAGAAAGAGAACGTGGTATCACAATCTCTACTGCACACGTTGAGTATGAAACAGCTACTCGTCACTATGCACACGTTGACTGCCCAGGACATGCTGACTATGTTAAAAACATGATCACAGGTGCTGCACAAATGGACGGCGGGATCCTAGTAGTATCTGCTGCTGATGGCCCAATGCCACAAACTCGTGAGCACATCCTTCTTTCTCGTCAAGTAGGTGTACCATTCCTTGTAGTATTCATGAACAAATGCGATATGGTTGATGACGAAGAACTTCTTGAATTAGTAGAAATGGAAATCCGTGATCTTCTATCTGAATACGAATTCCCTGGCGATGACATTCCAGTTATCAAAGGATCTGCACTAAAAGCTCTTCAAGGAGACGAAGCTTGGGAAGAAAAAATTCATGAATTAATGGCAGCTGTTGACGAGTATATCCCAGAACCAACTCGTGACACTGAAAAACCATTCATGATGCCAGTTGAGGATGTATTCTCAATCACTGGTCGTGGAACAGTTGCAACTGGCCGTGTTGAGCGTGGACAAGTTAAAGTCGGTGACGTTGTTGACATCATCGGTTTCAACGAAGAGTCTAAACCAACAACAGTGACTGGTGTTGAAATGTTCCGTAAACTTCTTGACTATGCTGAAGCTGGTGACAACATCGGTGCACTACTTCGTGGTGTATCCCGTGAAGATATCCAACGTGGACAAGTACTTGCTAAACCAGGTACAATCACTCCACACACAAAGTTCAAAGCTGAAGTTTATGTTCTTTCTAAAGAAGAAGGTGGACGTCACACTCCATTCTTTACAAACTACCGTCCTCAGTTCTACTTCCGTACAACTGACGTAACTGGTATTTGTAACCTTCCTGAAGGCGTAGAAATGGTTATGCCTGGAGACAACATCGAAATGACTGTAGAACTTATCGCTCCAATCGCTATCGAAGAAGGTACTAAATTCTCTATCCGTGAGGGTGGACGTACTGTAGGCGCTGGCGTAGTTGCTACAATCACAGAGTAATTGATTCATAAAACAATATTGGAAGGGACGCCTTCCGGGAGAAGCAGATGGGACGCCATCTGCTTCTTTTCTATTTTCTAAAGGTTTTTCATTTTTTTTCTATAATATCGATAAAAAAATTAGTGAATTTATTAAGTTTCATACCCAATTTCGAATTGAAGAAAATGGATATGAAAGACCATGTAGAATCTACTTGTAAATACTTGTGATAGTATGTATAATAATAAAAGTGTGTTGCACAAGAAAAGTTTAAGTTTAACTTGCATTTTACTTGTGCATTATGTATAATAGACAATGTTGGTCTTTGACTGCGATGATATGGAAGGTTGCTGACACACCCGGCCGCTTTGCCATGGCGAGTGTGTGGGAAATTTCCATTGAGAAGGTCTATTTTAAAATAGGCGAAAAGGAGGGAAAATTATGGCAAAACAAAAAATTCGTATCCGTTTAAAAGCATATGATCACAGAATTCTTGATCAATCTGCTGAGAAAATTGTTGAAACTGCAAAACGTTCTGGTGCGGCTGTATCTGGTCCAATTCCATTACCTACTGAAAGATCGGTATATACGATCCTACGTGCGGTTCATAAATACAAAGATTCTCGTGAACAATTCGAAATGCGTACGCATAAACGTCTAATCGACATCGTTAATCCAACTCCACAAACAGTTGATTCATTGATGCGTTTAGATTTACCATCAGGCGTTGACATTGAAATCAAATTATAATTCATATAAATATGAACAATTACTCTAGGAGGTGTGACTTATGACCAAAGGAATCTTAGGAAGAAAAATCGGTATGACTCAAGTTTTTGCTGAAAACGGTGAACTTATTCCGGTAACAGTTATCGAAGCTGCTAATAACGTGGTTCTTCAAAAGAAAACTGTTGAAACTGATGGCTATGAAGCAGTTCAAGTTGGTTTTGAAAACAAACGCGAAAAGCTTTCTAACAAACCTGAAAAGGGCCATGTTGAAAAAGCAAATACTACTCCTAAGCGCTTCATTCGCGAATTCCGCGGAACGGATCTTACTGAATATGAGATCGGTCAAGAAGTCAATGTTAGTATTTTCGCTGAAGGCGATTTAGTAGATGTATCAGGAATTTCAAAAGGTAAAGGTTTCCAAGGCTCTATCAAGCGTCATGGACAATCTCGCGGACCTATGTCTCATGGTTCTCGTTACCACCGTCGCCCAGGTTCAATGGGTCCTGTAGCTCCAAACCGCGTATTCAAAGGTAAACTATTACCAGGACGTATGGGCGGAGAACAAATTACTGTTCAAAACTTAGCTATCGTTAAAGTTGATGTTGAACGCAACCTACTATTGATTAAAGGTAATGTACCTGGTGCTAGAAAAGCATTGATCAAAGTTAAAACTGCTGTTAAAGCAAAGTAATTTCTGAGAAAGGAGGAGCAATAGAATGCCAAAAGTTACATTGTTCAACCAAACAGGTTCACAAGTTGGCGACATCGAACTAAATGAATCCATCTTTGGTATCGAACCTAATAATCATGTATTATTTGAAGCAATCATCATGCAACGAGCTTCCTTACGTCAAGGAACTCATAAAGTTAAAAACCGTTCTGAAGTTGCAGGCGGTGGACGTAAACCTTGGAAACAAAAAGGAACTGGACGTGCGCGTCAAGGTTCTATCCGTTCTCCACAATGGCGTGGCGGTGGCGTTGTTTTTGGACCTACTCCAAGATCTTACGCTTACAAGCTACCTAAAAAGGTACGTCGTTTAGCTATTAAATCTGCATTGTCTGCAAAGGCATTGGAAGAGAACATTTTGGTACTTGAAAGCTTGTCTTTCGAAGCTCCAAAAACAAAAGAATTTGTAGCAGTACTTAAAAATCTTTCTGTTGATACTAAAACGTTAGTTGTTACTGACGGTTTAGATGAGAAAGTTGCTCTTTCTGCACGTAACATCCCTGGTGTTACTGTAGTTGAAGCTGTTGGTCTTAACGTTCTTGATGTTGTTTCACACAACAAATTGATCTTGACTAAATCAGCTGTCGAAAAAGTAGAGGAGGTGCTTGCATAATGGATGCACGCGATATCATTAAGCGCCCCGTAATCACTGAACGCTCTTCAGACGTAATGGCTGAAAAGAAATATACTTTTGAAGTTGATGTTAGAGCTAACAAAACTCAAGTTAAAGATGCTGTTCAAGAAATTTTCGGCGTTAAAGTTGAGAAAGTAAACATCATGAACTACAAAGGTAAATTTAAACGTATGGGCAAACATGCAGGCTATACTAACAAGCGCCGTAAAGCTATTGTTAAATTAACTGCTGACAGCAAAGAAATCGAGCTATTCGAAGCTTAATTCATTAGAGAAGGAGGGAAATACAAATGGCGATTAAGAAGTATAAACCTACCTCTAACGGTCGACGTAATATGACAACTTCGGATTTTGCTGAGATCACTACAGACAAACCGGAAAAATCATTACTTGCTCCTTTACACAGCAAAGGCGGCCGTAATAACCAAGGTAAGTTAACAGTTCGTCATCAAGGTGGCGGCCACAAGCGTCAATACCGTATCATCGATTTCAAACGGAATAAAGATGGTATACCAGGACGCGTTGCTACTATTGAGTACGATCCAAATCGTTCTGCAAACATTGCATTAATTAATTACGTTGATGGAGAAAAACGTTATATCCTAGCTCCGAAAAACCTAGAAGTAGGTTTGGAAATTATGTCAGGTCCAGAAGCTGACATTAAAGTGGGTAACGCTCTTCCTCTTATTAACATCCCAGTTGGTACAGTAATTCATAACATCGAACTTAAACCAGGAAAAGGTGGACAATTAGTCCGTTCAGCAGGAACATCTGCTCAAGTCCTTGGTAAAGAAGGTCGTTATGTACTTGTACGTTTAAACTCAGGTGAGGTTCGTATGATTCTTGCAACTTGCCGTGCTACTATCGGTCAAGTTGGTAATGAACAACATGAACTTATCAACATTGGTAAAGCTGGACGTAACCGTTGGTTAGGTAAACGCCCAACAGTTCGTGGATCAGTAATGAACCCGAATGATCACCCACACGGTGGTGGTGAAGGTAAATCGCCAATCGGACGTAAATCACCAATGTCTCCATGGGGTAAACCTACTCTTGGATTCAAAACTCGTAAGAAGAAAAATAAATCCGATAAATTTATCGTACGTCGTCGTAAAAAATAACGGGATTGACCTACGGTTCATATATAGAACCGTAGAACAGTCACGAAGGGAGGTACTCGCATGGGTCGTAGCTTAAAAAAAGGGCCTTTTGTTGATGATCATTTATTGGTAAAAGTTGAAAAATTAAATGAAGCTGACAAGAAACAGGTAGTAAAAACTTGGTCTCGTCGCTCAACAATCTTCCCGCAATTCATCGGACACACAATCGCCGTTTATGACGGTCGTAAGCATGTGCCGGTTTATGTAACAGAAGATATGGTAGGTCACAAACTAGGCGAATTCGCGCCTACACGCACTTATAAAGGTCACGCAAGTGATGACAAGAAAACAAGACGTTAATGAGAGGAGGGCATCTCATGCAAGCTAAAGCTGTCGCTAAAACAGTTCGTATAGCTCCTCGTAAAGTGCGTTTAGTCGCAGATTTAATTCGAGGAAAACAAGTAGGTGAAGCAGTAGCGATTCTTCGCTTAACACCAAAATCTGCTTCTCCAGTCGTAGAAAAAATTCTGAAATCTGCTATCGCAAATGCAGAACACAACTACGAAATGGATATTAATAACCTAGTCGTTTCAGAAGCATACGTTAACGAAGGACCAACATTAAAACGTTTCCGTCCTCGCGCTCAAGGTCGTGCGAGTGCAATAAACAAACGTACTAGTCATATTACAATCGTTGTATCAGAAAAGAAGGAGGGGTAATCTGTGGGTCAAAAGGTAAATCCTATCGGTATGCGTATCGGGATCATTCGTGATTGGGAATCCAAATGGTACGCTGATAAAGACTACGCTACTCTTTTGCATGAAGACATTAAAGTTCGTGAATATATTGCGAAACGCTTAAATGATGCTTCTGTATCCAAGGTTGAAATCGAACGTGCTGCTAACCGCATCAATGTATCAGTTCACACTGCTAAACCAGGAATGGTTATCGGTAAGGGCGGTACTGAAGTCGAAGCACTACGTAAAGCTTTGAACCAGCTAACTGGCAAAAGAGTTCATATCAATATCATTGAAATTAAAAGAGCAGATCTTGACGCAAAATTGGTTGCTGAAAACATCGCTCGTCAATTAGAAAACCGTGTTTCATTCCGTCGTGCTCAAAAACAAGCTATTCAACGCACTATGCGTTCTGGCGCAAAAGGAATCAAAACACAAGTTTCTGGTCGTCTTGGCGGTGCTGATATTGCTCGTGCTGAACATTACAGCGAAGGAACAGTTCCACTTCACACACTTCGTGCTGACATAGATTATGCTCATGCTGAAGCAGATACTACTTACGGTAAGCTAGGCGTGAAAGTTTGGATCTACCGTGGAGAAGTTCTTCCTACTAAGAAGAAATCTGAGGAAGGAGGAAAATAATATGTTATTGCCAAAACGCGTAAAATACCGTCGTGAACACCGCGGTAAAATGAGAGGGATGGCTAAGGGCGGCACTGAAGTTCATTTCGGAGAATTTGGACTTCAAGCTCAAGAAGCTTCCTGGATCACGAACCGCCAAATCGAAGCAGCTCGTATTGCGATGACTCGTTATATGAAACGTGGAGGAAAAGTTTGGATCAAAATCTTCCCAAGCAAACCTTACACAGCTAAGCCGCTTGAAGTACGGATGGGTTCCGGTAAAGGTGCTCCTGAAGGTTGGGTAGCAGTAGTTAAACCGGGCAAAGTATTGTTTGAAATCTCTGGTGTATCTGAAGAGGTGGCAAGAGAAGCATTGCGCCTTGCAGCACACAAACTTCCAATCAAATGTAAGTTTGTAAAAAGAGAGGAAATTGGTGGTGAAACAAATGAAAGCTAATGAAATCAAAGATCTAACCACTGCTGAAATTGAACAAAAACTAAAATCTCTTAAAGAAGAACTATTTAATCTTCGTTTCCAGTTAGCTACTGGACAACTTGAAAATACAGCTCGCATCCGTGAAGTTCGCAAATCGATTGCTCGTATGAAAACAGTTGTTCGTCAAAGAGAGATCGGTGTCACTAATCGATAATGAATGGAGGTTTGCAGAATGAGCGAACGCAACCAACGCAAAATCTACACTGGACGCGTAGTATCCGACAAAATGGATAAAACAGTAACAGTTGTCGTAGAAACCTATAAAAAGCATTCTTTATACGGTAAACGCGTGAAATACTCTAAAAAGTTAAAAGCTCATGACGAGCTAAACGAAGCTAAAGCAGGCGACGTAGTACGTATCATGGAAACTCGTCCACTTTCAGCTACAAAACGCTTCCGTCTTGTAGAAGTAGTAGAAAAAGCAGTAATCATTTAATATAGTTCGGATTAAGCTAATTCCGAAGGGAGGTACCGTACATGATTCAACAAGAATCTCGTTTAAAAGTCGCTGACAATTCAGGTGCTCGTGAAGTGCTAACAATTAAAGTCCTAGGTGGTTCTGGCCGTAAAACTGCAAACATCGGTGATGTCATCGTTTGTACAGTTAAACAGGCAACACCAGGAGGCGTTGTTAAAAAAGGTGAAGTCGTTAAGGCTGTTGTTGTCCGTACAAAACGTGGTATGCGTCGTCCTGACGGTTCTTACATTCGTTTTGATGAAAACGCATGTGTAATTATCCGTGACGATAAGAGCCCACGTGGAACTCGTATTTTTGGACCTGTTGCTCGTGAATTACGTGACAATAGTTTCATGAAGATCGTTTCTCTAGCTCCAGAAGTTCTATAATATGTAAAATTTGTATAAAGCCTTTCAAGGAGGTGCCAAGCTAATGCATGTTAAAAAAGGTGACAAAGTCGTAGTCATCTCTGGTAAGGACAAAGGCAAACAAGGAACAATTCTTTCTGCATATCCGAAACAAAATCGTGTACTTGTTGAAGGAATTAACATCGTGAAAAAGCATTCCAAGCCATCTCAACTTAATCCACAAGGTGGAATTATCAGCAGAGAAGCTGCTATTCACGTATCCAATGTAATGCCACTTGATCCTAAATCAGGTAAACCGACTCGTGTTGGATATAAGATTGAAAATGGTAAAAAAGTACGCGTAGCTAAAATATCAGGTGAAACTTTAGATAAATAAGTCATAAATGAAGGGAGGTACACTAAGCAATGAGCCGCCTTAAAGAAAAATTAAAAAGTGAAATTACACCATCATTGATGGGCAAATTCAACTATCAATCAGTAATGCAAGTACCAAACATTGAGAAAATCGTTATTAACATGGGTGTGGGTGACGCAGTATCTAACTCGAAAGCTTTAGATACAGCTGTTGAAGAACTTACATTGATCACTGGTCAAAAACCTGTTATAACAAAAGCAAAAAAATCAATCGCAGGCTTCCGTTTGCGTGAAGGTATGCCTATCGGAGCGAAAGTTACATTACGTGGAGAACGTATGTATCAATTCCTTGATAAGCTAGTATCTGTATCTTTACCGCGTGTACGTGATTTCCGCGGCGTTTCAAAGAAATCTTTTGACGGACGTGGGAACTATACATTAGGCGTTAAAGAACAACTTATCTTCCCTGAGATTGATTACGATAAAGTGAGCAAAGTTCGTGGTATGGACATCGTTATCGTAACGACTGCCAACACTGACGAAGAAGCTCGTGAACTACTTACTCAAGTTGGAATGCCGTTCCAAAAGTAATCTCTAAATAAAGGGAGGCGAAATCGTGGCTAAAAAGTCTATGATCGTAAAGCAAAAACGCGAACAAAAGTTTAAAGTACAAGAATATACACGTTGCGAACGTTGCGGACGTCCACATTCTGTATTACGTAAATTTAAACTTTGTCGTATTTGTTTCCGCGAACTTGCATATAAAGGACAAATTCCTGGCGTTAAAAAAGCTAGCTGGTAAAACCCGAGTTTGGGAAGGAGGTAAAATATAATGGTCATGACAGATCCTATTGCAGATATGCTTACTCGCATCCGTAATGCGAATATGGTTCGTCACGAAAAACTGGAAGTTCCTGCTTCAAAGATCAAAAAGGAAATTGCTGAGATCTTAAAAAGTGAAGGCTTCGTACGTGACTTTGAATTAATCGAAGACAACAAACAAGGTATTATCCGTATCTTCTTAAAATACGGTGCAAACAACGAACGTGTTATCACTGGTCTAAAACGTATCAGCAAACCTGGTTTGCGTGTATATGCAAAAACTGGAGAGGTACCACGCGTTCTTAACGGTTTAGGTATCGCAATTGTTTCTACTTCTCACGGAGTTTTAACAGACAAGGAAGCTCGCTCTAAACAAGTTGGCGGAGAAGTTTTAGCATACGTTTGGTAATACATTTTCACAAGAATGGAGGTGCACATTATGTCTCGTATAGGTAAAAAACCTATTGAAATCCCTGCAGGCGTAACAGTTACTGTTACTGGAAGTGAAGTAACTGTTAAAGGACCTAAAGGTGAATTAACTAGATCATTCAATCCTGACCTTTCAATCGTTGTTGAAGAGAACGTGTTAACTGTTACACGTCCGTCTGACGAGAAGGCTCACCGTTCTTTACACGGTACTACTCGCGCACTTATCTCTAACATGGTTGAAGGTGTATCAACAGGATTTGTAAAATCACTTGAACTTATTGGGGTTGGGTACCGCGCACAAAAGCAAGGTACTAAGCTTATCCTTAACGTAGGATATTCCCACCCTGTAGAAATAGAGCCAGAAGCTGGCGTTGAAGTCGAAGTTCCTTCTAATACAAAAGTAATCATCAAAGGTGCAAACAAAGAACGTGTAGGAGCTCTAGCAGCTAATATCCGTGATGTTCGCCCACCTGAACCGTATAAAGGTAAAGGGATTCGTTACGAAGGCGAATTCGTTCGTCGTAAAGAAGGTAAAACCGGTAAGTAATGCCGCATAAGTAAACGAAAGGAGTGACGTAAATGATTACGAAGCTTGATAAAAATGCTACTCGTCAGAAAAGACATGCACGTGTACGTGCTAAGCTTTCTGGAACGGAAGCTCGTCCTCGTTTAAATGTGTTCCGTTCAAACAAACACATTTACGCACAATTAATTGACGATGCAAAAGGCGTAACATTAGCAAGTGCTTCAACTCTTGATAAAGAGATCAGTATCGAAGCTAGTAGCAATGCTGAAGCAGCTCAAAAAGTTGGCGAACTTATTGCGAAACGTGCTGTTGAAAAAGGTTTCAAAGCTGTGGTATTTGACCGCGGTGGTTACCTCTTCCATGGTCGTGTTAAAGCATTGGCTGACGCTGCTCGTGAAAACGGCTTAGAATTTTAATGGATAAGGAGGGACATAACAGATGCGTAGCATTGATCCTAATAAATTAGAACTTGAAGAACGCGTAGTTACAGTAAATCGTGTAGCTAAAGTTGTTAAAGGCGGACGTCGTTTCCGTTTCACTGCACTAGTTGTTGTTGGTGATAAAAATGGTCATGTTGGATTTGGTACTGGTAAAGCTCAAGAAGTTCCGGATGCTATCCGTAAAGCTATTGAGGATGCTAAGAAAAATCTAATTACTGTACCAATGGTTGGAACTACTATTCCTCACCTTGTGAACGGTCGCTATGGCGCAGGTCACATTCTATTGAAACCAGCTTCTGAAGGTACAGGAGTAATTGCTGGTGGTCCTGTTCGTGCGGTACTTGAATTAGGCGGAGTAAGTGATATCTTGTCTAAATCTCTAGGTACTAATACACCTATTAATATGGTTCGCGCAACAATTGAAGGATTGAAGCAATTGAAACGTGCTGAAGACGTAGCTAAGTTACGTGGGAAATCAGTACAAGAACTGTTAGGATAAGGAGGGAAATCGAATTATGGCTAATAAATTAGAAATTACCCTCACTCGCAGCTTGATTGGTCGTCCTGAAGATCAACGTGTTACAGTTAACACTTTGGGTTTACGCAAAATGCATCAAACGGTTATTCAAGAAGATAACCCTGCGATTCGCGGTATGATTACCAAAGTTGCTCATCTTGTTACTGTAAAAGAACAATAAAATAATTTTTAACTTAACAAGGAGGTGCCAACATGAAACTTCATGAGTTAAAAGCTGCAGAAGGTTCTCGTAAAGAACGTAAACGTAAAGGTCGCGGTATTGGATCTGGTAACGGTAAAACAGCAGGTAAAGGACACAAAGGACAAAACGCTCGCTCCGGCGGCGGTGTGCGTCTTGGATTTGAAGGGGGTCAAACTCCTCTATTCAGACGTTTGCCTAAACGTGGATTTACCAACATCAACCGTAAAGACTATGCTATCGTGAATCTTGATACGTTAAATCTTTTCGAAGACGGTACTGAAGTAACACCAGCTCTTTTACTAGAGACTGGAGTTGTAAGTAAAGAAAAAGCAGGAATCAAAATTCTTGCAAAAGGAAGCATTGAGAAAAAGCTTACTGTTAAAGCTCACAAATTCTCTTCTACTGCTAAAGAAGCTATCGAAGCTGCTGGCGGTAAAACAGAGGTGATCTAATGTTTCGCACGATCTCCAATTTTATGCGCGTGGGTGAAATAAGGAATAAGATTATTTTTACCCTTCTAATGTTAATCGTCTATCGCATCGGTACATTTATACCTGTACCGCATGTGAATGCCGATTTTCTCGCTGAACAGGACCAGCTGAGCGTCATCGGTCTTTTAAATACCTTTGGCGGCGGAGCACTAAAAAACTTTTCCATATTAGCGATGGGTATCATGCCATACATCACGGCATCTATCATCGTTCAACTATTACAGATGGATGTTGTTCCTAAGTTCACTGAATGGTCTAAACAAGGAGAAGCAGGGCGCCGTAAATTAGCTCAATTCACTCGTTACTTCACTATTATCCTAGGATTTATCCAAGCAGTTGGTATGTCTTATGGGTTCAATAATATGTCAGGTGGCCAGTTGATTGAAAATCCTGGAATTGCAACATACCTGCTTATTGCGACTGTCTTAACGGCAGGAACAGCTTTTCTTTTGTGGTTAGGGGAGCTGATCACTGCTAAGGGTGTGGGTAATGGGATTTCCATCATAATTTTTGCTGGTATCGTAGCTAGTTTGCCAAATACGGCAAATCAGATTTACGCCCAACAATTCGAAAATGCCGGTGATCAATTATTCTTACGAATCATAACGATTATCCTCATTATTTTAGCAGTATTAGCAATCGTGGTTGCTGTTATCTTCATTCAGCAGGCATTACGTAAAATTCCTATTCAGTATGCGAAACGTGCTGCGGTAGGTCGTACACAAATGGGTGGCCAGTCTACTCATTTACCATTGAAAGTAAATGCTGCGGGGGTTATTCCGGTAATCTTTGCAATGGCATTTATCATTACTCCCACTACAATCGCTTCTTTCTTTGGAAAGAACAGCGTGACTAGTTGGATATCAACAAATCTTGATTACACCAAGCCAATTGGTATGATCATATATGTTGCTCTTATCATTGCTTTTGCGTATTTTTATGCATTCATTCAGGTTAACCCTGAACAAATGGCTGAGAATTTGAAAAAGCAAGGTGGCTATGTGCCGGGGATTCGTCCAGGTAAGAGTACACAAGAATATTTAACACGTGTTTTATACCGTTTAACGTTTGTAGGCTCTATATTTTTAGCCATCATTGCCGTTTTACCGGTATTTTTCATTAAGCTTGCTGATTTACCTCAATCTGCACAGATTGGCGGTACCAGTTTGCTGATCGTAGTGGGGGTTGCCCTTGATACGATGAAGCAGCTGGAATCACAACTTGTGAAGAGACACTATAAGGGCTTTATAAAGTAATGAGTTTTGGGAACGGCTTGTTCCCTTTACCCATTATAGAGTTTGAGGGGGAAGAAAATTGAATCTAGTGTTAATGGGTCTGCCGGGTGCTGGTAAGGGCACTCAAGCTGAACAAATCGTAGAAAAATATAATATCCCTCATATTTCTACTGGAGATATGTTCCGAACAGCTATCAAAGATGGAACAGAATTAGGTCTAAAGGCGAAATCATTCATGGACAAAGGCGAATTGGTACCTGATGAAGTTACCATTGGCATCGTACGTGAACGTTTAAGCAAGGAAGACTGCCTAAAAGGATTTTTGCTTGATGGATTTCCACGTACTGTGGCACAGGCAGAGGCACTTGAAAGCATTCTAACTGATTTAGATCGCAAAATAAATTTTGTCATTAATATCGATGTTGATAAAAACATTTTAATGGAAAGATTGACAGGACGTCGTATTTGCAAATCATGTGGTGCGACATACCATCTTGTATTCAATCCTCCTGCTAAAGATGATGTATGCGACCGCTGCGGCGGAGAATTATATCAACGTGCCGACGATAATGAAGAAACGGTTCAAAATCGCTTAGATGTGAATTTGAAACAAACCAAACCACTTCTTGATTTCTACGGAGACAAAGGATACTTGGTCAACATTAACGGACAGCAAGATATTAATAAGGTATTTGAAAATATCGATGTGTTGCTTGGTGCTTTACAAAATTAATCATTCGTATTGATTTATGAAATTCATACCATTTTTATAACTTACTAATTAAACTTGGTGCATTCCTATAATACAAAGGGTATAATGGATTTCGCGAGAGCATTCGCACATTTATTAATCAGGTTCTTGTACTTGGTATTCCCTGAATTGGGCGATTACTTTTTAAGTGATCTTCATGGACATATCCGGTCGGCAAAATTGATGAAGAAATGCAGTGACTCTATTGGGATTCCTAAAGAGTCGTGATATAGAGGGTTGAAAGAAGCTATGTCAGGCGTGCGCCTTTCAAACATCTCCCATGCTATTCAAACCTATGTCGAGACTAATTGCTTCTCTATTTCGAGAGTATGTCGGTCACGGAATCGGTCAAGACTTACATGAGGACCCATAAAATCCTCATTTCGGTCCAACTGATAAAGGTCCTCAGTTTAAGCCTGGTTCTACAAAATGGTGAATACTTGATGCAGAATTGTAAGACTTATGAGGATAATTGGACTGTAGTAATGTTGACGGAAAGATGTGTACCTTTAATAGGTTCACGCATAGAGAAGGGAGAATCACTTTAATGGCGAAAGATGATGTAATTGAAGTAGAAGGCACAGTACAAGAGACTTTGCCAAATGCAATGTTTAAGGTAGAATTAGAAAATGGTCATACTGTTTTAGCTCATGTATCCGGTAAAATTCGTATGCACTTTATTCGCATTTTGCCTGGAGATAAAGTTACGGTTGAGCTTTCCCCGTATGATCTAACTCGCGGCAGAATCACATACCGGTTCAAATAATCCGGTTACGCTCCGATCTGTATAAGGAGGTTAGATAGCAATGAAAGTCAGACCATCAGTCAAACCAATCTGCGAAAAGTGTAAAGTTATCCGCAGAAAAGGTAAAGTTATGGTTATTTGCGAAAACCCTAAACATAAACAAAAACAAGGCTAAATAGAAGGAGGTGCACTCAAGCATGGCACGTATTGCTGGAGTAGATATTCCCCGTGACAAACGGATTGTTATCTCATTAACATATATATATGGTATTGGAAAACAAACAGCGATTAAGATTCTTGCAGAAGCAGGCATTTCTGAAGAAACTCGCGTTCGTGACTTAACGGAAGACGAATTGAACAAAATTCGTGATATCATTGACAAGCTTAAAGTAGAAGGCGACCTTCGTCGTGAAATCTCCCTAAACATCAAACGTTTAATGGAAATCGGTTCTTACCGTGGTTTACGTCACCGTCGTGGTCTTCCTGTTCGCGGTCAAAATACAAAAAACAATGCTCGTACGCGTAAAGGACCTCGTCGTACTGTAGCTAACAAGAAAAAATAATTAGTAAAGGAGGTTACTTTTCATGGCACGTAAAACTAATACACGTAAACGTCGTGTGAAAAAGAATATAGAAACTGGTATTGCACATATTCGTTCAACATTCAATAACACTATCGTTACGATCACTGACTCTCATGGTAATGCTATTTCTTGGTCAAGTGCTGGAGCTCTAGGATTCCGTGGATCTCGTAAATCCACTCCATTCGCTGCACAAATGGCTGCTGAAACAGCTGCTAAAACATCAATTGAACATGGTATGAAAACTCTTGAAGTTACAGTTAAAGGACCTGGTGCTGGACGTGAGGCTGCTATTCGTGCACTTCAAGCTGCTGGCCTAGAAGTAACTGCAATTAAAGATGTAACTCCAGTTCCACATAACGGATGCCGTCCACCAAAACGTCGCCGTGTTTAATTTTTCTGTATAGATTTTGTATTCCTGTCAATAATGGGATATAATACTGAGTTTGCGTTCTTACAGAAGATTAATTTTCAGTTGTTGCGCACAGCGGGAACGTATACATGGGGAATTTCGGTTTAAGTGACTTGGTTTACTTGCCGGGGTTTTGACGTTTTGAAGGAGGGTTTATTGATGATCGAAATAGAAAAACCAAAAATCGAAACGGTTGAAATCAACGACGATACCAAATACGGTAAATTCGTCGTAGAGCCACTAGAGCGTGGGTATGGTACTACATTGGGTAACTCCTTACGTCGTATCCTTTTATCCTCACTCCCAGGTGCTGCTGTCACAGCTATACAAATTGATGGAGTGCTACATGAGTTCTCAACAATTGAAGGCGTCGTGGAAGATGTAACATCTATCATTCTTAATGTGAAAAAACTAGCTCTAAAGATTTACTCTGATGAAGAGAAGACGCTGGAAATTGACGTTCAAGGTGACGGAGTCATCACGGCTGCTGATATCACTCATGATAGTGATGTAGAAATTCTTAATCCGGATTTATATATTGCTACAATTGGTAAAAACGGTCATATGCGTATGCGTTTATCTGCACGTCGCGGCCGCGGCTACACTCCTGCTGTTCAAAACAAGAGAGAAGACCAGCCAATTGGTGTAATTCCAATCGATGCTCTTTACACTCCAGTTTCACGCGTATCTTTCCAAGTTGAAAATACACGTGTTGGACAGTTGTCTAACTTTGACAAGTTAACGTTCGATGTTTGGACTGATGGCAGTACTGGTCCGCAAGAAGCGGTAGCACTTGGAGCTAAGATTTTAACAGAGCATTTAAATATCTTTGTTGGTTTAACCGATGAAGCTCAAAATGCTGAAATCATGGTTGAAAAAGAAGAAGATCAAAAAGAAAAAGTTCTTGAGATGACGATCGAAGAATTAGACCTTTCTGTTCGTTCTTACAACTGCTTGAAACGTGCTGGAATCAATACCGTTCAAGAGCTAGCTCATAAAACGGAAGAAGATATGATGAAAGTACGTAATCTAGGACGTAAATCACTTGAAGAAGTGAAAGCGAAACTAGAAGAATTAGGCTTAGGTCTTCGTAAAGACGACTGATAACATGGCGGATCAATCCATTATGTTGTGAGCCTTGTTATAGACACACAATATAGAACTTCAACAAAGGAGGGAATCTCTAATGGGTTACAGAAAGTTAGGACGCACTAGCGCACAACGTAAAGCATTACTTCGTGATTTAGCTACGGATCTTATTATCCATGAGCGCATTGAAACTACTGAAGCACGTGCAAAAGAATTACGTTCTGTAGTAGATAAAATGATCACTCTTGGTAAACGTGGTGACTTGCATGCACGCCGTCAAGCTGCATCTTTCATCCGTAACGAAATCGCTGACGCTGAGAATGGCACAGATGCCCTTCAAAAACTATTCAGTGACGTGGCTCCACGTTATGAAGAACGTCAAGGTGGATACACTCGTATCATGAAAGTTGGTCCACGCCGCGGTGACGGTGCACCAGTCGTGGTTATTGAATTAGTTTAATAACAACGATGAAAAAGGGCGGGACAAATGAATATACTCACTTGTTCTATGCCCTTTTTCTTTTTTTAAAATAGAAATTCTGTCATCTAGAAATTCGCATTGAGTGTTACGATGGCTGGCGGAACCTGTATTATGCAGGGAGCCTTCACGTCTAGCTCAAGCATCCCTTCCCGCTTTTGATAAGCGATAATAAGATAACCTGTTTTTCGTAACAGGCCCGCTGTTAGCTGCTCTTAATTTACCGAAAATTCTTTCGGTGGAAGGGGTGCAGCGTTTTTTTATATTTTCAGAAGGAAAAACTACTATCTTTATATTTATATGGAGTGAGCAGAGTTTAGTTTAGACGAGTGCAGTCGAGGATGAGGAGGGCCACATAATGAAGAAGCTGGTTTCTTTAAATAATATTGTTTTTAAATATGAGGGTCAGTCTCGAAACGCCTTGGATGATGTTTCTTTTGATATTCATCAGGGGGAGTGGCTTGCGATTGTCGGACATAATGGCTCTGGCAAGTCGACATTAGCAAAGTTACTGAATGGTCTTCAGTTCGCTAACTCAGGTACCATTACGATTAATGATCAACTTTTGACAGAAGAATCCGTTTGGGATGTACGCCAGAAAATTGGCATGGTTTTTCAAAACCCAGATAATCAATTTGTAGGCACTACAGTTCAGGATGATGTGGCTTTTGGTTTAGAAAACGCCGGTGTTTCTCAGCAGGTTATGGTGGAGCGTGTTCATGGTGCGTTAAATAAGGTTAAAATGAATGCCTTTCTTAATCAAGAGCCGCACCATCTATCCGGCGGTCAAAAGCAAAGAGTGGCCATAGCAGGTGTTATAGCCTTGCAGCCAGACATAATCATCTTAGATGAAGCAACCTCCATGCTTGACCCAAGAGGCCGTGAAGAAGTGCTTGAAACAGTTAGGGAATTAAAACAGGAAAACGAGATCACCGTCATATCAATCACCCATGATCTTGAGGAAGCAGTGAAAGCTGATCGAATGATAGTCATGAACCAAGGTCGGTTATATCGTGAAGGACCGCCTAAGGATATTTTTGAGTTAGAGGAAGAATTGATTGCTCTTGGTCTGGATATTCCCTTTTCAGTGAAACTAACCAAGGAGTTACAAAAAAATGGTGTTCGTGTAGTTGATGGGCATTTGACAGAGGAAGAGTTGGTGAAGGATTTATGCGAATTACACTCGATGATGTAGAATACCGCTATCAAGTGAATACTCCTTTTGAACATCTAGCCCTTCATGATGTCAATATTTCAATGGAGCCGGGAACCTATACCGCAATCATCGGGCATACAGGGTCCGGGAAATCCACGCTACTGCAGCATTTGAATGCTCTTTTAAAACCTACGAAGGGTCGGGTTTTCATTGGGGATCGGACGATTGAAGCCGGAAGAAAAGAAAAGGCTTTGCGGCCAATAAGGCAAAAGGTCGGAATTGTTTTTCAGTTTCCGGAACATCAATTATTTGATGAAACGGTTGAAAAGGATATATGTTTCGGACCTATGAATTTTGGCGTTTCTGAAATCGATGCTAAGAAACTGGCCAGGAAAGCCATCGCGCAAGTCGGATTGAATGAGGAGATTCTTGGGAAATCTCCATTCGACTTATCCGGCGGACAAATGCGGCGGGTGGCCATCGCTGGGGTACTTGCCATGGAGCCGGAAGTATTGGTACTTGATGAACCCACAGCGGGACTGGATCCGCGAGGACGCAAAGAAATCATGGATATGTTTTATGATCTGCATAAAGCAAGGGGCATTTCAACGATTCTTGTGACACATAGCATGGAGGATGCAGCCAAGTATGCGGATGACATCATTATCATGCATAAGGGTACGGTGTTCAAAAAAGGAACCCCCCAGGAAATTTTCTCAGAGCCGGAACAATTAATGGAGCTGGGCCTGGATGTTCCTGATACGGTCCGTTTTCAACTAAAGCTCCAGAAGGAACTTGGTGTTCGATTTGATCATCCATGTCTTAATATCGGTGATTTAGCGATAGAAATAGATAAAGCCATGAAACGGGGGAACCGCTGATGCTGGATAAAATGATTATCGGGCGTTATGTCCCTAAAAATTCACTGATGCACAAGATGGATCCAAGGGCTAAATTGCTCCTCGTGTTCCTGTTTGTTTGTGTCGTCTTTTTGGCGAATAATGTCGTTTCTTACGGTTTGCTTGCTGTATTCACCATCCTTTTGATCAGTCTTTCCAAAATACCGCTTCGCTATCTATATAATGGGTTAAAACCAATCTTTTTCTTGATCGTATTTACATTCCTTCTCCATATATTGTTTACGAAAGAAGGGGAATTGCTTTTTGAATACGGTTGGTTTGAAATCTATGAAGGCGGTCTGATTCAAGGTTTTTTCATATCCGTTAGATTTACTTTACTAATCCTTGTTACGTCACTTTTAACTTTGACGACATCCCCGATATCCATTACAGATGGGATGGAAGAGCTGTTAGGGCCCTTGAAAAAGTGGAAGATGCCTGTACATGAACTGGCATTGATGATGTCCATTGCCCTTCGATTCATTCCAACGCTAATGGAGGAAACGGAAAAAATCATGAAGGCCCAAACTGCAAGGGGCGTCGACTTTTCATCTGGCCCGATAAAGGACAGGGTTAAATCGATTGTACCGCTGCTTGTTCCTTTATTTGTCAGTTCGTTCAAACGGGCGGAGGAATTGGCAACTGCCATGGAGTCAAGAGGATACCGTGGCGGGGAAGGCCGCACGAAATATCGCCAATTGGACTGGAAGACGATTGATAGTCTTTTGATGGTGTCAATAGGTGTTCTAACGGTCATGTTATTTTTATTACGTTCATAATAAGGAAGAGAACTATGCCAAAATATAAATGTGTGATCGCTTATGACGGCACGGATTTTGCTGGTTATCAGGTGCAGCCAGAGAAACGCACCATACAAAGTGAATTCGAGGCAGTCTTGGCCCAAATGCATAAAGGCACAATTATAAAAGTGACTGCTTCAGGCAGGACAGACTCAGGGGTCCATGCAAAGGGGCAAGTACTTCACTTTGAATCGCCCCTTACATTCCCTACTAAAAATTGGGTAAAGGCGTTCAGCGCCCTTCTTCCGACCGATATCATCGTTCTGGAAGTCGAAATCGTGCCTGACGATTTTCATGCGAGGTTCCATACAACTGGGAAAGAGTACCGTTATGTCATAGCCCGTTCGAAACTACGGGATCCGTTCCAAAGAAATTACGCCTATCATTATCCCTACCCATTAGATGGGGAGGCGATGAGGGAAGCAATCTCCTACTTGATAGGGACACATGACTTTACAAGTTTTTGTTCGGCAAAAACGGAAGTGGTCGATAAAGTTCGAACCATAAAAGAAATCGATTTTGAAGAGAGCGATGATTTCATGGTTTTCCGCTTCGTTGGCGAAGGTTTTTTGTATAATATGGTCCGTATCTTGGTTGGGACGCTCCTGGATGTCGGCAGCGGCAAGATGTCACCCCGTGACATGAGCGGGATTTTGGACAAAAAGGACCGCAGTTTTGCAGGGAAAACAGCGCCGGCCCAAGGCTTATATTTATGGAAAGTATTTTACAAATAAAAATATTTTCGAATTGATACCAGTTTTTTTACAATTGGAAAACGGGATGAAATCAGTAATGGAGCGCTTTGTCGCTATACTGACCTTTTCATGGAGTTGCAGAGAGTGTTTTATAGACAACTTATCCTAGTGTAACATTCCCTTGACAATGAATCTGGGAGAAGTTAATATAATATGGTATGTATTTTAATCCCACGATAAGCCCCGGAAGTTTATTGTGATTGAAAATAAATATAAAAAATTAAAAAGTTTTTTAGGAGGTTAACCATGCGTACGACATTTATGGCGAAAGCTAATGAAGTAGAACGTAAATGGTATGTGATTGACGCTGAAGGCAAAACTTTAGGTCGCCTTTCTACTGAAGTAGCATCCATCTTACGTGGTAAACATAAACCAACTTTTACACCGAACATTGACACTGGTGATCATGTAATTCTTATCAATGTTGAAAAAATCCACTTGACTGGTAAAAAATTGACAGATAAAATTTATTACCGTCACACTATGCATCCAGGCGGTCTTAAAACTAGAACTGCTCTTGAAATGCGTACAAACTACCCTGAGAGAATGCTTGAACTTGCTATCAAAGGTATGCTTCCAAAGAATTCTCTTGGTCGTCAAATCTACAAAAAATTACACGTATACGCTGGAGCTGAGCACCCACACGCTGCTCAACAACCAGAAGTATACGAATTACGCGGATAATTACTAAGGAGGTTACTATCTTGGCACAAGTTCAATATTATGGTACTGGTCGCCGTAAGAGCTCAGTAGCTCGTGTACGTTTAGTACCAGGCGAAGGTCGCATCGTTATTAACGGTCGTGACATCAATGAATATATTCCTTTTGCAGCATTACGTGAAGTTGTTAACCAACCACTAGTTGCAACAGAAACTACTGGAAATTACGACATTCTAGTAAACGTTAGCGGTGGTGGATACACTGGTCAAGCTGGAGCAATCCGTCACGGTATCGCTCGTGCATTGCTACAAGTTGATCCAGAATACCGTCCATCTCTTAAAACTGCTGGTTTACTAACTCGTGACCCACGTATGAAAGAACGTAAAAAATACGGTCTTAAAGGCGCACGTCGTGCACCTCAGTTCTCAAAACGTTAATTCTATTACCGTTTCGAAAGGCTCTCAACCATTTTGGTTGGGGTCTTTTTTTTGTCCGGAAAAATATTTTGATCACATCACGGTCCATGAACTTATATATTAAAAATAATAAAGCATATCCCGGGATATCCCGGATATGCTTTATTATAAAGATCGTATTGTTAACGATTTTAGTTAGGGGATTCACTTTCACTTTTTTTAATTGCGGCTTTTTTCGGCATAAAGCATGCAAAAATTAACGCCACAAAAGATAGGATCAACATAAAAACATAGGCATCACTTGAGCCAAAGATAGAAGCTGATGCCTCTAGTTGTATAGCTGTAATATTTTCATTTTGCACTGATAGCTCAGAAGCATGTGAAGTTGCTTGCATTGTATATACTGTGATGACAACTGCTGTTCCAATAGCACCTGACAATTGGCGAATGGTATTATTTACAGCTGAACCATGGGAACCCAATTCTCTTGGTAAAGCATTCAACCCTGCTGTATTTAAAGGCATGGTAATAAAGCTTAATCCAATTCGTAATATAATGGTACGGACCATTAAGTAGATATAGGTTGTGGATTCGTTTATATCTATGACTCCCCACATCGAAACAATGATAAATACTAAACCTGAAATAAAGAGTGGTTTAGCACCGTATCTATCATACATTTTACCAGTGACAGGGGACAAGAAGGCATTAATCACAGCTCCAGGCAATAACAGTAAACCTGCTTCAAATGCTGTAAAACCTCGTCCATTCTGCAAGTAAATTGGTAAAAGAATTAAATCGGCATACATAATCATCGTAATTAGTACATTGATGAAAGATGTGAGCGTAAAAACTTTGTACTTAAATACAGATAAATTTAATAATGGATCGCATGATTTCATTTGACGTAAACAGAATAGAGCCGTCACGATTATTCCGGCGATTATTGTAGTAATGATAACGAGATTATCCCATCCCTTGCTTCCTGCGCTGCTAAATCCAAATAATATGGAGCCAAAACCAATCGTTGATAAAATGACACTTGTGATATCTAATTTTGCTTTTGTTGTCTCTGCAACATTCATTAAATATTTGAACGCTAGAACAATGACGATTATTATAAATGGGGTTAACCCAATAAATAACCATCTCCATGAAACATATTCAATGATAAAACCAGATAAGGTAGGAGCTATGGCTGGAGCGAAAATTATCGCAAAGCCGATTGTCCCCATAATACTTCCACGCTTTTCGCTAGGATATAAATATAAAATAACTGTCATCATTAGAGGCATTATAATCCCGGCACCAATTGCTTGAATCATTCTTCCCGTTAACAGCATGCCAAAATTGACCGCACATGCACAAAGTGCAGATCCGATGAACAAAAAGAACATCGAGCTAATAAATAGCTGCCTTGTTGTAAACCGTTTCATTAAAAAAGCCGTAATCGGCACTAAAACACCGTTTACTAGCATAAATCCTGTTGATAACCATTGTACAGTTGCAGCCGTTACATGAAATATGTCCATTAAACCACTCAATGCAACATTTAATAAAGTCTGATTTAATGTTGATAAAAAACAGCCAGCAATCAGTACAATTAATAAAATTTTTTTATTTCTTTCTGTTATATCATTTTTCATTCGTAAACTCCTTTACTTTTGACTTGCATTCTCAACATCGTGTCGATAAAATCGATGGTAACAAAAATATATGTTGCTTACCATGAACAGTTTTCTTGAAAATGTTCACTAATCGACATAGGAATTTATGCTGTTGAGAAAGTCGAAGAAAATCTATAAAGGAGTTAAAAATGTCTATTCCTAAGAAAGAAGATCCTCGTACAATTCGGTCAAGGGAAATGTTTAAGAACGCTGTAATTGCTCTCTTATCCGGGGACCCTGCTATTTCAAATTTAACGGTTCAGAAAATCGCAGCCGAAGCAGGATTAAACCGGACAACATTTTACCTGCATTATCAGGATATTCAAGATTTACTAACGCAAATCACCGATGAGATTTTAAATGAGCTTTCTGATAAAATTTTTGCTTTAATACATGCAAAAGATTTATCAGAAAAACAACAGCTAACACAATTACTTGATTATTTATATATCCATCGAAATTATTTACTTATTTTATTTAAGACGAATCAGTTTGAGGAACAATTGTTTTCTTTATTAAAGCAATTAGTAGAAATAAGAAGGAAGAATACTAAGAAGGATTTACCTGCTGATTATGTTGACATTGATATTAAAACGGCCTCATTGGTTGGCATTATAATATGGTGGTTAAGAAAGGGGCTTCATTTTAGTTCAGATTATATTGCCAACCAAATTTATTTAATGTACAGAGTGCAATGATTCTAAAACCTTTTGAATGGACCCTGAATTTCATTAAGGTCGCAGTTTTGTTCAATAATTTGGTTGGGGGTCTTTTTATGCCCGGAAAAAGATTTGACCACATCATGCCCCATGAACCTTCTGAGTTATTATAGTTCCATCCCGGTCTTCCAGACTCAATGCAAATGAAACGCCGCGGTGAGGGGGTTTCAGGTGTTGGTGATAGTTATGTTCCATTTGTTTACACATGAGTTTATTTGTGGAATACAGAATTTTTTGTGAAATCGATATTTATTAAGTTCCTGTTTAGGAGTATGATAATACTTAAAAAAAGAAAGAGGACTTCATATGAATTCAACATACTCACCGATTGAAACAACTAAAACAAAAGCCTTGGTCATCAATGCGCTATTCATTGCATTAACCCTTGTAGCGACAATGTTCATCAACATTAAGCTCCCAATAATGGGTAACGGCGGCCTGATCCATCTGGGTAACGTTCCCCTTTTTATAGCCGCTTTGGTTTATGGCAAAAAAACAGGAGCGATAGCAGGCGCCTTCGGTATGGCCTTCTTCGATCTTTTCTCTGGATGGGCAGCATGGGCACCGTTTACATTCGTCATCGCAGGAGCAATGGGCTTTCTAGCAGGCCTTATATCCGAAAAGGTACCGGGCAAAAGAGAACTTGTTTACACTATGGCCGTTGCCGTTGCATTGATCATAAAAATCGTGGGCTATTATTTTGCTGAAGTTATCCTTTACGGTAACTGGATACAGCCATTCGGCTCCGTCCCTGGAAACGTGATGCAGGTCGTAATAGCTGGAATAATTGTAGTGCCACTTGCTGGTCGATTAAAGAAAAGAGCTGGACAGATATAAAGTGGAACAAAAATAGGAAGCCGTTTCAAACTTTGTATTGCACCATCTTTGGATGTTGTACTGCGCTCTGAACCTCAGGCAGTTTAAAAAGACATCCTGCTAAGTAAGCGGGTATTAAATGAATTCGCTATTATAAAATGTTATATCATTTGAGAAGAGGACATCCGTTAACCATGGATGTCCTTTTTATCTTAATAGACCATAAAGCCTGAAGTTGTCATGGAGGATGGCTGGCTTAAGTTTAAGGAAGAACACGACATGAATAATTAGTATTGATCAAGGTCCAAATAGACATGCGCAGTGAGCGACCCAAGTCGGCAAGGTCAGACTCGGGTGGCTGCCTGAGTGGCTGGTTACGGGAGAAAACCCCGAGTTTTCTAACATTAAGTTCCTTGTGCAGTCTGCACTTTAACAGGTTTCATATCATATTGCATATCGATATGTCTTTTTCAATTATCTGCCGAACCTATCCTCATTATTTTTTGCCAATGGAATAAATGAATGGTTCAAAATAGAACGCTAAAACTAAAATTATGTCTTGGGAAATAATTTTGGAAAATGGGGAATGCCCCGGAGGTGAATTATGGCTGTGATATTAGGTTTACAGGAGATGCAAAGGGAAAGGCAATTGAAGTTCGAACGTAGGTTGCTCAGGGAACTTTCTATCGAGGATATGAAGGGAAGGATTCAGCGTTACTTCGGACAGGATTTGATGGATGTTTTGGAGGAAGGCTACTTTGATGTTGCCATCGAGTCTTATTTATTAGGAGCAAACTATAGTAAGTTTGGCTATTACGGTGAGTCGGAAGAAGATGTAAGGTCCAGGTGCTGGAAGGAAGAGAAGTTTTTGGTCGATACTCTTTTTAACTTTATTTTATATTGGCGGGAAGTTACAGCGAATAACGCTTTCGATGAAGGTTTATTTTATTGTTGTGAAGGGTTTGTTGGGGATTGGTGGCTGGACGGCTTTAAGACTGGAGAAAAACGATATAAAATGAAACTGCATTAAGAAGGCAAAAATCCCATTCCTTGTTCTAATTTCATGGTTTGTCCCATACTTTTTAGTAGAGAGATCATGGAAGGGGAACGGTCATGCGCAAAAAGCTGAAATATACAGGGATCGCTATGGGATTGTTTGTCCTTTTTTTAATTGTGACTTTTAAATTTGTTGAAGATGATTCTTGGGACTCCTGGAACCTTCCGTTGGCAGGTAAGGTCATCATTCTGGATGCAGGTCACGGAGGAATGGACGGCGGGGCAAATGTGCAAGAGGTTATGGAAAAGGAAATTGCCCTTTCCGTTTCATTAAAGGTCAGGGACTATTTACAGGAACAGGGTGCCCTTGTCATCATGACACGTGAGAAGGATGAGGATTTGGCACAGGGAAATACAAAGGGAATCCGCCAGCGAAAACAGGAGGACTTACGAAATCGGGTTGAAATGATCAATGATTCGGAAGCGGACTTATTCTTAAGCATCCATTTGAACTCTTTTCCATCAGCGTCATCGAAAGGTGCCCAGACCTTTTATACAAACAGGTTTGAGGAAAATGAACAGGTGGCAAAATTCATTCAGACTGAAATCATTAGAAACCTGGAAAATACAAAGCGTGATGCAAAAACGATTAATCATGTGTATTTGATGAATTATGCCAAGAAACCGGGAGCTCTTGTGGAAATTGGATTTCTTTCCAATTCAGAGGAAAGGGAACGCCTTATCAGTGATAAGTATCAGGAAAAGGTGGCCAGTTCGATTTATATGGGTATTTTACGGTACTTTACAGAGGGAAAACTATCGGATGAAGAGTAATGTCTGGGTCTTGTAAGGTACAAGGCCTTTTTATTATGGGGAGAATCATCAGGTTTCGCATGCGGGGCAGATAATAAGCTTTCTTCCCGTTATATGTTATACTGAAAAATGGGAAAATAAAATTCAAAGGGGTGCTCGACTTGTTAACAGAAGAGAAAGTACTGAATTTATTAAAGGATCTTAAAGACCCTTTTCTACATAAAAACCTTGAAGAAACAAATGGAATTATAGAAATCAAAATAAAACCTGAAAAGAATCATGTAAGCGTTAAACTTGCGATTGCGAAAACGGGGACTGCCGAACAAATGCAAATGCAATCGGAAGTTGTGGACTTGCTGAAAACGAACGGAGCGGAATCGGTAGGTATCCGTTTCACGGAGCTTTCAGAAGAGGAGTTAGCCAAGCATCGTGAAAGTATTCCTCAGGATGAAGCAGACCAAGGTTTGCTTGGACCTAACAGCAAAACACAATTCATCGCGATCGCCAGTGGTAAAGGCGGAGTGGGAAAATCCACGATTTCAGTGAATTTCGCTACTTCACTTGCTCGTTTAGGTAAAAAGGTCGGACTGGTTGACGCCGATATTTATGGATTCAGCGTACCTGATATGATGGGGATAACAAAAAGACCGGTTGTTCGCGGGGAAAAAATCATTCCTGTAGAACGGTTTGGCGTTCAAGTTATCTCAATGGGCTTTTTTGTAGAGGATAACGCGCCGATCATCTGGAGAGGACCGATGCTGGGTAAAATGCTTAACAGTTTCTTTAATGAAGTGGAATGGGGAGATTTGGACTATTTGGTCCTTGACTTACCGCCGGGTACAGGCGATGTTGCTTTGGACGTTCATACGATGCTCCCTTCATGTAAAGAAATCATCGTTACGACACCGCATCCGACTGCAGCCTTCGTTGCGGCAAGAGCTGGTGCCATGGCCATCAAGACAGAACACGAAGTCATCGGTGTCATAGAGAATATGTCATTCTTCGAAAGTAAAACGACCGGTGAAAAAGAGTATGTATTCGGAAAAGGCGGCGGCCGGAAGCTTGCAGAAGAGCTTCGTACAGAAGTTTTAGGTCAACTTCCCCTACAACAGCCAGATTGGAACGAAGAGGACTTTGCTCCATCCATTTACGCAGCGGACCATAGACTCGGTAGGATTTACGAAGATATTGCCAAAAAGGTCATTGAAAAACTACAATGAAAAGAAGGCTGATTCCGATTGGAATCAGCCTCTTTTCATTCTTTTTACTTTTTCTCCTTCTCTACCGCTTTAGTGGCTGCTTTATCCAACTTCTCTTGCATTTTCGCCTGGATGAGAGGACTCTCCATGGTTTCGATGATCAGCTCTTTATAGACAGACCGCATTTCCTTTGTTTTTAATAATTTATTCATTTCTTTTTCCATATCCGGTTCTTTCATTATTTCCATGAGCATTCCACGATACTGAGGATCAGCAGTTAAGTCCTTCAATACCTTTTTATGTTCGTCTTCTAATGCTTTAGCATAAGCGGAAGCAAATTCCGGATCATTAAATGTCTTTTTCCAAAATTCCTTCCCTTTATCTGAAGTGACCATATCTTCAATGGATTTCTTAATGTCTTCCGAATCCATAATAAGTTCAGCTTTCGTTTTGTCATCAGTAATGATATCCTGGATGGCTTTTTTTCCATCATCTGTCTTCAGGATATCGACGATCATTTTCTTTGTCTCTTCATACTCCATTTTTTCTGCGCCTGCTCCATTTTGAGCACAACCGGAACAAACGAGTAAGAATGACGTGAAAAGCAAAGCAACTCCCACTCTCATACGCAGGGCCCCTTTCATCCTTCTTACTGTTAATATGGTTCCAATCGGCGATATTATTCCTTGGTGGAATAAGTGGATTTTTCCAAATTTGGTTGGTACAATTAAGGAAATGAAATAGAAATGTATGGAGGAAAACAATGAACAGCCGTAACTTAGTTAAATTGTTTTTAACAACATTGCTTATAGGTGGTGTAACGGGCGGAGTTGTAGGGTTCTTGGCTCGGTGGAGTGAGTTTAAGCCTTATTTTTCTTCTTTTGAAGTCAGTGCCATCCTATCAACTTTTATTTGGTTATTCGGTGTTGGATTAATTTTCAGTGTCATAAGCCAAGCCGGCTTTTTTGCCTATTTAACGATA
This sequence comes from Peribacillus sp. YIM B13472, assembly GCF_042788005.1. Taxonomy (NCBI): domain Bacteria; kingdom Bacillati; phylum Bacillota; class Bacilli; order Caryophanales; family Bacillaceae; genus Peribacillus; species Peribacillus sp. YIM B13472. Next base: position 60,819 of record NZ_JBHZPG010000033.1, read on the forward strand.
CATCGTTTTGGTCTGGGGATATTTAAAAGCGCTTCATTATGGAATGCCGTTCAACTTGTACTCATTCTTTTTGTTGTATTTGATCTTGTTTACCTGCGATATCTCAGCTTTGGTTCAGGCGAGGGGATCAGTTCCTACATCGTGTTAGCATTGGTTGTATTGGCCGCAGGGCTTATTACAGCTTATTTCAAAATGAAACAAACGAATAAACAGTCGTTCATACCGGCTTTATTTTTCATGGTCGTGGTCACGGTTTTGGAGTGGATACCTGTCCTAAGTGCCAATGATGAAAGCTGGCTTTACTTCATGCTGTTTCCGTTGCTAGTCTGCAATGCTTATCAATTATTGGTTCTGAGCAAATTGATTGAACGTTCACAAAGGGAATTGGCCAGTAAAAGAGGGAGTAAGCAAATCCCGGCTAAGGGAAAGATGAAAGCCGGTGAACTAGGTAAAGGCAGCTAACCTATTGTAAGTAGGTCTATACATAAGGAAGTCAAAACAAAAAACTGCGTACTAATGGTTTTGGAGACCATTAGTACGCAGTTTTTTCAGTCAGCGGATTTCCTCACTGCTTGCTGATGAATTGGAAATCATCTCTGAAACGTTAACGAAGTTTAAATTTTTTGATCGAAGTTCACTTAGTAACTCCGGTAAAGCCTTATTCGTTTGTTTTGCTGAGTCTGAAGCATGTAATAAGATGATATCACCCTTTTGGGCCTTGGTGATGTTCTGAACGATCCGATCCACACCTGGATTGGTCCAATCCTTTGAATCGATGCTCCAATGGACAACGGTATATCCGAAATTCTCGCTGATCTTTAAGAGGCGTTTATCAAAGTGGCCGGTGGGAGCACGCAAAAGTTCTATATTCTTTACATTAAGTTTTTTAAATGCCTCCTGGGCTTTAGAAATATCCCGGATGATTTCTTGATCTTCCATTTCGGAATAATCCTTATAATCATAACCAAGCATGCCGATTTCATATCCTTCTTTCACAATTTCAGCTACTATGTCCGGATGACGTTCAGCCCAAGATCCCGCGAGGAAAAAAGTGGCGGATTTAATCTTTTCTCTTTTTAGTGTCTCTATTATTGGAGCGGCTTTCTCATCACCCCAGCCAATATTGAACGTGATCGCAACATTCTTTTCCCCTTTATAAACCGCTTTTGGCCCATCTTCTGTAGAAAAAACGGGGGCATGAAGAATGTTTTGTACAAAAAGAAACCAAGCGGTAAAAAGTGCCGTAAGCAAAATTAACGAATAATATTTGATGTTCTTGGCTTGAAGCACCATGAAAAATTTCATTAATCCATCCCCTTGTCCAAAGTACTCTTGTCTTCAAATTTATGCGCGAGGATTATTGTTATGCAAAAAAATCAGTTGAAAATTCATAAAATTGATGGGAATGGGGAAAGATGACTGATGGAGGTGTGAGCCATGCTCGGTTTATTGATTAATGACAAGGAAAAGATGGAATTGGAGTACCTTTTAAAAAGAGAGATGGATGAAATACTATTCGATTTGCAGGATGACAGAATCGATCACTTAGTCAAAAGGGCAATAAACGAGAAATATAATATTCTTTTCAGGCTGTTTAAAAGGGTGAGCACCGAGGAGGAATGCCTGATGTATATGAGAGGAAAAACGAATTTATCCAAGTGGAATCAGTAATGATATTTAAATGTGAATTATATTCAAAAAATCTATTGACTATTGATTTATACGCTGGTATATTATAAAAGTTGCTGCAACGTAATAGCTTTTGAAAAAGAATGAAAAAAACTTTTTTAAAAAAGTTATTGACGAAGTAGTAATAAGGTGTTAAGATATTAAAGTCGCTAAGAGAGACGGCGAGCAAATTGCTCTTTGAAAACTGAACAAAACAAAGCGCCAACGTTAAATTTTAAGTGAGCACACACTATTAAAAAAGCAA
>NZ_JBHZPG010000034.1:0-61795 GCF_042788005.1 Peribacillus sp. YIM B13472
GAGTGGAAATCAACGTCCAAATTGTACAAGCCATAAAAATAGACAAACTCGATTTTCATCGAGTTTGTCTACAGTCTAAAGCCTCCCATAATGTTGGGAGGCTTTTCTAATTATCATCACTCTTTATGAAACATCCCCATGACCTCGGCGGTTTCGGTTATATTGACAAAAGCATTCGGATCCACTTCTTTTATCATCGTTTTTACATCGGTTAACTGATAACGTGTAATGACTGTCATCATTACTTTACTCTTTTCTCCTGAATATGCACCTTCACCATCCATGACTGTAATTCCACGATAAAGGTTGGTCAGGAGCTTGGTTTTCATTTCGTCACTCTTTTTAGTAACGATCATCAATGTTAATTTAATGTGATTGGAATGGATCGTATCGATCACCTTTCCTGCTGCATAAATGGAAATCAGCGTATATAATGCGGCATCCCATCCAAAGATGAAGCCTGAGATAACCACCACAACTGCATTCATCACCGAAAGCAATGTACCAAGTGGAAAGTCGCTCTTCTTAGCCAATAGCATGGCAATGATATCAAAACCGCCTGAAGAACCTGAAGCACGAAAGATGATGCCTATACCGAATCCCGATATGATTCCGCCAAATAAAGAAGACAAAATCGGCTCAGTGGATATTCCGTGAACTGGAATGAGGTATAAACTGACGGATATCACGACAACTGATAATATCGTATAGGTGATAAAGCGTCTCCCTAATTTCAAGTATCCAAGAATCAGCAATGGCAGATTCAACAGAAAATTCAATATCCCTGTGTTGACGGGGGTGATGATTCCGAACATAATCGCAAGTCCACTAAGTCCGCTGCTTAAAATTAAATGAGGTATCAAAAATAAGTTATAGGCTACTGCAACAAGCACTGAGCCCATAGTGATCAAAAGTACATTATACATATCCGATCTCCTTAAAACGAACTGGGAATTTAATTTATTATAGTAGAGAACCTTACGTTTTTAAAAATAATAGTTTTTTCTGAAAACAACTTACAAACTTACATTTTTCCGATATAAAAGAAAAAAGCCAGCTGGTTTTCAGCTGGCTTTCAATCACCCTTTGTATCAGTATTTTCAACCGTTGAAATCCGCTCGAGCATGGTTGGATGGGAATACCGCAGCCATTTAACCAGGAATGGTGGGTTGACTTGACTCAAACCCGACCTCGTGAGTTCCTGGAACGTCGTGATTGCTGATTCTTTATCCCCAGTCATTTCAATGGCATAACGGTCAGCCCTTGTTTCTTGATATCTGGAGACATAATTGGACAGCGGACTCGAAGCAAAGAGCAGAACAGACGTTATTAAGAGAAATAAAGGAAGAGAAGAAATGCTGTCAATAGAACGAACCTTTAACAGATGGCCCCAGCGTCTAATGATAAAATTCATGATTTTCGATGTCAGCCACAAACCGATTAAAGTCAGTCCTAAATAACCTGCAATCCCTATATAAATATGCTTTTCCACATAATGAGCCATTTCATGTGCCATGATAAAAAGGATTTCATCTTCCTTCAGTTTGTTCAGGGTCGTATCCCAAAGGACTATTCTTGAGTTGGAACCTATGCCGGTCACGTATGCATTCAGAGCATTTGTCTTTTCCGCCATATTTACTTCATACACGTGTTCAGCAGGAATTTCAGCCTGTGAGGCAAGTGCCAATATTTCCGTTTCCAGCTCTTTATTTTTGAGCGGATAGAATTCATTATATAGTGGATCAATCAATACAGGCTGTACAAACATCAGGAACAAGGTAAATGGAATGGACAACATCCAAGCATAGAGCCACCACTTCTTCACACTTTTTTTCATTAACCAATACAAAACGGACACGATGATGAACATCATCCCGAAATTCACCCAGAATTCGATGACTCCGTCCTTCATCCACGAGGTGAAACTTTGTGTACTTATATGGTAACTCCTACTCATCCGATATCCAATGAAACTGATTGGAAACAGTGCCAGGTAAGAAATAACGGAAAGCCAGAATAAGTAGATGCCCGTTCTGACCGCTTTCCACCTCGAGACTGCCATTGACGACTTTTCAAATGCTTTTGAAAAACCGAATAATAAAATGAAGAAATACAGCAGCCATTCATATGGCGTGGATACGAAAAAAATAAAATTCCGCAGTCCTGAATACTCTTCGCTAAGCTTTAGTTCCCTTGCATTCAGGAATGTTGCAGGATCTGCTGCAGTTCCACGCAAAGCCTCGGGAATCGAGGTATCAGCTCCATAAAATATATACCAATACATCGCCGCTGCATAAAGGATATATAACAGAATCGCTCTTCCAGCCCATTTTCTAACCATGATGCCCCTCCTTAAACGAATCTCCCTCTCAATAGTTTAATCCAAAATGGACAGGTTAGAACCGCATTTCCCTTCTATATTATTTATTCCTTTCAATCTCCATCATTTTGTTTATTTTTTATTCTTTATTATCAACCTTAAGATTTCACAGAATACACCTTTAGTCAAAAATGCACTTCCGGGATAATATGGCCATACGAAGAGGTGAAATGATTTATATGCAGAGATATTTTTAAAAAAACGGAGGGCTTGGAGGTTTAAGGCAACAACGAATTTATCCCTTTGCCGCCACCTAATTGCTTTGATGTAAATCGTTTCATCAAATTTTTTGGAATGTGATTTCGATAAAGAAGCCGACTAACGGTACGGCGGGCATAAGTAGTCATCCCTTCATCCCTCTTTTTTGAAAACTATACAAAAGTGCCATAAGCTCCGGTCGATTATTAACATTCAGTTTTCTGTAAATACGGCTTAAATAGTTTTTTACCGTGCCGATGGATAGAAAAAGTTTTTTTGAGATTTGCTGATTTGTTTCGCCTTGGGTCAGCAGGATAAGCAGTTCATACTCGCGTTTAGAAAAGGCCCCCAATTTTTCGATTGCCTTATCCAAAGTTACTGGTGATCTTTCAACATCCTGCTGCAGCTTCTTCATTAAAATTGATTTAAATGAGGCAGGATAAACTATCTGACCGTTGGCACATTGACGGATTGCCGACAGCACTTGTTTCATTCCGCCATCCTGTAACACATAACCTGCTGCACCATGGCATATCGCTTCGATAAGATAATGATCTTCTGAATAGTCAGTAAAAACAAGGAAAGGAGTGGATGGATGTTTTACCTTTAGGATTGGCATGACTTCCTGTCCATACTTCCCTGATGACCGGGCATCAATAATAATGACATCTGGCATGACTGATGATGTGTGATTAAAATCAAGAAGGTCCATTTCATTTCCAGTCACCCCTATGGCCTTAATGTCTTCTTCTTTTTCGATGAATTCCTCAAGACCTCCCTGCCCACCATATATCAATAGCTTAATCGACTTCATAACATCACCTGTTACTTTCATTATTTGTTATTAATCCGATAATTTTTTATAATTGCCCGCCGCTAATAGTTCTATTGGTCTATACTTTACATCATTAATTCACCTTATAACAAATTTAAACTGTAAAATGCTTAAAAAGTGTACCTCCTGACAGTAAAAAGGCTATCACCCATTTACCTTCAGGATGATAGCCTTTTTCTTTGTTCCTCATCTATGAGCGTATCAAGTTTCATGATGCTTTCCTTTGCCCTGGGAAAATCAATTTTGCGATAATGATGTTTTCCACCTTCTTCTTCATCTTTTTCGTCGGCCCATTTGACGACTTGCTGAAGCGGTGTACGAATAATATCATTTGAAGGTAAGAACGAATCGGTGTGAAATAAAATGGCGAGGGAAATGGTCTTTGCTTTTATCGGGTTTTCTCCCAAGCGGATTAACAGTTTATGTGCTCGTTCTGCACCTTTGATGGGGTGAATATCATTTTGTTTATACATATCATAATCCCATTTTCCATTGCGATACCAGGTGAAATGACCCATATCATGCAAAAGTCCAGCTTTAGCAGCAATATCAGGGTCGACATTATATTCGTTTGCTAAGTGAAACGCATGGTATGCTACCGCAATCGCATGTGCCAGACCTGAACGGTTCAAGTATTTTTGAGCAATGGGATGTGTAAAAATATCCAAAAGTTTTACATCTCTCATCTAACCCCTCCTTACAATTATGTGGAAATTTTTAATGACAATCATAACTCTTTTCGAAACAAGAATCAAGGTTTTAAGATTCTCCAATATATTTTATGCAGCCTGATACACTTTGGTTGTACAAAAAAGGACCATGCCGGTTATAGGCAATGATCCCTGATGATCAATGAATATTCAGTTTTGCAGTACATGGTTTTTCAAGGAGCGACGTAATATTTTACCAGTAGCGTTTTTAGGAAGTTCATCCAAAAACTCGATTATTGCCGGTACCTTATATTTGGCCAAGTGTTCCATGCAATAGGCAAGCAGTTCTTCTTCTGTCAATGTATTGTTTTTCTTTACCACAAAGCATTTAACCACTTCCCCTTGATTGGGATCGGGAACGCCTATGGCTGCTGCCTCAACTACTTCAGGATGGGCATACAGAACCTCCTCCACTTCACGTGGATAGACATTATAACCACCGACGATGATAAGCTCCTTTTTACGATCTACAATGAAAAAATAGCCTTCATCATCCATCCTGGCTAAATCGCCTGTATATAACCAGCCATTTTTCAAGGCAGCGGCTGATTCTTCAGGCATTTTATAATAACCCTTCATTACATTCGGACCTCTGACAATCAATTCTCCTACACCATTGATTGGCATTTCTTCTCCAAGCTCATTGACCACTTTGTTTTCCACCCTAAGGATGGAGGTTCCGATGGATCCCGCCTTCCTTGGACGATCCAAAGGATTGAAGCAGGTAACAGGGGATGCTTCGGATAAGCCATATCCTTCTGAAACCCTGACATTAAATTTTCGCTCGAATGATTCAAGCAGGGACACTGGCATGGCGGATCCGCCCGATATGCATATCCGTAACGACTTCAAAGCATCTTCTTTCGCATCTGGGTATTGGAAAAGAAAGTTATACATCGTAGGCACTCCAGCAAAAACGGTTGCATCATATTTTTTGATTTGCCTGAATATTTCCTTTGGACTGAATTGCGGGACAATTAAAAGCGTACCCCCGCTTATCAATGGGGCATTCACAACTACCGTTAAACTGAAAACATGGAACATTGGCAATGTCGTAATGACACGGTCACTTTCCGAGATTTTTAAATATTCACCAATATCATGTGCATTGGAGTAGATATTGGTATGTGTGAGCATGGCCCCTTTTGGTTTCCCCGTTGTTCCGGAAGTATAGAGTATGATTGCCGTATCTTCAGGATCCAGTTCTGGCCCTTTAAAGCCGTCATCCCCCGATTCGATCATTTTTGTAAACGATTTCATTTTTGGGCAGATGTTAAATTCGCTAATACCCCCATTATCCTGCTGCGTTTCACAAATAACATATTGTTCTACGCTTGAAAGAATCGGGTTCATTTTCTCTAGTAAGGGTAAAAGCTTATCTAATGCCACAACAACCTTAACATCGCCATTATTCAGGATATAACCAATCTCGTCAGGTGTATAAATTGGATTGACGGGAATTACGGTCGCCCCTGCTCGCATAGCCCCATACAAAGAAATGATGAAATGTGGAGAGTTGCCCAATAACAGCGCAATGTTATCACCTTTTGAAACACCAAGCCTATGTAATTCGTCTGCGAACTTCGTAACGGCTTTATCCAATTCCCCATATGAAGTGGATTGATCCATAAAGTAATATGCTGGCTTATCCGCCTTTTTTAAAGCCATTTGATGAAGCTGTTCAGATAAATTCATCTTTCTCCCTCCCCTGCAAATAGCATGAATGAATAATCATTCATTTTTTTGGTGAACTAAATACATTTTTATTATATTAAAAGAAAGCTATTACAGCAACAATTTTATCCATATTCAAGCAATTACTGTCATTATTAGGCACAAAAGCCGTCCTATTAAGTCGGGACGGATTTTGTGCCTTAATATATTAGTGCCAATATTTCTTCTTTCGTTACATTGCCAAAATAATGACGAACATCTATCTCATCTAGTACCCTGCTGATCGCTTCCTTTTCATAACGTGTTCCAGTAAGCTTTTGTTCAATATCCGCAACCTCTCCGACCCCGAAGAAATCGCCGTAGATTTTACAATTCTCAATGATTCCCTTGTTCACTTCAAGGCGGATATCAACAGACCCCACAGCGAATCTATGTGAGTTTTGTAAGTTGAATTTAGGCGATTTTCCGTAATTCCATTCCCAGTTTTGATACCTTTCTTCAGAGATTTTGTGAATTTTCTCCCAATCCGTCTCCGTTAAAATATACTCTGTAACCTTACCGCTATCTTTGAAAATATTTTGCAGAAGGAATGAACGGAACTCTTCAACAGACATCGGTTCTTTTAAGAAATCAGCGATATTACCGACACGGCTTCTTATTGATTTTATCCCTTTGGACTCGATTTTATCTTTTTTCACTTTTAAAGCGGATACAATGTGATCCATTTCTGATTGAAACAGCAATGTCCCATGACTGAACATTCTGCCCTTCGTTGAAAACATCGCGTTTCCCGAAATTTTCTTTCCTTCAGCCAGAATATCGTTACGACCGCTCAATTCAGCATGTATTCCAAGTTTCTCAAGCGTTTCCACGACAGGCTGGGTGAATTTCTTGAAATTATGAAAACTATCCCCATCGTCCCTCGTAATGAAACTGAAATTGAGATTCCCTAGGTCATGATAAACCGCTCCACCCCCGGAAAGGCGGCGAACAACTGTAATGCCATTTCCATCTACATAATCGGCATTGATTTCTTCAATCGTATTTTGATTTCTTCCTATGATGATTGAAGGACGATTAATATAAAATAGAAGATAGGTTTCATCTATATTTAAATGTTTAAGCGCATATTCTTCGATGGCAAGGTTAATTCTTGGATCTGTAATTCCCTTATTATCAATAAAAAGCACAGTTGTTCCTCCTTGTAGACTTCATATCACTGATGTTTCATTTATAGTTGGAATTCGAGATTGGTTTTAGCTACAGCTATTTCCCTTTTGAATACCTCGGATGCTTCTGTTTTCAGTTGATCAAGATTCCCATAATGAGGGAGATGAGTTAACAGCAAAAGCTGGACGTCAGCCTTTTCCGCTAGCATGCCCGCTTCTCTTGCCGTCATATGCCCCGCCTTTGAACCATCCATATCACTGTAAAAATTACTTTCACATAGTAAAACGTTTGCGTCTTTAGCGAAATCTGCAAGCTCATCCATATATGAACTGTCCCCTGTGTAAACTATCGAATGATTTTCAGCTTCAATCCTCATTGCAAAACAAGGGACTGGATGATTTGTTTTCATGAACGTAAATTTACACGGTCCAATGGTTAAGGGTTGATCAGCAGTGTAGGCTATCCCCTTTGTCACGTCTTTATAAGTTAACTTACCAAACTCGACTTCGTCCAAATCATGACCATAAATAGGAATCGTCCTTTTTTCGCTGCCCAATATCTGCTGTATGAACGCAGCGTGCTGCAGGACACCAATATCCGCTACATGATCCGGATGATAGTGGGATAATACAACAGCACCAAGATCCTCCGGCTTCATATGGTTTTGCAGCTGTGATAGAACACCGCTGCCACAATCAAGCAGAATGCGAAAATCTTCATATTCAAGCAAATAGCCGGAACTTGCCTCATTTTTAGCTGGATAACCGCCCCAGCAGCCAATTACGGTGATTTTCATGCTTAGGCACTCCTTTTTTTCTCTCAATGACTTCCCCATTAATATAAACTATTCTTGCCCTTATTTCACCTTTTTTACTTATGTTATAAAACATTGGTTGACATATCAAATCTGTTATAATACAATAAAACCATAGAAAAGCGAATAATAAAATAATTCAGGAGATGATGTTCATGATTCAAAGTAGCGTTGAGTTCTTTAAAAACCTGCCTCCGAAACAATGCACGGAATGCGGAAAAAAAATCGAAGAACAGCACGAATGTTATGGAAACCACTGTGATCATTGCCTTTCTGGAGAGTAGTAGTCTTGTGTTTCACCATCCGCTTCCCAAATAGCAGGATGATTTATATAAGGTTCAGTTTCGCAGCTGAAAAACATCCCCAATAAAAAGAAGAGATACCGATGATCGGTATCTCTTCTTTTTATTGGGTCATTGCCTTTCAGCCAAAAAATAGAATTATCACTTTACGGATAATCCTTTGAACAAATATATTTTAAATAGTTCAGCAATTTCCTCTTTCTCTAATGGGGCATGGTTCCTTTCCCAATCAAAAATCAGGGCAAGGTACATCTTTAGCATCAGGAAAGCTGTTATCTCTGGATCGCAAGGCTGTATATAGCCCTTATCAATCGCTATTTTTAGTTTTTCCTTAATGTAGGATACAATGGCTTCTTCCATTTCATTAACCATTTCCTGAACGGCCGGCGTACCAATTTCCCGCTCTTCCTGAAGAAGTTTTAAAGATAATTGATGTTCCTGCCTGAACTCCAGAATTCGATAAACGGCCCGATGCAGATTTTCAAAAAAGGAGAGTTGATCATCCAAAGATTGTTCCGCCTCATATTTCATTTCCTCTATCATCCGCTGAACGATTTCTTTAAACAGCTCTTCTTTATTTTTATAAAAGGTATAAATGGTCCCTTTTCCCACATTGGCAATTTTAGCGACTTGATCCATCGTCGTTGCCTTATATCCAAAAAGTGAAAACGACTTGGTCGCGGCTTCTAAAATTAATTTTTTACGATCAACAGACATTTTCCACCTCAATCCTGACCAAACGGACAAAACAGTCATTATGTTCAACGATATCATACCAAAAATATTCAGTCTTTTCAATTAAATTTTCAATTTTTTAGAGAAACAATGGCCATCCTCATTAATGGACAGCCACTTTTTCAAAAGGGTATTAATTTAAATCACTCAGGTAAAGTAAAAAAAGCGCCGCTTTTCCAGGTGTATGGCATCTATCAACTTCATATGAAAATATGTAGAGCACATTGTAAGCACGGTTAAACCAATTTCCTCTATTGATTGATCACTTTTCCTGTAATTTGTTTAAAATGATTGTGGCCAAGGCATCGATGAATTCAGGTTTAACATTGGGCATATCCGGCCTATAGTAACCTGCACCAATCTCTTCCGTCACAACCTTACATTCATAATCGTTATCATAAAGGACTTCAAGGTGCTCGGCAACAAAGCCAACAGGAATATAAATGAAAGCTTTATAACCTTTTGTTTGATGGAGATCTCTGGTTAAATCCTGTACATCAGGTCCCAACCATGGTTCAGGTGTTTGTCCAGCGCTTTGCCAGCCTACTGCATAATTGGTAACCCCTGCTCCTTCAGCAATCATGTCTGCCGTTTCTTTCAGTTGATTTGGATACGGATCTCCTGATTGCAGGATTTTTTCAGGGAGGCTATGTGCCGACACAATCAAAGCGAAGTTATCGCGTTCTTCCGAGGTCATTTTCCCGATTACTTCTTTTACTTGGTCTACCCAATATTGAATGAATTTCGGCTCATCATACCAGCTTTCAACGGAAGTGATGGTCAGGTCCCCCAATTTAGCGGCTTCATCCTGGGCACGTCCATTATAAGACTTCACGCTGAATGTTGAAAAATGCGGTGCCAATACTATACTGACCGCTTCTTCGATTCCATCTTCATGCATTTGTTTCACTGCGTCTTCAACAAAAGGTTCAATATGTTTCAGTCCAAGATATGCCTTGAATTCAACTTCTTCCTGAACGGAATTCAATCTCTTTTCAAGGGCTTCAGCTTGTCCTTCCGTTATTTTTGCAAGCGGGGATAATCCACCGATCGCTTCATATCTGCCTTTTAGGTCGGCAATCAATTCATCGCTTGGCCGTCTCCCATGACGAATATGTGTATAATATCTTTCAATATCCTCTTCAGTGTATGGAGTACCATAAGCCATGACTAAAAGGCCCATTTTTTTTCTTGACATGAAATTACACCTCATTTAAAGATTTCGTTCTTTTATTGTGCATCCAATTAATGATTTTTAGCAAATGGCTCGCTCACCTTACTTCATTTTTGATGAATATTCATGAATGAAAGCGGTCAGCCTCTTCAGTGTTTCCGGGTTTACGGAAGGGAAAACCCCATGTCCCAGATTAAAGATGTAGCCGTCCTGTTCCATGCCCTGATCCAGGATCCTTTTCGTCCGTTCTTCTATAACATCCCATGATGATAAAAGAAGGGCAGGATCAAGATTACCTTGTACCGTTTTCTGTATTCCCATTTGTCTTGCTTCTGTAATTGGCAGTCTCCAATCGAGCCCGACCACATCAATCGGAAGATCATTCCACTCAAGTGCCAAGTGACTTGCGCCGACCCCGAACATGATTAGCGGTACATTTTCTTCACGCAATGAAGAAAAGATACGAGTCATGATCGGCTTGATGAACACGCGGTAATCTTTAACATTCAAAGCACCTACCCATGAATCAAAGATTTGGATGGCACTAACGCCGGCTTTAATTTGTGACTTGACATATACGATGATCATTTCCGCTAGCTTATCCATTAATGCAAACCAGGCCTTTGGCTCGGAATACATGAAAGCTTTCGTCTTATTGTAGTTTTTGGATGGGCCGCCTTCAATCATGTATGAAGCAATGGTGAACGGTGCCCCGGAGAAACCGATCAAAGGAACGGATAATTGCTCCGTGGTCAATAATTTAATCGTGTCCAACACATATGGGATATCTTTCTCCGGGTTCAATTCACCTAACTTTTCAACATCTGTCACCGATTGGATCGGATTGGATATGACTGGACCGATTCCGGACTTAATCTCAACATCCACACCAATGGCTGGCAGCGGTGTCATTATATCTTTATATAAAATCGCAGCGTCTACGTCATATTGCTCAACAGGCAATCTAGTCACATAAGCGCATAATTCCGGCTGATGAGTAATCTCAAAAAGGGAGTACTTCTCTTTCAACTTACGGTATTCCGGCTGTGAACGGCCAGCCTGACGCATATACCAAACAGGCACATGATCCGTTTTCTCTCCTCTTGCAGCTTTTAAAAATGTATCATTCGTAATTTCCTTAGACATTAATATCCACCTTTCAAGCAATCACGTTTCTATTTTTATTCATTACCTACATAGAATATCAGAAGGATGTTGAATTTCAAATCGAATCTCTTTAAACTATAGCTTTTTCTATAATAGAAGTATAGCCAACCTATTTATTTGTCAGAAAATCGACTTTTTTATAAGTATCTTACCGGCATCAAAGACTATTGGTTAGATTGGAAATGGTAAAAGCACTATTCATTGGGTAAAATGGGTATACAGGTACTATAGATATTGGAGGGGAATTTATGAATGTATTCATCACATCAGGCAGTTTCAATTTTTTGAAAAGCAAAAAAGATAAGCATCCGAATGAAAATATATTACTTATGCAAAATCCTGACACTACAGTACTTTTACATGAAACAGCAGGTAAAACGATCTTCAGTTCTCCACGTAAGTATGAAGTAGTTGATGGGAAAGGAAACCTTCAGGATCATGGGTATGTAGTCATGAACAATATACCTGTCAGTGAAGAAGGAAGGCCGGTATTCGAACATCGTTTTAAAAACAGGGCAGGATTCATTGAAAATGAACCAGGTTTTGTCGCACTTCGTGTACTGCGGCCAATCAACTCTGAAACTTATGTAATCTTAACGATTTGGGAGAAACAAACCGATTTCCTGAACTGGAAGAAGTCCAGTTCCTTTCAGAAGGCGCATAACAGCGACTCCAAAGCTCCCGTTACAAATTCCAGCCAGAAGATGTTTTCAGGTGAAGCCTATGTAACGCAGTATACTTTGGTGAAGGATCCAGAAGAATAATCCATTCTTTCTCAATAAGAGGCCCATCCCTCAAGGATGGGCCTCTTTGAATTCAGTAATACAGAGCGTTATTTTGGACGGCCCAAAAATCTATGAACCTATAACAATCCGACAAATTCCTTCTTTATTTCCGGGGAAATGCAACGGCTATTTACATATATTTTATCTGAACCCTTTTTTCAAAGTACTTTAGGCCCGAAAAATTTATACAATTTAAACAGCGTTAAAATATATGCCGCTCCTAATGCAAAACCTGCCAAGTTGGAACGTGAACTTTCATAGCGATCCTGCTGACCCCGATTAGCAAAACCAGACAAACGAAACCGATTTCCATTGCCCATTTCAAAGAGTTTCCTTTAAATTCTTTCATGATTAAATAAGAAAACATACTGAAGAAAATAAGGCCCACCATTGCGTGGCCACTTGGAAAAATGAAGCCAGCGGTCTCCATCAAATGATTTTTTAGGGCGCACTCTTTTAATATGATTTTTTTCACCCATTTAATACATCACCCCCTGCCATACCGATAGAGAAGATGGCCATGGTCCAATAATCCTTCTTTATTATCCACAAATATAGAACCCACAATAAGCTTCCAAAACCAATGAACTTGGATTTCCCAAGATATGTAATAGGCTTGAAGAAAGTGAACGAAAAATATTCTCACCTACCGAAAAAAGTTTCGCAATATATGTATCGAACGCTAAAGTCTTCTCACTCTGGACTTCTTGCATCAAAAAAAGAATAGCAACAAGCAAATCAAAACCATAGCAATCCAGGAATATTTAATCATTATATATATCTCCTCAAGGTATTTAATTCACTTTGGATTATTCAGAATATGATATACTATTTACAATTAATCCAATCATTAGGAGGCACAAAATGATACAGCGATTACATGATCTTCTAGATGGTTCATATGAAGAAATGGTTTCCATCAGACGTTATCTTCATCAACATCCCGAGCTTTCCTTTCAAGAAACCCAAACGGCGGCCTTCATCGCTGGATATTATAAAAAACTTGGAATCGAACACCGGACAAATGTAGGCGGTAATGGTGTTATTGCCAAGATCACAGGCAATAAACCTGGTAAAACCGTAGCTTTGCGCGCTGATTTCGACGCCTTACCCATTCAGGATGAAAAAGAAGTTCCCTATAAATCTTCCGTACCCGGGGTAATGCATGCGTGTGGACACGATGGCCATACAGCGACACTCCTTGTCCTTGCAAAAAATCTGAATGATCTGAAGGATGAGCTCGAAGGTGAATATATATTTATCCATCAGCATGCTGAAGAATATGCTCCAGGAGGTGCCAAACCGATGATTGAGGCTGGCTGCCTAGATGGGGTGGATGTAATTTTCGGCACCCATTTATGGGCTACGGTCCCTACCGGAACTGTACAATACGCTTATGGCCCCATTATGGCCGCTGCTGACCGTTTTGAAATCACCATTCAAGGGCAGGGCGGACATGGAGCCCAGCCTCATAAGACCCGTGATGCAATCGTAGTCGGCTCTCAGCTAGTCATGGCCCTACAGCAAATCGTAAGCCGCCGCCTTAACCCAATAGATTCTGCAGTCATTACCGTCGGTTCCTTTGTAGCGGATAATGCCTTTAACGTCATTGCAGATAAGGCTAGAATAATCGGGACCGTCCGCACTTTCAAGGAAGATGTCCGTTCATTCATAAGCGAAGAAATGGAGCGGGTTGTTAAAGGAACCTGCCTAGCTGCGGACTGCACTTATGAATATAAATACTTTCAGGGTTATCCAGCTGTTATTCCACATATAGAGGAAACTAAATTCCTCATCGAAAGCACTGAATCCGTCAAGGAAGTTTTGATTACAGAGGAAATTGACCCGGATATGACAGGTGAAGATTTTTCTTATTATTTACAAAATGTGAAAGGAACATTCTTCTTTACAGGGGCCAAGCCAAAAAATGAACATACATATCCGCATCATCATCCTTTGTTTGACATCGATGAAAAAGCGATGCTCATTGCAGCCAAAATATTGGGCACTGCAGCTGTAACCTATCACAATAAGAAACAATCATCGCAAAAGGTGAATGAATCTTTATTACGGTAATGAAAAAGGGACGGGTTTTCCACGTCCCTTACTCTTTTAGAAGTCTGATTCGGTAACAATTGACAGCCGTCTCCCCAAGTTGTTCCAACAAGTGATGGTTGGCATATGCACCGACAGCTGCCCCAAACCCTGGGACTAGCTGGAACATTTTGATGACATCGATGTGATCGCGATATTCCTGCTGTAATTCTTGCCAGTCTATTTCCGGACATTTCCCTGAATCCCATTCTTCTATTACCCGTAATGTTTCCAGTTTTTTTTCCTCGCTCGAAAATGCCATCTGAAAGATATGGAGGATGAACAGGCGTTCCTCATATTCATTTGGATCAAAACCATATATACGGGATATTTCGAATAATAACTTCATCTTTATGCTAAGCAGTAATGGGAAATCAGCCAATCCAATTAAAAGCCCTGCCGCTCCGGTTCCCACACCTTCTATAACGGCCGTTTTCCGATAGGCCGTTACCGTTTCTGCAACCCATTCTTCTTTTTGCTGCAAGGAGAGAAGCACTACATTTTTTTCTTTAGACATATATTTCGAACCTGATAATACGGCCTCAATCATCCCTTTAATACTATCAGTAATCATTTTGTGCACTCGTTCTGGAATATAACTATTCATTTTGATTTGCGCCTTTTTGGACATCCGCTCAAGCCTGCCGGATTTCTTGGCTACTTTCTTTTTCCATGATACTAGTTCTAATAATGCCTTTTGTCCATATTCATCCATGATTTAACACCTCCGTTAAATATGTATATACCCCTTATGAGGCTTTTAGTTTCAATTTTCATTTCTTAAAAGAAAAAGCTGATTTTATGAAAAATCAGCTTCTGATTAAAAATTTTTAATTTTCTTTGCTGCATAAATTTTAAAAACGAGTAAGAAAACAAGCCCCATTGCCAAGGCGGCTAAAGCGGACATCCATTCCCCTTTCACTAGCAGGACCAAACCGAAGACAAGGTCCTCAAATAATAAGAAATAGGAAATTAGCTTTATGACTGCAGATTCTCTCATTTTTGCTGGTAATGGATACAATGAGACCCATACCTTCCATTCATGAGCCTTCCAAACCGGCAGCAGTTGCAGGGCTGTCATGAATAGGAACATGAAGGTTACAATCAAATGTGCCCATATGTTAGTGAATACACTTAAAATCACTGACCCAATGATAGTCAAGCGAAAACAAAGTCCCACATAATCATTCGATCGCAACAGAGTACGGGCGTAAAGGTAGGTATACGTTGATTTTTCACCATACGGAATGAATGATAATAGCCAGTCCATCCATTTCCTTCTTGCTACCTTTCCTTTCAAATGGGGAACATCAGTAAACATGTTCGCTATTCGATAAAAAGAATTCATCCTCTTGTTTTCCAGTTCCACCAGCCGTTCCCACTTAAGCACAAACCCTTTAGTTGCGCTTCGGTAATACATGTAAAGTCCTAACAATAATAAAAATGTTATAAGTGCAAACAGTATATTTGCCCTTGAACAGATGAAATAAAGAATCACCCCATTAAGTAAAAAGCGGATGAGAGAGTCCCAATGGCTCACTGATGTATCCTGATATTTCAACACCTGCCAGCGCATGGTTAAATTCAAGAACTTCAAAATAAGCAAAACGACCAGGATGATTCCAAGGTCCGTACCTCCTGCACCCGTAACCTTCGAATACATCGGTATAGATGCAATGAGGACAACCAGAAGAATGAACCCCTGCATGAACCAACTTAATATCAGTGAATTCTTGAAATAGCTTCTCAACTTCGTTTCAAGCGGAAGCAGGAATACCGTATCAGGTTCTTTCAAAAAAGTATTAATCGGGCTTCTGGTTACAATGATCGATAAAACAAAGGCCATGATCAATTCAGCAGGGAAATCACTGTCTAACGTCTTCACCCAATCACTGTAATAATAAGCCAAACCACCAAGAACCAAAACCATGACAAAAACTAGGTGGCCATTAAAAATATAGCGAAGATATTTTTGCGTTTCATTTATATAGCCTAAATATCTTTCCTTCCAGAGATTTTGACTATTCATGACCGATTTCTTCTTTCGTCAATTGAATGTATAAATCGTCAAGTGTTGCACCCGGCATGGAAAATTGTTCACGAAGCTGCTCAAGATTGCCTTTTGCCCGGATCTCTCCATTATGCAATATGATGAATGAATCACAATACCTCTCGGCTGTCGCCAGTATGTGTGTAGACATTAATATTCCCGCTCCGCTCTCTTTCATTTTCCTCATCAAATCAAGCAGGGATTGAATGCCTAATGGATCAAGACCCACGAAGGGTTCGTCGACGATATACAAAGATGGCTGTACTAAAAAGGCGCACATTATCATGACCTTTTGCTTCATTCCCTTTGAAAAATGGGCAGGAAACCATTTAAGTCTTTTTTCCATATGGAATTCCTTTAATAGAACGTCCATCCTTTCTTTAAATGTGGCTTCCGCCAAACCATGTGCCATTGCCGTAAGCTTTAAATGCTCCTCAAGTGTAAGCTCATCATACAAGATTGGCGTTTCTGGAACATAAGTAAATTGTTTACGATATGTATCCGGGTCCTGGGCAAGTGTCTTACCATGAATCGAGACACTTCCGCCTTTCGGCTCCATGAGTCCGATGATATGTTTAATCGTCGTACTTTTCCCAGCCCCGTTGAGCCCAATCAACCCTACTAGCTCATTCGGTTGAATGTCAAAACTTATTCCCTTTAAAACGGGCGTTTTCGTGTATCCGCCCACTAATTGCTTTATTTCCAATAAGGACATATAAACGATCCTTTCTATATAGAGGTTCTTATTTCCATTTTATCAAATTCTCCTGCTTTTATATAGTCGAGTGTACCCGGAACAAAATTTCCATAAATAACTAATTATATTTTTCCCGCTAAGTGGCCATCATAATTAAGGAAGAAGGGGTTAGTCATTACGTGTGATTCACATCATATTGTAAATGAGGTGTCAGTTAAAGACGTATTACACTGAAATACCCATAAATTTTATTACAAATGATTCACATCATATTGTAAATGAGGTGTCAGTTAAAGACGTATAACTGAATTAAACCAGAAGCTTCATTAAAAAAAATCGTTTCGAGCAAGGAGATGGTTGACTTGCACGTAAAAGCAGAAAAATCATTCAATAATTATCAATTATGCTTTGAAAGTTGATGAAACTTTAAAGATATAGGAGATGGTTGCTTTGAATGGAAAATCTCTAATCAGATAATAACCATATTTTACTACAATGTAGATGAGGTGTTTGTCGCAGAGAATTTATGCTAATGCGAATTTTGAAGCAAAAACCCCCTTTTTCGACAGGCAGGGTGCAACTTAATGTTGCATCCTGTTTTTATGATTTTTCCTTTTCTCAAGGATTCAAGCTATGGTACGATTAACCAAATACATTAACTTTTAAAGGAGCGTTTTTAATGAGTGATTGCATTTTTTGCAAAATTATCGATGGGGAAATTCCAAGTACGAAAGTTTTCGAAAATGAACATGTATTGGCTTTTCTCGATATCAGTCAAGTAACAAAAGGCCATACGCTTGTAATACCTAAAGTACATAAGGAAAATCTTTATGAGTTGACACCTGAGATTGCCAAGAATCTTTTTGAAGTGGTGCCGGAAATTGCCCGCGCCATGAAACAGGAATTCCAACCTGTAGGCCTGAACCTTTTAAATAATAACGGGGAAGCCGCAGGACAGTCCGTTTTCCATTTTCATATGCATTTAATTCCTCGGCATGGGGAAGGTGACGGCTTTGGTGCTGTTTGGAAAACGAATACTAGCGACTATACACCAGATGACCTGAAACAAATAGCTGACTCCATTGCACAGCATTTAAAATGAGACTGTGATGGCCAGTGAAGGTTTCCTTCTCCTTTCTTTATATCTTTTTATAAGAATCGGCAATTGCACGTTAGCTAAACGCTGGTTGCATGAAAAAACGATGATCCCGGTTTGGTCCTCACTCAAAGTGCAGGACCTTTTTACTTTTGCCAATCATTAAAACGGATTGTCACGTAAAATTCTAAATTTTCCTCCTATTAAATTTAGTTTTCTGGTAGGATATATGAATAGTCTCAAATACTTTATCACATAGTCATATAGGAGGAAAAAAATTGAAACGCGCACACAATTTTAACGCTGGGCCAGCCGCCCTTCCCTTAGAAGTTTTACAAAGAGCCCAAAACGAATGGTTGAATATTGAGGATTCCGGTATGTCCGTAATGGAATTAAGCCATAGAAGTTCGGAATTCGAAAAAATTCATAACCATGCCATTCAATCATTAAAAGACCTCATGGAAATTCCTGAAAATTATGAAGTTCTCCTGCTTCAAGGAGGAGCAAGTCTACAATTTTCCATGATTCCCATGAACATTTTGAATGATGGGAAAAGGGCAGATTATGTCCTAACTGGTTCTTGGTCGGAAAAGGCATTAAAAGAGGCCAAAAAGGTTGGTGAAACGGCTGTTGTCGCTTCATCCAAAGATGAAAAATATGCGTTCATCCCTAAAGTCGAAGACATCCAATTGAATGATGATGCTGCATATCTTCATATCACAAGCAATAATACGATTTACGGAACGCAATGGAAGGACTTCCCGGAAACAGGTGGCATTCCTTTAGTAGCTGATATGTCAAGTGATATTCTCAGCAAAAAAATTGATGTTAGTAAATTCGGCATCATCTATGCAGGTGCACAAAAGAATCTGGGTCCATCAGGAATCACAGTCGTTATCATCCGTAAAGATTTAATTACGGATAATGACAAAATCCCATCCATGATGAACTATTCTATCTATTCAAAAAATAACTCTTTATACAACACTCCTCCGACATTGGCCATTTACTTATTGTCCCTTGTGTTGGATTGGGCAAAAGAACAGGGCGGCGTGGAAAAGATTGCTGAAGTCAATGATGAAAAAGCAAAAGTCATTTACGATGCCATCGACGGCAGCGATGGTTTTTATAAAGGCCATGCCGTACCGGACAGCCGTTCTTTAATGAATGTGACGTTCACGCTTCCGTCAGAAGAAGCTGAAGTACAATTCCTTAAAGAGGCAAAGCAAGCCGGATTCGTAGGACTGAACGGTCACCGTTCCATCGGTGGCTGCAGAGCATCCATCTATAATGCTGTCCCTCTATCCCATTGCCAGGACCTTGCGGATTTCATGAAGAAATTCCAGGAATCGTATAAAGCGAAGGAAGCTCAAATCCTTTAAATCAAATAAATATAACTTCTAAAAAAATAGGTCTTATGATATACTATTTTAAACTTCTTGCAACAGGCAATAGTGCATTGTTGAAGAAAAGATGTTAGTTGAGATGAGAATAGGAGAGATGAGTAAATGAAAACGAAAACCCTTGTGTCACTGTCCCTATTAATCGGGATTGGGGCTGCCCTGCATTTTATCGTACCTGGATTCTTCCTTGGAATGAAACCGGATATGATGCTGTTGATGATGTTTTTGGCGATTACCCTGTTTCCCGCGAAGAAGAATGTTTTCATTGTCGCCCTGGCTGCTGGAGCCATCTCTGCCATGACAACTACATTTCCTGGTGGACAGATTCCAAATATCATAGACAAATTGGCAACAGCCTTTCTGTTTTACCTTTTATTCATCAGTCTTAAGAAGTTTTCAACATCCGTTGTGACCGTTAGTATCTTGACTGCCGTAGGAACAATGATTTCCGGCGCTGTCTTCCTTGGTTCGGCTTATTATATCGTTTCCCTTCCAGGGCCTTTCGTTGCACTTTTCGGCGCTGTTGTACTTCCTGCCGTACTGTTAAATACAGTTGCGATGGTCATCATTTATCCAATTGTGAACGGCATCGTAAGAAAATCAAATATACCCATTAATGCTTAAGCAGCAGGATCATCATACCTAAAAAAGCACCGGAATATCCGGTGCTTTTTTTCCAATCTTATGAATCTGCAATTCTAGTCATAATCATCCTTCGTCGGTCATTGAATCAATATCCACATAAACCAAATGAAAAGCAGTAAAACCCCTGGGAGGCCCATAGCGAAGGCTCTAGCCTGGAGCACCCTCTTAGGCGGATAGATGCCAGGAGTTTTAGCTTGCCTTAGAAAATACCCCATTCCGCACACGCATACCAGACCTAATAAAAAAATGATTTTCATTCTTTACCCACCAGTGCCATCCATGTTCCGACAGCTTGTTTTTATTATCTATATGCTGCTCTTCCCTTTATATGAAGCATTATTAATAAAGCTTCAAGTTATTTTTAAATATTATATATTTACTCTCTAAGTTTAAAAAAATATTTTTGTGATATAAAGATAAAATGGTCGATACTCTTCCATAAGGATGAAAATTATGGTATTTTGATATCAATAGTATTTCTCTCCCTATTTATCATAATTTCCAATTGATGCTTTTTTCAGCAGGGATTCAGACCATGGAAAGCGAAAACATATTATAAAATGAGGTGATCCTAATGAAAGCAAAATCATTACTAATTGGCTTTTTGACCGGAACAGTAGTAGCTGGTGCGGCAACCTTACTTTCAACACCAAGTTCAGGTAAGGACCTACGGACCCGCATCAAAACGAATACCGAAGAAATTAAGAATACAATTGATGAATTTAAGGTAAAAATGCTAAATATTAAAGATGACACGATGGAAGCTTCACAAATCAGCAAAGAAACGGTAAAAACGTTCATTTCGGATGTTCAGGTCGTCATCGAGAACTGGAAGCGGGAAATCGAACCCAATAAAAATGAATTATTGAAGAACGTTCAAGAAATTGAAAATTCATTGAAAGAATTGGAAGCGGCCACCCCTTCTTCTAAAAATTAATAGCTGACATCGTCACACAAACCTGATTCTCCATTTTTCCCAATAAATTACACGGTTTATTGGAGAAGAATGGAGAATTCATTAAAAAACTAAAATTTTCTAAAAATTTTGCAAATATTTTTCTTTATTAATTTTTATTTTATTGTCATAATAAATATATAGAATCTTATAAGTAGGTGAGCCCATAATATGCAGAATAAAAATTATTCTATGAAAGAAGCAATGATTTTTAGTCAACGAATTGCACAATTAAGCAAAGCATTATGGAAATCGATTGAAAAAGATTGGCAGCAATGGATCAAACCCTATGATTTAAATATCAATGAGCATCATATTCTTTGGATTGCCTACCATCTTAATGGCTCTTCCATTTCTGATGTTGCAAAATTTGGGGTCATGCATGTTTCTACAGCATTTAACTTTTCAAAAAAATTAGAGGAACGCGGATACTTAACATTTTCCAAAAAAGAAAATGACAAAAGGAATACGTATATAGAGATCACAGCGGAAGGTGAAAAAATTCTTCTTGATTTAATGGAGACATACGACCCAAGCAAGAACTCTGCTTTCTCAGGTGCACTTCCACTGCGTGAGCTTTATGGCAAGTTTCCGGATATGATTGAAATGATGGCCATCATCCGTAATATCTACGGTGAAGATTTCATGCAAATCTTTGAACGATCCTTCGATAACATTGATCAGGAGTTTACTGACGTGGAGGGTAAAATCACAAAAAAAAAGATAGAGAAAGAAACTGAGCCAGTTTAATCTCATACTCCATCCATTTCCTTCATGAATGATACATATAAACCCTGTGAGAGGCATGCATCAATGCATTCCTTTATGGTTATTTTTGGATTAACATTTCTTTCAAATTGATTAAAAAGCGGTCGAAAGTTCATATACCCTTCCGCTTTTTCTATTTCATAGCGTTTGCTCAACATATCACATGTTTCCAATAATTCTTCCGCTTCCTTCTTCGTGAAATTTTTTTCCACAAATAGATAGTCCAACTTGGCCTCCGGATTGCGTATCAGGTTTAATAAAAGCCGTTGATGAAAACGGAGTATTTCTATTTCTTCATTTATATTTTTCATACATCACTTATCCCCAATCGATCATTCAATTTATCATAAAAGGCATATAATTAATTTTTGATTTTTCACGCTAAGTAATCCGTCAGATCCCTGGTTCAAAACCTGGCCCTAAACGTTCTTAGCTTGCCTACACACTATAGTGATTTTATCTTAAAGTTAATCCAAGAATTTCATTGCTTTTTCCACCCTTTCATCGTAATGTATGTAAGTATATTAAAACGGCTTTGGAGGGCTGATTTCGAAATGAATTCGTGGAAAACAATTGACGTGGCAAAACAATATGGCAGTTGCCGTCTGATCTTTTTTTCAGTTTTTACTATATTGTTGTCTTTTGTTCTGATCTATACATTATTAAGTGTCCTTTTAACTCATGTAATTTTGTATGGCGATCAAACAATGGTATTTTTTAGCCTATTGCTCTTATTATATCCTGTTCACAAACTATTACACTATTTACCTTTACGATTATTATGTAAAAAAGTAAAAACTTCTTGGTCCTTGAAGTGGAACCTTGTGCTTACATGCAATGTCAATGTACATGTTCCGATTCGAAAGCATCTTTATCTTTTGACCCTTGGGCTGCCTTTTGTCATTATGTCTGTCATATTGATTGGTTGTGCCCTTAGTTTTCCACATTACATTCATTATTTCACTATTTTATTATCCCTGCACACCGGATTATGCGTATCGGATTTTATTTATATAAAAAACCTGATTGGTTCCCCAAGGCATTCTTTTATCGAGGAACATCTCGAAGGATACGATATACTTATTCAAAAGTGATTTTATTCATAAAGATGTCCAATAAGATTTTTAGGTATCTTTTTTCATTATAATTTGGTATCGTATTTATACATGATGTTTTGCAAGGAGGGATTTTAGGTTTTGATCTCGTTCTGGTTTATTATTTTTGCTATTTTGATCCTTTATAATATTAATAGAATGACAAACTCTTTATGCATTCAAAAGGAAATTGCTGAAGACCGGCAGCCTAAAGTATTCAGGACCATTAATGTATTAATTACTATTATGTTATTATCCTCCTATATTGAAATTTTGTATACGTAGAGATGAGCAACAAATGATGGCCATCATTTGTTACATACATTGGTGATACCCGGGGCATTATCCACATAAAGAAAAAGGGCGAAGCCAACAGCTTCGCCTTTTGTTTATGAGTTTATAACCAAGAAGCTCCAATGATGATTAACAGGATGAAAAGAACGACAATTAGAGCAAAGCCTCCACCTATTCCTCCAGACATTGATCTTCCTCCTTTCCATTCTTAAGTAATTGTAATTTCATGCACACCCTTAAATCCGCCAAAAGGAATCCATTCCTTTCTAAGCTTGATATTCACTTCGTCTTTTTGTTGAGCGGCTACCCTATCCTATTCAACTCCATGACAAAAGGAGTGGGCTCTTTCCATTATTAATTTTGCAACCGATTAGAAACAGGCTGATCCTACAATTATTAATAATATGAATAACACCACTAACAAAGCGAAACCTCCGTTAAATCCATTACTCATTTTCCTACCCCCTTTTGTTGTCCTCGATTTATCATATGTAATGGTTTATTATCTGGGTAGGCGTACACCCATTTTTCAAAAAAATCTTATTCATACACCAATATATTATTTTTTGTAAAGTAACCAGAATATGTTATAGTTAATTTTGTGGAAATACGAAAAATTGCAAACCAGAAACTTAAAACTAGGAGTTGTTTTTATGAAGAAGTGGGCATTATCGATTGCTGTTACTGCAGGGCTGATCGGACTTACAGCATGCAACAGCGACAAGGAAGCAGTCGTGGAAACTAAAGCGGGGGATATAACTAAAGAAGAATTTTACAATGTAATGAAAGACCGTTATGGTGAAACCGTTCTTCAGGAACTTGTTTATGAAAAAGTTCTTTCTGAAAAATATACAGTAACTGATAAAGAAGTTAAAGCTAAAACGGACGAACTTAAAGAGCAAATGGGTGAAAATTTTGAAACGGCCCTGGCCTCTTCCGGATATAAGAGCGAAGATGATCTTAAACGTGCACTTAAAATCGGCATGCTTCAAGAAAAAGCAGCCGTTGCCGATATAAAAGTTAAAGAAGCTGATGTGAAAAAAGCTTATGAAGACTATAAACCACAAATCAAAGCGAGACATATTCTAGTGAAAGACCAAAAAACAGCCAACGAAGTTAAAGCTAAATTGGACAAAGGCGAAGATTTCGCTAAACTTGCAAAAGAATATTCAACAGACACAGGCACAGCTGAAAAAGGCGGCGAGCTAGGCTGGTTCGGACAAGGTGAAATGGTTCCTGCATTTGAAGAACAAGCTTACAAAATGAAGAAAGATGAAATCAGCAAGCCGATTAAATCCGATTACGGCTACCACATCATCCAACTTCTTGATACAAAAGAAAAAAAATCATACAAAGATATGAAAAAAGATCTTGAATATGATTTGAAAGTCGCTCAAATTGACCAAACTAAAGTTCAGGATATTTTGAATTCAGAAGTCAAAAAAGCGGACGTGAAGATTAAAGATAAAGATCTAAAAGATGCCATCACTTCTGGTGACACAACCAAGGCTGAAAAATAATTGAATAGAAAAAAAGCGACAGGATTTGCCTGTCGCTTTTTTTCATCATTCGAGTCATGCCCCCTGATTTATATCCTTCTTACGCCTCTCGCGCTCTTCTTCCATGCGTTCAATATACTTCTGACCTTCCTTCTCAATCCAAGCATCATCTATGAGGCGTTCCTGCCTAGCTGTCCAAATTGACATGACTGCACTGACAATTATCCCAATAAACACGAACCAGATCCAAATTGGCATGTCCATTCCCTCCCAAAAAATCTACTATTCATTTACTAGAGAATATGCGCGAACAAAAAAAATATGCTTCTTTCTCCATCGAGAAAGAAACATATTTCATTAAAATGTTGGTTTATAGAATGAACGATTATCGAGCGCGAAGACTCTTTCCGTAAATTCACCCGGTTTCACTTTTTCCAATGCCCGGTCCATCATATTTATCTTGGCATCCATATTATCAATATAATGCAGCACTTCCGCTTCCCTAACCATTGGCGGTTTTGGACTGCCCCACTCAGCTTTACCATGGTGGCTTAATATCAAGTGCTTGAGAATCATGATTTCTTCCGCTTCAATACCCAATTCCTCTGCAGCTTTGCCGACTTCATTTACCATGATGGTGATATGCCCCAACAAGTTCCCTTCCACTGTATAAACAGTCGAAACAGGTCCAGAAAGCTCATGTACCTTTCCAAGGTCATGGAGAATGACTCCTGCATATAAAAGATCCTTATTGAGGGAAGGATATAGTGTTGAAATGGCCTTAGCCAGCCCTAGCATCGATACAACGTGATAGGCCAGACCCGACATATACTCATGATGGTTCTTGGTGGCAGCAGGAAACGTCAGGAATTCATTCTGATATTTTTTTATGAGATGCCTAGTCACCCTTTGGATATTCGGATTCCTCATTTCAAAAATGAATTGAGTGATGGTTTCCATCATTTCTTCCTGACTTATAGGGGCCGTTTGAATTAAATCGGCTTTCGTTACCCCATCAATATCTGAAGTAATTCTGATATTACGGATTTTCAATTGGCTGCGTCCTCGATAATTCTGGACTTCCCCTTGAACTTTCACCGTAGCTTCCGCACTGTATGTTTTCTCATCAGCCTCGGAAACATCCCATAGCTTTGCCTCGATCTCCCCGGTTTTATCGCACAAAATCAATGTTAAAAACGGCTTTCCATTACTTGCCACCGCTTTTGTACTCGTTTTAATGTACATATATATATCTACTACTTCACCAATTCCGTAGTGTATGATCCCATTTCCCATGCGACTGCCTCCGTTCAATTAAATATCAACATTATAACATACCAATCTCGTTAGTGCGTTTAGTTTTCGTTAATAAGTGATAGACAATGGACAAGAAAAGGCCTAAGCTGGCCGTCTCTTATCACTCCACAAGAAAACCAGGCTTGACCCCAAGCCTGGCTCTCCAATCAAATGTATTTCAACAGTTATTGTTCGGACAATACGCGCATTTTTCCTGACCCTCAATTCGGTAATATAAACAGCATGTCACCCGTTTATAAGGATTCATGGACGCCGGAACACTTTTTTCCCCAATGAATCGTTTAAAGGGCGAATGCGTTTCAATATTCAGCCATACTTCATCTTCAAGCAGCATTTCAATGTCCTTTTCAACTCGCGTCTTTATATCTGCCTGCTTCAATAACTCACTATACATCCATACCGTATAACTCCAAATATTTTCCCAGAGCACTAGTTTCGATATTTTAGCAGTTCCGGAAAAGAAGCGAATGGCATCAGCACCAAAGCTCCTTAATATGGAATGGAGGGCAGATGTGCTTTCCTTTTCCGTGACATTGCTCCACCTGTTAGTTTTCAGCAAAAAATTCGGGAGCCAATGTTCATCTTCTGGATCATCCAAAACGCCAATTTCCTGAAGTGTGCCTTCCCAGATAAGCCGATGTTTGCTGAACATGTAAAATTGTGCCGTGACAAAAAAAGCATAGCGTCTGAACCACATTGAAATTGCTATCCTTGACGTTTCAGCACCAGTCCGGGCTTGAGCATACTGAATAAGCTCATCAGCATGATTGAAGCTCTTGGAAACTTTGTCTTCATCTCGAAAGGAAATGCGATATCCCTGCAGCTCTTTTTCAATAGCTGGTGTTAGGTTATGCATTGGCCAGCGCTTTTACCTGTCTTTGGGCGTAGCGGCCTTTACCAAACGGGACACACATGGGACTGCCGAAAATTGGATCAAAAGAAATTTGACATTCCATGCTGAATACATGCTGTACCAATTCAGGCGTGATGATATCCTCTGGCCGACCTTGAGCATGTATCGCCCCATCTTTAAGTGCCACCAGATTATCCGCATAACGGCAAGCTAAATTCAAATCATGAAGCACCATCACGATTGTTCGGTTCTCAAATTCATTCAAGTCGAACAATAAGTCCAAAATCTCGATTTGATGGGTCATATCAAGATATGTAGTCGGTTCATCCAACAAAATGATGTCCGTATCCTGAGCCAGCGTCATTGCTATCCATGCCCGTTGCTTCTGGCCTCCCGATAATTCATCGACTGCCTGATCCTTCAAACCGGTCAGGTTCGTCGCTTCAATCGCCTTTTGAACTTTTTCTTCATCCACGGAACTCCACTGTTTCAACCAACTTTGATAAGGATACCTTCCTTGTTTAACAAGTTGATAGACTGTAAGTCCTTCAGGAGCAACCGGGGATTGTGGAAGAATCGCCATCTTTCTTGCTACATCCTTCGATGACATGGTCGAAATCGCTTTGCCTTCGAGCAAAACTGAGCCGGATTGAGGTTTTAACAATCGGGCAACCGACCTTAGCAGTGTTGATTTTCCACATCCATTAGCACCGATGAATACGGTGATCTCCCCTTTGGGTATTTCTATATTCATATCATTTATAATTAATTTTTCACCATAACCGAGCGATAAAGACTGTGTGTTAATAGCTGGTCGCATTAAAATACTCCCCTTTTAGTCTAATAATACTAGTTTAATGAAAATGATTCTCACTGTCAATCTTTTAAAAAATATAAACAAAAAAATCCATGTCCCATTCCTCTTAAACGTTTCATTAAAGTGAATACCCCTTTAAAGATATGAAGCCTCCTTTGGAAACATTAATGTAAAAAAATTAGCACATTATGTCTTGCCAAATCATTTACGACTTCCTGTAGCTTCCGAACGATTCAATAGTCCATTCTCCCCCTCGGCGCAAACCCTATCGGAATTTCCAAGCTTCATTTAGCGGAAAATAAAAAAAAGCCCTCCATATGGAGAGCCTTTTAACCGACCAGCATGCGATTTGTACAATGTTCCAGGGATTCATCCCTAATGAAGGTAAATAAATCCTGAAAGATGAAAGGAATTAATCCTTCTGCAATATTCCATGCATTGACCTCTATTTGATAAAGGATTTCTGATTTTCCTGTATTGAATAGCTCCTCACTAAGCACAGCAAGGTCGGGATCCAATGCGTGGCCCAACTCATGTGTGAGAATCACCCATGAATATTCCTCAAGCCTTGCAAGCGAGCCTAGAGAGCGTTCACACTGAATTTCGATATCTCTCTCATATAAAGTGATGCTATGTCCTTTGGCAGAATATTTTCCCCCAACACATCGTTCACCAGGAAACTCCTTTTCGATGATTAGCTCCAAAGAAGAATCATGGTGGCTTACAAACTCATTCATTTTCAATGACTTCACTCTCTTTATTAATAGTTAATAACCCATTATATTTCGGGATGATCAAATCATTCATATCTTGTCGCAATACGGGGCTGGATAGACGAATCACTTGGTTTTCGCTAAAGTACTCCATTATATATCGGTGACAAGTAAAAAATAAAATTTGCCGTTTTTCCGAAACCTTTTTCAATAACTCGAGCATCCGTTTTGTCCTTTCCGCATCAAAATTGACGAAACTATCATCAATGATGAGAGGGAATGGATCATTTTCAAAAGTATGATCAGCAAGTGCGAGCCTTAGGGAAACATAAATTTGCTCTGCTGTCCCGCGGCTGACCTCTTCAACCCTGAAACTCAAACCATCACTGCGCTGTACCCAAATGCCTTCTCCCGACTGATCAAGGATGATTTTATGATAGCTTCCATTCGTTAAAAAGGAAAAATGCCGCTCTGCATCAGCGATGACCTTCGGTAGGCGTTCCCTTTTATATCGGTCCAAGGTTTTATTCAATAAGCTTTTGGCTATTGCCAATTTCGCCCATTCCTTTGCCTCTTCATTAAAAGCAGCTTTTTCTTCATAAAAACGATGAAGTAAGTCATCATAAATCCCTGAAACTTCAAGCTGTTTTATCTTATGCTTCGCATCCGCCTGTTTCTCTAATAAAAGCGATTTCACCTTTACAGAATCCTTACGTTTCCGTTCTGAATTTTCAAATGTATACGTGTTGATCCCCTGTTTTAGGTATGTTTGGATTTGTTCAGGCAGCATTCTCGATTGCCCAATTTGAATGGTGATCAAATCAAGCTGTTTTTGTAAAGCAATTTTCTTTTCGGACAATGCAGCGTCTTGCCTGAACTCTTCCTCGTCCTTGACCTTCGCTAACTTAAAAAGCTTTTCCATTTCTGCATCAAGATAGCCTTTTTCCATCGTCAACTGCTCGATTTCGTTCGCCAAATGACTCCGTTCCTGCATCCATTGTATTAGCTGAACGGAGAATTCAACCGCTTTATTCATTTCCCGTTTCAATAGGCCAATCGCTTCCCGCCATGTGGATGGTTCAAAATCAAGGCGGTGTGCAAAATGAAATAAAGCCTTCGATTTCCCCTCAAATTCTGCATGCAGAAAATTGTGCATCTTGATTGCTTCATATTTCCTATCAACGGCTTCTTTCCATTTCTCAAGAAGTTCAAATACAGATTCAAGATTGATTTCCATTCCGGGATAAGACAGACCCCAACCGCTTAAGATGCTCCTCACTTCTTTATCCAATCGGTCCCTGCTAGCTTCCCAAGTAGCATATTCCTGAATGGTCGATTCAAACGCTTCCTCCCTTTCTTCATATTTAAACTTTTCACTTTCAAACCGCCTTTGAAGACGTTGGTCCAGTTCAAGCAACCGACCCATCGACTCTCCTTCACTCACTCGATTGGTTTCACTGCCAATTGCAGCCCTTTTCCTTTTCATCTCATCCAATTGCCTGATATATCCGGACAATATATCTTCACCTTTAAAGAGATGCCTGGAAACCGCAAACAGAACAGCCATGGCTAGAAGTATAATCCCCAACAAAATCTGTTCACTGAAATAACTTCCGATCGCACCTAAACAAAGAAGGACTATTAAACTGCCATTCATGATAAGTGAACGTTTGCGATTATGCGCTTCCTTCTTCCTCTGTAAAGCCAATTGCTTTTCAAGCTCGAGTATTTGTTCATCAAGAATAAGGGTTTGTGCTGCTTCAAATTCGATGTTATTCTGCTTGTTGTATAAGGATTCCAGCTCGATTCTTTTTTCATCTGGAAGTAACTGGGCCTTTATCTCCTTCAATCGGGATTCTGTAGTTTCCAGACTATCCTTTTGCAGCCCATATTTCTCATCAAGCTGTTTTTTATTATTTTGGAGTTGATGCTTTTCCCTCTCGGCCCTTTTCACCTTTTCCTTCATGAATGTACTGATATCCAGTTTTCTTATTTCATCATCAGAAACATCCAAGAATAATTCCTGCTTCACCTTTTCAATATTCTTTTCTTCCAACAGCCTTTCGTGTTCCGCTTTTCTTATATCCAGCTCGAGCTTCTCCAGCAATGTTCCTTGATCGATTGCATGTTCAATCTGCTCTTTATGCTCCTTGATGAACGGATTGATTTCGATTTCCGTGAGTTTTACCTCAAGTTTGTCCACTTTCTCAGTCAATGCCGCAAGTTGGGCTTTCATGGGCATTCCAACTGCCTGAAACTGTTCAAGTCTTTTTAAGCCATCAACAGGAAAACTTACATCCGGAATTTCACTTATTTCTGTTTCAAGTTCCCGCTGTTCTTCAACCAAGGGTTTAATTCGCAAAAAAGTGCTCACGTTAACAAGGTCTTCTTCAATCTCTTGAATTTCTATCGTGACTTTAGAGAGCTCCTTCTTAAGTTTTGCTTCTTCCTGAAGTAATGCCGTATATGACTGCTGTTCTTCTTCCGATGCTTTCACCTTTTTCTGCAATTCCTTAAGTTCTTTCAATCTCACATTCAGTAAAGGTTTTTGGCCTGATGGCTTGAACCTTAAATCGAGCTCCCTTTGCAATTTCGTTTCGCCTTCAAGAAGTTTATCATTCCCAATCAGCCCAGCTGAAAGCAGATATTTACTCATGGTCCCTTCACTTAGTGTATGTAATCCCTGCAGACCTTGAAGGTCGAAAGAAAAAATGGCTTGGTAATAGTTTTTATCAACGCCATGGAGAATCTCATTCAATTCTTCCTCGCCGCCTACCCTTCCATCCTCGAAGGTCAATTTTACATCACCAGTAGCCTTTCCCTTCACACGCTCAATGACGATTTCCCCATCATTTTTTGTTATGAGACTGAGCCTTCCCCCATATTTGGCATGCATTTTAGGCTCGTAACGCGGTTCGTTTTGAACCTTTGTCGGAAAACCAAACAGCATACTATGAATGAAGGACATGATGGTTGACTTGCCCGATTCATTTTCCCCAAAGAAAACCTGCAGCTGCCCCAATTCAGGAAAACGCTGATTTTCCAGTTTGCCGTAACCATAAACATGGAGGTCTTTAATAATCAAATCCGTTCCTCCTCCCTACATTCATTTATTCGCTTCAAAAACTTGCAAAAGCCATCTTTCCGCTTCATCCAAAAGTTCCCTCTGCTCTTCCGGCTCTATTGAATCAAGAAACCTTCTTGCTCCCGGATGAATATAAAGCGGGGCCAGAGCAGCATCCGTATCATCAAATTCAGATGCAAGCATCGATACCTCAGCCATAAAGGGCGATATTCTTTCATTTGACCTAATCATCGGCATGGACCGGATGACTTTGATTTTATACACCCAGATAAATGGTTCCCCTTGGTCCTCTTCCTGCAAGATCCGGGTCAATTCTTCAAGATAATCCCCGGAAGGGCCTGCTGCGTCACCTGCATCCAGCTTCAATTCCAAAAGAAAGCTTCTCCCATCGAAACTCTTCTGTTCAATTACTGCCTTGCATTGCTTGAACAGGGCATCGAATCCGCCTTCCGCAGATATTTCAATTGTTTCGCTTTCCCATATCACCTCAGAGGTTTCAATAAAAGAATGACGCTTCATGTCCCCGTCGAATTCGACAAGCAAGCACCCTTTAACTCCAGACTCCTTTCTGTTCCTGCTTTGAATATTTCCTGGGTATATCACTAGCGGATCTTCTGATACTACCTGATGTTTATGAATATGGCCTAATGCCCAGTAATCGAAATCTTTAGCAGCTAGTTCCTTCAATGAAAAAGGGGCGTATGGGCTATGTTCGGAATTGCCTTCCAAATTCCCATGAAGCAGACCTATATGATAATCGGCCCCTTCAGCTTTTATGTAGGTTTCAATCATTCTCTCCCTTACGTGACGGCGTGGATAACTGAATCCATAAAGGTGGACAGTCGTCCCATCGATTTTTTCAAACCGTTTCACTTCGGTTTTTCCTGAAAATACGTGGACATTATCCGGCAGCTCCACAGTAATCCATGAGCCGCTGAGATGATCATGGTTACCATGAATGATATAAGCAGGTATCTGATGCTGCTGGAGCTTTTCCAATTCGGCTCGAAAGCGGACCTGTGTCCGGAGACTCCGATTTTCCCCATCAAATAGATCCCCCGATAACACGATAAAGTCAACCTGATGGGAAATTGCTTCATTAATGATAGTTTTAAAAGCTTTAAACGGACTGTCCCTTAATTCCTTTAATATAGATGACGGCATATCCTTCAACCCTGAAAAGGGACTATCTAAATGGAGATCCGCCGCATGAATGAACTTCACACCGCTCAAAAGTATCACCTCGATTTCTTTCAACATTTCACATTTAATTTTAACACGTACAGAACATACTTTCCCATACATTATTATTTTAATCCGGCATTTGGTACCTGGTTATTCCAGTATGGGCAAATTCAATAGGAAAAAGACCGAATGGCGTGAACATTGTTTCATGCACGGCATTCGGTCTTTTTTTTCATTTAAAAATATCCATACTTAAATATCGTTCACCATTATCCGGTGCAATGCATAATACTCGTTTGCCACTTCCAAGACGACGGGCTTCCTGCAGGGCTGTCCAGACAGAGGCACCTCCTGAAGGTCCAATCAATATACCTTCCTTCGAAGCCAAATCCTTCATGGTGGAAATCGCATCTTCATCGGCCGCTTGAACGATTTCATCAAATACCTCTGTATTTAAAATGTTGGGGATAAAACCAGGGCTCGTACCCACTAACTTATGAGGACCAGGCTTTCCGCCGGAAAGAACTGGGGAACCCTTAGGCTCGACAACGACAACCTTTAACTCCGGCAGATGTTCTTTTAAGGCTTCACCTGTACCGGTTATCGTTCCTCCCGTTCCAGCAGTAGCGACAAACACATCCAGGTTTCCATCCATCTGATCCAGAATCTCGACTGCTGTCGTCACTCTGTGAATATCAGGATTGGCTTGGTTTTCGAATTGCTGCGGAATAAAGCTATTAGGAATCTCTGCGGCAAGTAGTTCAGCTTTACGAATGGCTCCAGGCATACGCTCTGATGCAGGGGTGAGGACAACTTCCGCTCCGTATGCCTTTAAGATATTGATTCTTTCTTTCGACATATTATCCGGCATGACCATAATGGCACGATACCCCTTTGCCGCGGCATTCATAGCAAGCCCAATTCCTGTATTCCCTGATGTTGGTTCTATGATCGTGGCCCCGGATTGAATGATACCATCCAATTCAGCCTGCCTAATTAAGTTGAAGGCAGCCCGATCTTTTACGCTGCGGCTCGGATTGAAATATTCAAGTTTCACAAATACTTCAGCGTCACCCGCCGCTGTTAAATGATTAATCCTTACAACAGGTGTATCTCCTATCAATTCAGTGATATTATTAACGATTTTTACCGTCATTCAAAAAATCTCCCTTCGATCCATACACTTCCTACCTTTTACTCAGGTTTATTATATCATTTATGATTTTTCATTTTAAAGAGAGAATTCCTCTAGTATAAATAGGTTTTGTTTTCATTCTTTCCAAACATAAAGGAAGAAACCATGAAATTACTTCGATTTAGTTATTTTCCATCATTTTTCAAGATATTCAGCTACTTATCAATATTCCCTGTCTTAATACATTCCCCCACACATAACAATAGTCAAAATTGACAGATAATGATAAAATTTTTATAACAGTACCTATCTAGATAAAAGACAGCATTATTATTGACAAGGGAGTTTTTGAAAATGAGCAAAATATACAAATTAACCGTTTTTGAACCCTCAGGGAAGAAACTATTGGATGAATCATTTACAGCCGAGAATGATGAACAAGCAAAAGAATTGGGACAAAATCTATTAAAGGAAAAAAACTATCAAGATCAAACACATCGCTGTACATCACCTTCAGGCGCGTTATTGCTTTTTCATCGCTGATTGGAAATGGAAGCGCAATCAAAAGAAAAAGGTTTTCCATTTATTCCTTTTTATTCTATATAGAAAGGCCGTCACATTTACGTGACGGCCTTTCTCATTCATTTTCCGATGAAGTTCGGTTTTCTTTTTTCCACGAAAGCTTTTATTCCCTCTTGGTGGTCCGCTGTTTGGCGCATTTTCATCTGAGCAGCTTTTTCAATCTCAAGGATCTTAATTAATAGTGGGCGATTTTTTTCACTAAGGATCTTTTTCGTTTTAATCATGGCCTGAACCGGGCTTTGCAGCCATGATTGCACTTTCTTCTCTACCGCATGTTCCAACGTTCCTTCTGCCACTTCATGAATGAGGCCCTTTTCTTTTGCTTCAAGCGCTGTAAGCACTTTGCCTTCCCAGATCAATTCTTTCGCACCCACTTCACCAAGACGGCGTTCAAGGAAAAAGTGTCCGCCGCCATCAGGGATTAATCCAATCCCGATAAAATTCATCGCGACCTTACTGTCCGAATCGGCAATAAGGTGATCGGTTGCAAGAGCTATACTCAACCCAAGCCCTGCAGCTGCACCATGAATGGCACTGATGGTCAATTTAGGCATGAAGTATAGAGTGGTCACCAATTCACTGATTCCATCCATCAGTTCATCGAAAGCGCTTTCTTTTCCAGGCGAGAGCATCATCTTAATGTCACCACCCGCGGAAAATGCTTTCCCATTCCCTTTTAAAAGGACGACGTCCACTTCATCATTCTCACTTACTTCCTTAAGGGCATTAATGAAATCATGCAGCATTTTCGGATTTAAGGCATTCATGGCCTCTGGACGGTTCATGGCAACAGTAGCCGTCCTGTCCGAATATGTGATTAAAACAGTGCCAGCAGGTGATGTCGATTCAATACTCAATTTATTTCCTCCTCTTTCGTTCTATTACTCTATTATATATTTTTCTTCCATTAACTGAATAGGTCGAAAAGTTATAATTAAACAAATATAGCATTATTTATTGATATATTTATCGTGAAGCTGATCACGCAATGCCCTTTTCAAGAACTTCCCAACACCCGTTTTAGGGATTTCATCCAAAAAGACCACTTCATCGGGCAGCCACCATTTTGCAAACTGCGGTTTTAAAAATTCGATGATATCCTCCTGGGACACTTGACCCTTGTATGTGTCCTTCAAAACAACACAGGCAATCGGCCGTTCCTGCCATTTTTCGTGAGGCACTGCAATTACCGCCGCCTCAAAGATTGCTTCATGGGCCATTAATGCATTCTCTATATCTACGGAAGAAATCCACTCACCCCCGCTTTTTATCAAGTCCTTGGTCCGGTCGACGATTTTCACGAATCCTTCTTCATCAATCGTGACAACATCCCCCGTATACAGCCAGCCATCTTTAAACGTATCCTCTGACCGCTCATCCTTAAAATACTCATTCGCTATCCAAGGACCCCTGATCAGCAATTCGCCCATTTCTTTTCCATCAGGTTTCACTTCGCCATCCTGACCGATCACTTTAATTTCTATCATTGGTGAAACAAGGCCCTGCTTGGCCTTCAACTCATAAAGTTCTTCTTCAGGGAGATCTTCCTGATAGCTTTTTGGTTTGGATACAAATACGAGCGGGCTTGTTTCAGTCATTCCATAGGCATGCAGGAATGGTATCCCATACTTTTGTTCAAAGGTTTTAATCATGCTTTTCGGAGCAGCCGACCCTCCGCATAAAACAGCACGAATGCTGCTCGTATCATGGCTGCCTTCTTCTAGCTCCTTCAATAAGCCCAGCCATATCGTCGGGACCCCTGCTGCGATTGTAACCTTCTCCGTTTCTATTAGCTCAGCCAAAATCTTTGGGGTGAAATAAGGTCCCGGCAAAACCATCTTCGTTCCAAACCAAACACTGGCAAAAGGCATGCCCCAGGCATTCACATGAAACATGGGCACGACAGGAAGTGCCACATCACGTTCGCTTAATGCTGTAGAATCGGCAAGTCCCAGTGCAATCGCATGCAACAAAATTCCGCGATGTGAATAAACCACACCTTTTGGATGCCCGGTCGTGGCGGAAGTATAACATATGCCGGCAGGTGCATTTTCATCCAAGGTTTGAATAAATGGCTGT
Source organism: Peribacillus sp. YIM B13472 (assembly GCF_042788005.1). NCBI lineage: Bacteria > Bacillati > Bacillota > Bacilli > Caryophanales > Bacillaceae > Peribacillus > Peribacillus sp. YIM B13472. The sequence continues at coordinate 36,306 of NZ_JBHZPG010000034.1, forward strand.
TTCGGATTCCCTTCGGCTAATAATTTTTCATAATGGTAAATAGGTGAAAGCGTCGTTTCAGGCAGCTCATCTTTATCCGTCATTATGATATAACCTTCCACTGTCGTTAACTCATCTTTAATTGCTTCCAAAAGGGGGATGACATCCGGGTCTATCAATAATAATCGATCCTCCGCACTATTGACGATATAAGAAACATGTTGAGGAGACAGACGCATATTGATTGTATGTAGGACAGCACCATGACAAGGAATCGCAAAATAAGCTTCTAAATGCCGATGATGGTTCCAGGCAAGTGTTCCAATACGGTCACCTGTTTGAATACCGAATTTTTCAAGATTACTGGTCAGCCTTCTTGTACGCTCAGCAATTTCAGCATATGTAAATGTGTGAATTCCACCATCCGTACGCGAAACTACCTCTTTCTTCGGAAAATATTTTTCAGCTCTCTCAATGATTTGAGTCATGATCAATGGAGTATCCATCATTACAATCTCCCCCTTATATTAAAAGCATGCTCATTATATATTCGACCAGAAAAAAAATAATCCTTTTTCCCTAGGCGCCATTTACGATGATTTTGAATCCGGCTTTATCTAGATGGAATTTTTAAATCAGTTTGGCGACAAAGAGGGGATTCGGAAAGGGAGCGGATTTCTGAAAACAACTGGAACGTTTTTTTTAAGCAGAACCTTCTTCGAATTGAAAGGATCCAAACCATCCAAATTTAGCGGTGCAGTTCCATGACATATTTTTTATGTTTCTTTCTAGAAAAAAGAGGAAATAGTAAAGATATAATTATATTTAGAGGGAGCTCATTTATGGTAAACAAAATAAACGAAGAACTGGAAGCTTATTGCGCGAGTGAATATTCAAAGCTATCACGGGTGATCGTCTGTGAACCACGTTATATGGAAATCCGGGAGATCATTAACGAAACTCAAAAAGAGTTTCAAGAAGAAAATATCGATCAGGCACTTGCTTTGAAGCAGCACGCCCAATTTATAAAGGCTCTTGAACATGAAGGGATTGAAGTCATAAAACTTCCGCCACAATTTACATATCCAGAACAAGTTTTCACGAGGGATATCGGTTTTACTCTTGGCAATACCGTATGCGTTGCTGAATTGGCAACAGGTATCAGACAGGGTGAAGAACAAATATTGAAATCCTGGCTCGAAACGAATGGTATCTCATATTTCAACCTCCTCAAAAATCATATTGAGGGCGGGGATGTCCTTATTGACGGAAAGACCATCTATATTGGAATCAGTGAAAGAACGGATGAAACATCCGTCAAGCATCTTCAAACCCTTTTACCGGAATACGATATCATCGCGGTTCCTTTCATTGAAACATTCCTTCATTTAGATTGTGTTTTCAATATCATATCACCGACAGAGGCGCTTATTTTTCCAGAGTCCTTTACAAAAAAAGAGATGGATTTATTAGCTTCACGTTATGACATGATAGAAGTGACTAAAGAAGAACAATTCACATTAGGAACCAACGTGCTTTCGATTGGGAATAAAAAATTATTCAGTCTACCATGTAATAAACAGGTAAATAGTCAGCTTCGTGAACGCGGATACGAAGTCATTGAAGTCGATATAAGCGAAATCATCAAGTCCGGTGGTTCTTTCCGTTGTTGCACCATGCCACTATTGAGGACAACGAATAAGAAGACTGATTCAGCCTGAGCAGATGAAAGAAACCGGACTTGTATGGAAGTCCGGTTTCTTTCGCCTTTTTTAAACATTTTGTTCTCAAACATTAGATTTTTAAATGGAAATTACGCATCTGTTTCTTTTGAACAGGAAGGATTAACGGTTTAATTCTTTTTTTAATGCCTCGATTCCATCCATTACACTTTTTAAATTTCCAACATCATTCAAGCTGTTTCTTGCATGCAGCAAAACCGGTCTAACTGATTCCACCGAACGTCCAAACTCGTACATCCATTCATATCGAGGAACCATCCAAGTATGAAAATGGTGGGAAGTATCCTCATTGTAAAAATAATAAACGTGTTTTACCCCCAATACTTCCCTTTGAGCTTTTCTTATCCTGGTTAATAAGTTTATGTAATCACCCTTTTCTCGTTCATTTAATTCATCAAAGCACTTAATATGGCGTTTAGATGCTAAAATCACTAAACCTTCAATGGGGTATGCAACATCTTGGTGAGCATGAAAATATTCAGATTCGACTATTACACCACCCTCGGCTTCTGCTTCCCCACTTGTCAAAGCACAGCTTAAACATTCAACTTCCACCATTTTTCCATTAGATAAAGTAATTTTCATAAGCCCCTCCAAAAGATTACCCCATAAAAAGCTGGCTACTCGTTCACATGTGAATTCTAAATGCAATAAAAAAATGCTTGTCTGGATATTTTTGAAAGTACAGGTCTTTCCTTTCTCCTCCTTTTCATTAATGCAGAAGTCTTAATATAGTTTCAGAATCCTTTCTATTTAACTGTGCATACTGGCTATGTTCATCCTTCGTCAATTCTACAATATTTCCATCAGTATTAACCCAAACATAATATACAGCTATTTTACCTTCGCTTTTTTCATCATTAAAATAAAAGATGAAGTCCGCCTTAGGATGATCTTTCTCCAATGCGAATTCTTCCCAATCAGCATTCTTTACTATTTCTTTTGTTTTATCTGTTTTCTCCAATTCTATCTTTTCTTTATATGCTTCAAATTTGTAGTTTTTACCTTCATATTTTTGGACGGAAATATGTTCTTGCTTTGTTGTACAACCTGAAGCTAACGTTATTGATAATAGGCCAAGTGCAACAAGCAGCTGTTTCCTTTTCATCATATGTCATCTCCTCACACCCTGATGGATTAATTATCCAATATATTCTCATTATACTAGTCCACACAAAAGAGTAATAGAAATGTTTGTCAATTAATTAACAGCAAAAAACCCTCAAGCTTTTGGCTTAAGAGTTCATGACCCCTGTATCCCTTGGGCATATGTCCGGCATTCAACCAAACCAAACAGAAAATAGTTCCTCGTTGATGCCCAGATTGTACATATAATAGATTCCGAAAACCATACTTATCACACCTGTCAATCGAATGAGTGAACGATTGACTTTTTTGGAAGAAGAACTTGTGACAAAGGGGATGCTTAAAATCGTCGTGAACATAAGCATGCCTATACAAGTACCTACACCAAATATGATAATGTAAATCGCTCCCTGCCACGCTGTCTCTATCGTACTCATAGTAAGAAGGACCATTGCAGCACTGCCTGCAAGTCCATGGACAATTCCCACTACCATCGATTTCAGATAGGCAGCCCGGCCTGTATGGTCATGCTGCTGCGTTTGCTTCCAAGAAAAAACCGTCGTGATACCTAAATATACCAACATGATTCCTACAAGAAATTCCAATGACATAGCCCAAGCTTCCGGAATTTCGTTTTTCAAAAGGATCAGGATGACACCGAATAATAAAAGAGTAAGTGTATGGCCGATTCCCCAAAATACGCCTGCAAGTGAAGATTTCCATATTTTCTTACTTTGGCTCGCAATCGTAGAAACTGCGATGATATGATCGGGTTCCAAAGCATGTTTGATGCCTAATACAAACCCAATCGCTAAAACCAGCAATAAACTCATTTCCATGAACCCCCGCCTTTACCTTTTCTTAATATTTTCGATAAAAAATTGCACCCTCCCGCAGGACCCTCCTTCGGAAGAGATCCTCACAAACGGAAAATACCTTTTCTATCTGTTGAGTTTGATTTGCCAATACCCGCAGCATTAAACCATTTATTGGCAGCCGAGAAAAACCAATTCTAACTTTGCTTATTAACGGGGATAGCATTTCATCGAGTTCGGCCATGACTTCCCCATCCACCTCTTCATGTATCAATAATAACGAGCCGAAATGACTATATCCTTCCAATAAGAGTACAGAGTCCATCTCATCTGAAGGATTCAGAAGCAAGTGGTCCATTATCAGTCTTTTCCCATCATGAAACACGTTCATTTTGGACCGAATCCAATCATATGTAAAGGCAGTCCTACTCTCCGACCATCCCGGTGTAAATATATCAGTCAGCAACAATCCCGCTCCGCATTCCATATGGATCGTCGTATCCTGAATATATCGAGCGGATTCATAGGCAATTACAGGGTCCTGCACATAGGTAAGGAAACTCCCCTTTTTTAAAACTAGCTCGGTTCTCTGAAGTGCCGGCTCATCCATCGTTTTGTATATCTTTGTTGCCGACTGTGTCGTCAATGTCATTGTAGCCCCTTCTTCCAAACAAAAAAGCTGATGGTACCTGTCACCACCTACATAGCCGCCTCCAACATGAATGAGAAAATAGGTAGGTGAAAGTTCATCAAGAAACACAGGGGGGGACAATTTGAATGCCCCGTCATAATAAGTATCACTCAGTATCGTTCGATCATTTTTCAGTACCGCTTTTAAGCGTATGCTGCCTGTCCACCTCACTGCTCAAGACCTACTAGAAATGCCTCTGACTTTATCCAGTTCACGACATCAGTCAAACCCTTTTCGTCTTTTAAGTTAGTAAAAAAGAAGGGTTTATCCCCTCGGGTCGATAATGTATCCCTCTCCATCACTTCCAGGCTTGCTCCTACATAAGGGGCCAAGTCCGTTTTATTAATGATGAATAGATCCGATTTAATCATTCCCTGGCCACCTTTGCGGGGGATTTTCTCCCCTTGTGCGACATCAATGATATAGATCGAAAAGTCAACGAGTTCAGGACTGAAGGTCGCCGCTAAATTATCACCGCCGCTTTCCACAAAAATCAAATCCAGTTCCGGGTGGAGTTCCATCAATTCATCAATGGCTGCAAAATTCATCGAAGCGTCCTCACGTATCGCTGTATGCGGACAGCCGCCAGTTTCTACGCCGATGATCCTATTTTCAGGAAGTACACCATTTTTCATTAAAAACAACGCATCTTCCTTTGTATATATATCATTCGTTACGACTGCCATGCTGAAGTCATTTTCCATTACCCTCGTCAGCTTCTCGACAAGCATCGTTTTTCCGGCACCAACCGGGCCACCTACTCCTATTTTGACTACTTGTTTCATCATTATCGATTTACCTCCATATGGGGCAAACCTGTCACCTCTTTTCTGGTTAACTCATAAATAGTCTTACATGTAATTGCTCATGTCTCATTTGTGCGATTTCCAACCCCGGCAATGTCCGTCCGAGTTCATCCTCCGGAAGCCCCTTAATGAATGCCGCTGCAGTCTGGATTTCCTCATGCGTCCATAATAACAAGGTTTGTCCCGCTGTCTGACCCAGAGGAATTCCTCTTACTGCATTTTGGATCAGCGAAGATACGGCTGCATACAAACAAGCATGAATGGCCATTTCTACGGTAAGGTTCAGTTCGGTACAAACAAGCGCAAATACAATCGCCGGATGTCCATAGCATTGTTTTCCTTGGATTTTCTTCAAGTATGCCGATAATTCTTTGGATGGGTATAAGTTTGAGCATAGTTTAGCAATCTGCTGCCCTATTCTTTTGGAAGCTTCTCTGGATTCCCGGGCGGAACAGGCAGCATAAAGCTTCTCATCCAAATCCCATATCCCTTCAATCCTATGACTTCTAATCAATTCATAAGCAATCCGGCACCCCAATCCATCTGAATAGGTTAAGGATTTTGAAATGTATACCTTCAAAAATTCCTTTAAAGAGGCAGCATCATGTATTTTCCCTTCTTGAACGTATGTCTCCATCCCGAATGAATGGGAGAACGACCCAGATGGAAAATTGGAATCACAAAGCTGGATCAACGGAAACAAACGTTCAATCATGTGAATGGCCGATATGACGGAATGCCTGCTTCACCTTTCTCTTTTCACGGCGAAACGGTATTTCCAGTTCCAATAAAAGCTCTTCCACCAGGTAATCATATTGAACAAGCATTTCATCCCCATCAAATTGGGCAGGTAAGTGGCGATTCCCCAATTGATGCGCTATATCGCCCATTTGCCCTAGGGTTGTAGGCAAGATCGTCAAAATATCGTCATCTATCGTATGGATCACGATCATATTATTTTCATCCATATAAATGATGTCCCCATCCATCAAATCCTTATTTTCTTTAAGGCGAATCCCAATTTCATTTCCATGATCCGTTTTAACCCTTAGTATCCGTTTTCTTAATGAATCGCTTTCCAGATAAACCTTTTCCATATGTTTCGCTTTTTTTTCAATAAACTCTATATTTCCCAAAACTTCTTCAACTATCATGCTATCACCTCAGAATAAAAAGTATCGTTGCGCCATCGGCAGGATTTCCGCTGGCTCACACGTAATTAAATCACCATCCACCGTCACTTCATATGTTTGCGGATCTACTTCTATGACGGGGGTCTCCCCGTTTAACTTCATATCTTTTTTTGTAAGATTGCGAATGTTCGAGACAGTCTTCACTATTTTTTGCAAACCCAGGTCATCATGAATACCCGCTTCATATGACGCTTTTGATAGGAACGTAATCGATGTACTTGCAACAGCCTTTCCAAAACTTGCGAACATCGGGCGGTATAACACGGGTTGAGGCGTTGGAATCGAGGCATTTGGATCCCCCATTATACTGTGTGCAATCATCCCCCCTTTTAGGATCAAGTCGGGTTTAACACCGAAAAAAGCAGGATCCCATAGCACCAAGTCCGCGAATTTTCCCTCTTCCACAGATCCGACGATATCAGAGATTCCATGTGTGATCGCAGGATTTATCGTATATTTGGCAACATAACGCTTAACGCGGAAATTGTCCCCTTCCCCTGCCTCCTCCATCATTTTCCCACGCTGCTTTTTCATCTTGTCGGCCGTCTGCCATGTCCGCAGTATAACTTCACCTACACGCCCCATCGCTTGGGAATCGGAGCTAATCATGCTAAAGACGCCCAGATCATGCAGAATGTCTTCGGCGGCAATCGTCTCTTTTCTTATCCGGGAATCGGCAAAAGCGATATCTTCCGGAACGGATGGATCCAAATGATGGCATACCATCAGCATATCTAAATGTTCTTCCAACGTATTGATCGTGTATGGACGGGTAGGGTTCGTCGAGGACGGAAGAATATTGGGATAACTAGCTGCCTTGATGATATCAGGGGCATGCCCCCCGCCCGCTCCTTCGGTATGATAGGTATGAATGACACGGCCGTCGATCGCATTTATCGTATCCTCGACAAAACCACCTTCATTAAGCGTGTCTGAATGTATCGCCACTTGAACATCGTATTCATCTGCCACCATTAAACTTGTATTGATAGCTGCAGCCGTCGTTCCCCAATCTTCATGTAATTTCAGCCCGATCGCACCAGCTTCTATTTGCTCAGCAAGCGGTTCTTTGGACGAGGAATTGCCTTTCCCCAAAAAACCGAGGTTCATTGGGAAATGATCTGCCGCTTCGAGCATTTTATGTATATTCCAAGCACCCGGAGTACACGTCGTGGCGTTCGTTCCCGTTGCAGGTCCGGTTCCCCCGCCGATCATTGTCGTGATCCCGCTTGAAAGTGCAGTCTCGATTTGCTGCGGGGCAATGAAGTGGATGTGGGCGTCAATGCCTCCAGCCGTAACGATCTTTCCTTCAGCTGCAATTATTTCCGTAGCGGCTCCTATAACCATTGTCACACCATCCATCAATAGGGGATTTCCCGCTTTTCCGATAGCTGAAATATTTCCATCCTTCACTCCGATATCCGCTTTATAAATGCCGGTGTAATCTATGATGATCGCGTTGGTGAAAACAAGATCCATCACCTCATCTCTTGAAGCGGTTGGATGTTGCCCCATACCATCACGGATCACTTTCCCCCCGCCAAATTTCACTTCATCCCCGTACTTTGTAAAATCCTTTTCCACTTCTATGAAAAGCTCGGTATCTGCCAATCTAATCAAATCTCCTGTTGTTGGACCAAACATGTCGGCATATTGTTTACGTGACATTTCATGACTCATATTTTCACTCCTTATCAAGCGGACCATTCGTTTTATTGCTCAATCCAAAAACTTCCCTCTTGCCGCTGAATGGGATCAGTTCAATTTCCTTCGCATCGCCCGGCTCAAAACGGACAGCTGTACCGGCAGGAATGTTCAGCCTTTTCCCAAAAGCATCCTCACGAGTGAACTCCAGTCCAGGATTAACTTCATAAAAGTGAAAGTGTGAGCCAATCTGTATCGGACGGTCCCCCCTGTTGATGACAGTCATGACCGTTGAAATCTTTCCCTCGTTACATAAGACCGGTTCTTTTTTCAAGATATATTCACCTGGTATCATGGCTTCCCCACTCCTTACTGAATCGGATTATGAACAGTCACAAGCTTTGTACCGTCCGGAAATGTCGCCTCGACTTGAATATCATGAATAATCCCAGGGATACCATCCATAACATCTTCACTTGTAAGAATCGTCCTGCCAAATTGCATTAGTTCCGATACTGACTTCCCATCCCTGGCCCCTTCCACGATTTCATAGGTAATCAAGGCAATGGATTCCGGATAGTTCAATTTCAAGCCGCGTTCTTTTCGCCTTCTTGCCAAATCTGCCGCCACTACAACCATTAACTTTTCCTGTTCTCTTGCTGTTAAACGCATACCCTCTCTCCTTTTGCCAAACTATACTGCAAAATGTTCAAAGTACTTTCCATAAGTCCCGTTACAACCATTTCATTTTTTTACATCTTTCCTCTTAATTCCCATTATCGGTTCACAATTTGTGATTTAATCTTACGCAATAATGTTACATTAATTACCATCATTTTAATTATAATAAATCTTCTGACAATTTCAACCCTTAACATGAAAATAATTTTAAATTGGTAATCGTTTCCCTTTTCGAAACGGATTATCTAAAATTTGATAATATTGAATTCTCCTTGTTATAATTTCATGAGATAGCGTTTAGAAAAACAAGATTGAAAGGGGAATGTAAAATGAATTATGTAAAAAATCAGCTAACGGTCATGCGCAGCAATCTTTTAAAAGAAATCGAGGGAATCAATCCAGAGTTTATGGATGTACAGCCTGAAGGTTTTAATAATACAATCCATTGGCACCTTGGACATATCCTTACTGCAGCCGAAAATTTTTTATTGAAATCCAACAGTGAATTGCCAGCGAATTACAGCCAACTATTCGGATATGGTTCAAAACCAGCAGATTGGACCGGGGACGTACCTACCGTTGAATTATTAAAGAAACAGCTGCATGAGCAACTTGATCGACTTCTTGAAATTCCGGAAGAACGATTGACAGAAAAAACAGCAAAGCCTTTCAACGGAATGGAAACAGTGGGGGAATTCATTAATTTTGTAGTGCTCCACGAAGCCAATCATATTGGACAAATTCACGCAATGAAACTCTTTATACAATCCAATAACTAGTTAAGCCATACCTGTCACTCTGTTTTTCTTTAAAAAAGGAGTGGCAGTTTTTTAATTTACCAGTCAAATATGCTGTATTAACACTAATGGCCTCTGACATGTGAGTATGGGTGCTTTTACTCGTGAATTTCGTGCTTTTACTCGTGAGTTTGGAGCAAATACTCGTGAGTTTCGTGCTTTTACTCGTGAGTTTGAGCGTTATTCGTGAGTTTGGAGCAAATACTCGTGAGTTTCGTGCTTTTACTCGTGAGTTTGAGCGTTACTCGTGAATTTCGTGCGTTTACTCGTTGAGCGTTACTCGTGAATTTCGTGTTTTTACTCGTGAGTTTGGAGCAAATACTCGTGAGTTTCGTGCTTTTACTCGTGAGTTTTGAGCAAATACTCGTGAGTTTCGTGCTTTTACTCGTGAATTTCGAGCTTTTACTCGTGAATTCAGAGCTTTCACTCCTGAGTTTGGATGCTTTTTATGGGTCCATTCGATGCTAAGCTACTTTTGCTTGATGCTCCGATTTAATAATCAAAAGGAGCCCCCGCTTTTTAAGCGAGGGCTTTCATCTGTTCATACTCTTTCCGTAAAGCGAAGTAAACGCCTCTTCAAGTCATCTGGTCCTGGTTATACATATAATCACTGTATGCTTTTTCCGCTGCGGCTTCCGAAGTGAACAAAGCATCATCATCCTCAATCGTATGAAATGTATCGTTCAGGAACAAGGCAACTGCATTGGGATCTTTGGGATGCGGAACAATTTCCGCTGCCCTTATATTCGAAACGGTAGGAACATGGGGATTATTATAAATCACAAACACCTCATCACCGACTTGCACTTCTTTTGCATTGATTACACCCATTGAATTCTTCCTTTCCATTACTGATTTTCCTTTAGTTTATGGAAAGAAGTTTATAATTATTTATGAAATAAAACAGTCCTCGCAAGCGGCATTATCTGAATGGGGCCCCTTCTATATGAAGAAGCCCCGCCATTCACTTAAGCATATTCATCTTTTGTAAAAATTCGATCGGATGCTGTTTCCGGAAAAATTCCCTCAGCATATAGGCAACACCATCTTGATCATTGGAGCGCGTCACCCATTTTGCCACTTTCCTTACTTCCTCATCCGCATTACCCATGGCAACTCCCAGACCAGAACCGGCAATCATCTCCATATCATCCAATCCATCACCAATCGAGACGATTTCCGTTCTTCTCACCTCTAAATGGTCGGCTAAATACAATACACCACTCCATTTAGAAACCCCCTTCGGGACGATTGTCATTTTATGTCCTGGATGTAATATTGCATCCACTTCAGGGAACATTTTCTTTATCAATTTCAACATATCATTTCGATCACTTTTTTCTGAAAATATTATATCCATCTTCGTCGGGGCCATCGGCTGGTCAATAAGCTCTTCACTGATATCGTCGACATAATTTTGAGCATAAATATTTTGATCATTCAAATACATAACCGTTTTACCTAGCAAATTCTCCGGAAGGTTAACCCGATTGCCCAGCGAGTATTTTTCATGAATGAGCAATATTTGGCACGTGGTCTTTTCAAGCATTTGCACGAGCTCTACAGTCAGTTCTTCCGATATTCTTTTTACCATTATCGGCTTTTCTATGGAAGCTCCGACAAAGGCTCCTTGCTGAGCAACGATCATCGGATTTATTTTTAGGGCTTTGGCCACTTTTTTAGCTGAGTGATAGTTTCTTGATGTCACAAGTGCAACATGGACACCTTTTTGGTGAACATAATCTATTGCTTCTTTAGTCGATTTATTTAAACGGCCATTCGACTGGAGCAATGTCCCGTCGATATTGACCGCAAGTAGTCGATATACCATGCTGATCTCCCCCATCTGTAGTATCCTCTTTCAAATTTATGACTAAAATTTCGGGATTAGAACAAATAGTGGTTCACGACCCTTGCACCGGTGCATTCAGGGAACAAAAAAACCCCCAACCATTATAGAAGGGAGTCTCCAACTGCTTATTGCTGTTGTTCAGGCAAGCCATATAAATCTTCAAGCGGCTTCATGATAATTTTATTGAGGTCTGCAATGACCATGCTCATCCGTTGTTCAGCTTCCATCAATTGTGAAATGGTTGGGTTTTGTTGGACAAGCTGTACCGTCTTTTGTGCTTGCTCAACTTCTTCCGGGGCAATCTCCTGTCCCATCATTTGCTTTTGCTGCAATGACATCTGCAGATTACGGAAGTTTTCAAACATTCCTTTTGTTGCTTCATCAGAATTGACAAGATCATATAAGCGTTGCAAATCGGAATATTCATTACTTGCCCTAATCGCCTTTTCCATTTCATACGCTGCATCATATACGTTACTCATTTATTTCCCCTCCCGGTAATCATTGTATTCATACACCTTTTCCACTATAACAAATCCGATTGAGAATTACACGTCATCCTATTAAAACAGTTACGAAACCTTGAAATAACCCGATGATTCCACCAAGCAAAGCCCCAAGGTATGTGATCATCGACAATTTCGTATTAGTGATGTAAACGACCATTTCCTCAAGTCGGGACACCGAAAATGACGAAACCTGTTCTTCCACGATATCTCCAAATGCAGTTTTTGGAATAGCGGCTGAAAATGAGTGATTAAGTGCTCGGCACCTTTTTCCATGAAGGTCGGGACGCCCTTTTCGACAATGGTGTCCGAGGAATTGGCGTCAATTCTCGAATCGGCTTACTTTATTCCCAATTGATCAAGCAATTGTGCAGTACTTTTTTCCGTGTACAATGCTTTCTTTACTTCTGCCTTCACGAAAATTTTCATATTCTGTATAGAGGCATCATTAACAATTTGCCTAACTCATCCTGCCGCTTCAGAATCAACCCTGGTGTCAACGGCAGTTGATTCCCGAAAGAATAGATTGGTTTTCTGATAGCTAATAAATTGTGAAGCACCTATTACAGCACCTACGACGACCATAAACAGTATCTTCACCTAAAATTCACCATTGAAATTTCTTCTTTTATTGCTTGAAATAAAGGCTTGATGACACCTTCTAATAAAAAAAACATAGAATGTGTTATCCACATTTGCCCATCATTTACTTATAAAAGGATATCAAACTTAGCGCAAACGGGGAATTATTATGAACCTTAACCATCAGAAAGTTTTCATTACGGTAAATTCCGCAGAGACTAGAAAGAAGGCGCTACTGTTTATCGAAGAAAAACTATTTGAGGAATGGGGCCTTCAATTTGGAGAACCCATAACGATCATGGCTGGATGCCGTTCCGTCCCGGTACTTGTCCAGCCATTCCCGTCATCCCAGCCTACATTGAAACTTTCATATGATATGAACAAAATTTTATCCTTACCCGTTTTTTCCGATCCAATCTCCGTCTCATACCATGCGGAAGGAAGGTCAATTAAAATAGGCCCATTCTTCGCTTCACTCATGAACCAGACCCCGTCGCAAGACGGGACATTCGGCGAGATGGAAAAATTTTATCAGGAAATGAAATCATATTGTAATCAGCAGGGCATCCCCTTCTATTTAGTAAAACTGCAGTCTCTTCAAGATGGGGTTGTGGAAGGCTACCTGCCTGGACAAAATGGCTGGAAACCCTTTCCCCTCCCCATTCCTGATGTAATTTATAACCGGATACATTCGCGCAAACTTGAGGAATCGCATTCTTTCAACCTGTTTAAAACTGAACTGGAGGAACGGTCGATACCGATGTTCAATGGAAGGTTCCTCTCCAAACATCATGTACATGAGTTGCTAATCTTAGAAGATGAGCTGTTGCCAAATTTGCCAGAGACGATTCTTTTTAACGAAAAGGAATCTTTCTTGGCTTTTATAGAAAGGCATTCGGTAATCTACTTTAAACCTTCAGCAGGCAGCCAAGGCAGGAATATTTGCAGATTAACCCAAGTAGCTGAAAAATGGAAAATCGAGCAATCCGAACATCTCCAGAATGTACATTTTGCTGATACGGATGAAAAGTTGTATGAAACGTTAAAAAGATTTTCCAGAAAACGATCCTTCATTCTTCAAAAAGGGATTTCCCTATTCGAAATCGATCAGAGAAAAGTTGATTTCCGCATACTTCTTCACCGGAACGATCAGCTTGAATGGAAAGTTTCATCAATGGTTGCCCGGATTGGGGACCCTGGTACAATCGTTTCTAATCTTGCACAGGGCGGATTGATGAAAAATGGGCCGGATTTTCTAAAGGAAGCATTTGACCTTCAGGACGCCAGCCACATATATCAAAAGCTCGTGCGGCTGGCTAAAAATACTGCCCAGGCCTTGGTTGAAAATCATCACGATTCATTCGGTGAGCTAGGGATCGATTTAGCACTGGATACCGATACACATCCATGGATCATCGAAGTGAATTCAAAACCTTCGAAAAAATTTCAAGGCAACTATGAAACCTTTCGTCCATCAGTAAAATCCATCATAGATTTCATGCTTGCCCTTAACCGCGAAAACCATCCATAAAAGGAGTTGCTAGCTCGTGTTAATAGGATTAATGGCCGCGTCGGATACACATGAAAACAACTACTTCACCGAAATAGCCAAAACCGCGAAATCATTTAATATGAAAGTTTGTAAATTCTCACCTGAAAATATTGATATGGATCTGAAAAAAGTGCGTGGCGAGCGTTTTGATGCCGAGAATGAAACTTGGATCGCCACATCTTTTGATTTACCTGATTTTGTATATGATCGCTGTTTTCACGGATTAGTCCGTGAGTCAACGGAAACGCGACACAAAATCGATTGGTTAAAAGATAACTCGAATTTCTTAGGGCTGGGCCTTCCTGGTAAGTGGGAAGTGTACCAAATCCTAAAAAACCATCCACACCTGCAGGCATTTTTTCCAGAGACCGTACAAGTGACGACACCTGAAGATATTACCGGTCATTTGGAACGCCTGGATAAAATCATCATCAAACCTGAATTCGGTGCAGGCGGTACAGGAATCTATCTCCTTTCAAAAACCGAAGACGGCACTTTGGTATCCATGACGAAAAAGGGCACCAAATATGACCGCCCATTCTCCTCCAAATCTCAGCTTAACAAATGGCTGCAGCATTTATTAAATCGATACCGTTACCTTTGCCAGCCATATTTGGAACTTTGCAACCAAAATAACGAGCCATTCGATTTACGGATTTTCCTTCAAAAAAACGAGAAGAATCAATGGATGGAACGAGGCCGAGGAATTCGTACAGGACAAAAAGACGGAATTACTTCAAATCTTGCCACAGGCGGGGAAGCCATTTCATTGGAAACTTTCAACAAAAGAAATCCGGAAACGATTTCGATTGCTGTCGAACAAAAGATTCAGCATATCCTTCGCACCCTGCCCGTAGAAACCGAAGCTGTCTTTGAAAGATTATTCGAATTGGGGATTGATCTAGGCATCGATAAAAAAGGCCAATTATGGATCATGGACATTAACTCGAAGCCCGGAAGGAAAATCATTCAGACACTACAGCCGGAGACCATGAAAGATATTCATCGCGCACCGTTTCAATATAGCCAGTATTTAGCCGAACATCTTCAGAAAGCAGGTGAATAGAAAGTGAGAAAGAATTATCCTGCCGAAATTGCTGCTATCCCTGGCAATGTTCTCTACTACCCTTCAGAGCTTGGAGATTTGGCAGAGATTGAATTAATTTATTTCGGACGGCATTCATGTCCTGCCATCGTCAAACAAAACCCAGCTGTCAATCAGTCAATCGTCCTATCGGAAAGCCTTGCGGAATCCCTAATATTCGATCATACCGATATTCCCCTTCATTTATTCATTTATGGCAAGAGCATCCATATCGGACCGCTTGTCGGAATATTTTCCTCAGGCTTCACTGGCCTTTCAAACAAACCATTAGGGGAGAGATCGGAATTTTTCGCAAAGCTCCTTTCACTTAGCAGGACCACAGGCTGTATCCCCTTTGTTTTTGGAGAGAATGTAATCAATTGGGATGAGGAGACAATCAAAGGCTATGTGTTTGATAACGATTACTGGCACATTGATGAATTCCCTTTTCCTAATGTCATCTATGACCGTCTCCCAAATCGGTTGACGGAAAACCGCGATGGATCTAAAGAAGTGAAGCAGAAATTTCAAAAAAAATATACCATACCATGGTATAATCCTGGATTTTTCAATAAATGGGATGTAAATGAAAGGCTATGCGCAGATGAACGGGCACTGCCTTATTTGCCGGAAACGTATCCATTTCAATCCATGTCCGTAGTGGAAACCCTTCTTTCCCATTACCGGCAAGTTTATATAAAGCCCATTCACGGCAGCCTCGGTCTAGGGATTCACCAAATTCTTTATGATAAGCATGAGGATGTTTACTATTGTCGCTATACAAATGAAGCAAAAGAAAATAAACTGCAAAAGTTTCCCACATTGGAATCCATCGTTAAACATATTTTTCACGACCGACCGCTTGAGAATCTTATCGTGCAGCAGGGCATCCCATTAATTCGATTTGAAAAACGGCCAGTGGATTTCCGGGTCCATACGAACAAGGACAGTAATGGAAAATGGCAGGTAACCGCGATCGCCGCAAAAATCGCCGGCGCTGGCAGCGTCACGACCCATATTAAAAGCGGGGGTGTCATCAAAACGGTTGCCGAACTGTTTGGAGATGACGATGAGGCGAAAGAAGTCGAACGAAAGCTATCGGAAGCCGCGCTGATTTTAAGTGACAGTATAGAAAAGAACTTGGACGGCATCATTGCAGAAATAGGATTTGATTTTGGATTGGATAAAAAAGGGCAGGTTTGGATGTTTGAAGCCAATTCCAAACCTGGACGTTCCATATTCGCACATCCAAAACTCAAGGATTTCGAATTGCTGACCAGAAAGCTAAGCCTTGATTATGCCATTTATCTTACGGAACAGACGATTACGAAATCAATCAGTGTGCCGCGATGAACATTTTTTACGATATCCCCACTGAAAATTGGTACCACAATCATGAGAATGCTGAACTTTTCGCCGGCTCTGCCGAAGAGGAAATCAGCTATAAAAAGGATCATTCGAATCAACCCCTAATTCCAATCACGGTATTTCCAGGTAACCGGATGCTCGCCGTCGGAATTTTAACTGTTTCCAATCCCAAAAAGGAATCAGGTTTGGGTGGAAACCTGACCCTTTTTCGGGACCTATCATTATATTTATTAAAACATGGAATATTAGCGTATGTATTCACAGAAAATGCCCTTCATCCCGATTCGTTGAGAGGGTATGTTTTTTCCTCCATTTCAAACAAGTGGATCGAATGCAAAGTGCCCTTCCCTGACATCGTCTATAACCGTATCCCCTCGAGGAGCTATGAGGCGTCAGAGGAATTCCAACATCTTATTACACACTTTAAAGATTACCGAATGAATCTATTCAACCCCTGTTTTATAGATAAATATGTGATGTTCGAAGCATTAAATGAAGATGGATCCCTCACAAATCACCTTCCACCCACAACGGTCTTACGAAACAGCGATTGCCTTTATGCTTTCCTGGAGACCTACAGGCATATATACCTTAAACCCTGCAAAGGAAGCCAAGGGAAAGGCATTTATACCATAATCAAAAATGATGATGATACACTATTGTTCAATAGCTTAAAGCATAGTGAGTCCTTCCCGGATTTCGCATCATTCTGGGAAACAAAAAAAAGGGATTTATTAAAAAGGAGCTATCTTGCTCAACAGGCGATTAAACCAAAAAAACTTTTTGGACATCGTTATGATTACCGGATTCTCGTCCATTATGAAAAAGGTTCTTATAAAGTGACCGGCAAAGCGGTAAGGATGTCACAAACTCAGGAAATCACCACCCACACTCCCCGAGGGGGTAAGCTTTTTCCTTATCAAGACCTGCAATCAAGAAGCCTGAATCTAAAATTAGCGAATATCGCCCAAAAATGCGGAGAGATACTATCGAAAAAAATTGGGTTTCTCGGAGAGTTTTCCATTGATATAGGGGAAAACGAATCGGGCTCGCTCTTCATATATGAAGTGAACTCAAAGCCCATGCAATTCGATGAGGTGGAAATTGAAACAAACAGGCTTTTGCATTTAAAAAATCTTTTCATTGAATTAACTTTTCCCAACCTGACAATAAAATAACACCTCCAGCTGCCGTTTTCCATTATAATTAAATGAGAAACTGTATATATGGAGGTAATACATATGATCACTCATTTTCAATGGGCACCATTGCATAAGAATCTGCCAGGATGGAAAATTTCCTTTTATTTCAACAAACAGGCAGTCCAAGCCTTGTATCATAAAGATGGATCCATCGAGTGGACAGCAAACCCGCCTTCCGAAACAGATGAAACCAAACTCAAAAGCATGATACATGATTTAATGATCTTCCATGTATATGAATGAACCCTCTTTACATTCATGAAATCCCTAAACAGAATAAAAAAAACTCCTTTGCCTAAACTAAAGAAAAGGCTAGGAGGGATTAATTTTGGATAAAGAAAAAATGACATTTTTGAAGGATACTGAATATGATGGCAAGGACTCCGTTTACCTGGATATCGACCGTATCATCAATGAAGGAATGGCTGGCGGAAATGTGTATGAAGTCGCTAACCTTCAGAACATCGAAGAAGCACATGATTTTTATGATGAAACAGCTCCCAACGAAAATAAATAAATAAATTATGCGGGCTCTCTTATGGAGAGCTCTCCTTTATTACGTCTCCCGTTCATCTCCCGCTTGCACTGCATTCCCCTTATAAAAAGTCCTTCTTTTATAAGTAATCAAGTAAAAACAACTTCCTGGATGGAAGTTGTTTGAGTGACAAATAGAAGACAGTTAAACGGATAACATTCAAATAGTTCCATTCTCCCTCGCACTCAAATTATTTTCATTTAATATTGAAGTAATGATATGCTCTGAATCCCATTCATGCCCAGATATCTCGATAAGAGGATAGCGATTCGGTAAAACGACCTGCTGGATTTCATGAACGGTCAGCCCTTGAGAATGTAAGCGTAAAATTTCACCTTGGAGGTTTTCCAAATAATCTAGCTTTTTCCGAAACATGTCCTTCCCATCAGGGACATGCCCAGCATGGCAGCAAAACACTTCCCCAAAGTCATATTGAAGTAATCTTTTTATGGAATCGATGATGACCGGGACAGACTCTTCCCGTAAGACAAGCTTTGTTTTTGGTGTTACGAAAAGGTCTCCTGAAAAGAGCATGCCATTATTGTGATTCAAATACACCATATGGTCCTTTGCATGACCAGGGGTAAAAATCGGCTCCCACGTTTGGGTGCGGGAATGAATGGCCTTCCCTAGCGGCTCAGCTTTAAAGGCATCTCTCTTTCCCCAGAAAATTTTACGATATTCAGGGTATACAGCATCCTTTGCACAAATCTCAACCGACATCGGGTGAATGAAAAGCGGGACCTTTTTATGTTCCTGTATCCATGCAGCGCCCCCGGTATGGTCTTCATGATAGTGAGTCAGGGCCACTGAGTCGAAGTCTGCGGACTCATAGAATGGAATAAGCTCTTCCAATAAAATCTGTGCGCCAGTATCTATCAATAGACCATCCGTTAAAAAGACATAAACACTCATCCCCGATCTGTTCCCGCCAGGAGTCCCGTTCACACAAACCACATCATTTATCGTGTTAATCTCTATCATTCAATTGCCTCCCCATCATTACACAAAAATAGTTTCAGCTTCCCTTTTTTAACTTTACTATAATAAATGTATTACCACTTCACCTGCTTGACAAGGAAATTTTGGAATAATTAACCTGGACGTACATGCTGGATTATTGCATAATAGCCCTTTTTTCACGAATCATTTTAACGGACCGTACTCAATTTTAATACCAAAAAATCATCCCAAAATCTCAGAAACTATTGACATTGTCGAATTTTATAAATAATTTAGATTATATTAAAAAACTTGAAATATTCTAAAAAAATAATTTATTTATCAAGAGAGAGGGAGGATCAGGCCCTGCGATGTCCGGCAACCGACCATAGGGAACGGTGCCACTTCCTGCAGAATGATTGCATTCCGAAAGATAAGACGAGATATAATTTCGCTGCCTCTTTCTGAATGATAGAGGCAGTTTTTTAATGTTTAAATGATTGAAATCCGTTCAGTCCGAAAGGAATACGTCTCGAAGAAAAACCGAGTTATCGGAGTGGATAAAACCTCGAAATCCTTACAAATCACGCAAGTACATCCATGGACAAAAAAAGCATGAAGTTTTTACCCCATGCTTTTTTTAATTCCTTCACATTGTTTGTTTAAAACACCCTTTTCACCAGGCACACATAATGTGCCGTCAATCCTTCAGTTTAGTAAATGAAGTTTCAACCAACTGTCTGTTTCCATAATCCAAGAAGATCACTTTCATGTTGTCTGTGGATACCTGCTTTTCTAACAACAGATTCCGGACGGCCCTTTTCCCAATTCCAAATATCTTCGAGGGTTTCTGAAAGGGGACGGAATGTCATTCCATTATTGATGGCTTTATTGTTATCGACAGCCAAAAACCCATTCAAAGGTTCCTTAGCTCCCGGTAAAGGGAACTCTTCTGGTATCCATAAAGGCATCTCTCCCCACGGCTCCACTTTATTGTCAGCCAAAAAATTTTCAGATACCCATGTAAAATCAGCATTACTTCTTGTTACCTTTTTGCAGCCTTCAAGTAATTGCCCCATAGTTAGTGTGTAATCCGGTCCAACGGCATTATATGTACCTGTCATACTTTTTTCTATCATTTGTATGATCCATTGAGCCAAGTCCCTTGCATCGATAACTTGGATTGGACGTCCAGGGCGTCCGGGAGATAAAATTTCTCCCCCTTCCGCTATTCTTTTAAGCCAGTATGGCAATCGGTCAGTGTAATCATATGGACCCACTATTTGCCCGGCACGAATTGACAAGACTTTCCCCGGCAGTTCTTTTTCAGCTGCTTTTTCGCTTAATGATTTTAAGGGTCCATAATATTCACCGTATATCGGTCCAGCCGTTCCACGGGTGATCTCTTCTGCTTTATCTTCATTTAGTGTATGAACCTCTCCTTCTTCATCAATACCTGGTTCGGTTGGATCACTATAAACTGAGATGCTTGAAATATATGTATAATGTTTAACTTGATTAAGCAATCTGCAAGATTTTGATACAGTTCGAGGAATAAAACCCGATGTGTCAATGACTGCATCCCACTGTCTTCCCTTCAACATTTCCAGATCCCCGTCGCGGTCCCCTCTTAACTGTTCTATTTCGGGAAAAACATAAAGATTTCTTCCACGATTAAAAAGTGTGACATCATGTCCTTTCTCAATCGCAGCTTTTGCTAAATATCGTCCTAAAAACCGTGTACCGCCCAATATCAAAATGTTCATAAGATCTCCTCCTCTTTATCGATATTCCATAAATCATACGCAATACCCTTTCCTAAAATTAATAATACTTGCAAAAACTAGCAATATCCTATTCTTTTGAACTTTATTCTTTTTCGCTATAATGATATGGAAAGGGAGAAAGAAGGTGGAAACGATGCTTGAAAATCTTAAACAAAAATTCCCGAACGCCCTTACCAATAAAATGGATACTGGTGAAATTTCTGACTATATTTGGTTCGAAGACTCAAGAAGTTTACTTGGCATTCCCCGTTCAGAAATCACAGCTGAAGAAATCCGTTTATTGGAACTGCTTTTTGCTCCTTCCATAAACCCAAATAACCTCAATGCACATCCAGACTCATCATGGAAAACTTTTTTATTTGAACCGAATGCACCATTGCCTTTAACGAGCTGGGAGAATGTTCGATTTCTTCATTTCAAGCTGACTCATGCTGATTTTTCCAAATCCGATTTTGAAGAGGCCTTCCTCGCTTTCGTTCCATCTGACGCAGCTATTGTCTGGGAAAATGAAACGGCAGGAGTCTTAATTGAAACGGACGAGGATGAACCCTTAACAAATGAAGAACTAATCGCCATTTCTTCCACGCTTGAAAGTGACTTTTATGTTAAGACCCGTATGTTCACCGGCCGCTTTCACCCTATAAATCAAGACCTTCATCAGCACTGGACTCAGGAGAAAAAGTGTTTTGATTTGGCACAGGTACATTTGCCGGATCTAAAGGTGGCTGATTTGGCAGACATCATCCCTCACTCATTAATAAATGATCCATCCTTTAAGGATGCAAAGTGGTATATCAACGAGATTCTTGGCAAGACCAAGCAGGATACTGAACTAATCAAAACGATTAAAACGTATATCGAATGTAATTCAAATGCCACATATGCCGCCAAACAGCTTTATATACATCGGAACAGCTTACAATACCGAATCGATAAATTCTCTGAAAGAACTGGTCTCGATATTAAAAACTTCCGTCATGCCCTTACTGCATACTTGATACTTTTACTGAATGATTAATTTCCAATGCAAACAGGTAATATCACCCTTTTTTGTGCAATGTGCCCATACTTTTTTCAAATCCGATGGCTTAGACTATAGCTAATTGGTACAAGTAATCAGGAGTTTAAAAGGGGGATTTTTCATGGCAGAGTTAGTGTTGGATCATATATTCAAGATTTATGATAAAAAGGTGACGGCTGTTAAAGACTTCAACCTTCGTGTTGCCGATAAGGAATTCATAGTTTTTGTGGGACCTTCGGGTTGCGGCAAATCGACGACATTAAGGATGATTGCCGGACTGGAAGACATTTCCCAAGGGGATTTATATATAGACGGCAAGCGAGTCAATGATGTCCCCCCTAAAGATCGTGATATTGCGATGGTTTTCCAGAACTATGCCTTATATCCTCATATGTCCGTATATGACAATATGGCATTCGGATTAAAGCTCAGGAAAACGCCAAAAGCGGAAATCAAGCAAAGAGTCAATGAAGCGGCAAGGATTCTCGGACTTGAAGAGCTGCTAAACAGGAAACCTAAAGCCCTTTCAGGTGGTCAGCGCCAACGTGTTGCACTTGGCCGGGCAATTGTAAGGGACGCAAAAGTTTTCTTGATGGATGAGCCATTATCCAATCTCGACGCAAAGCTAAGGGTTCAAATGCGTGCGGAAATCGCTAAACTACATAAACGGCTCGACACCACAACGATATATGTCACGCATGACCAAACAGAGGCAATGACCATGGCGACCCGTCTTGTTGTAATGAAAGACGGTATTATCCAACAGGTAGGTGCCCCAAAGGACGTTTACGAGAAACCGATAAACGTTTTCGTCGGTGGCTTTATCGGATCGCCTGCCATGAACTTCTTTAACGGAACATTAAAAGAAGGCAAAGTTAAAATAGGTGAACAAACGCTTGAAATACCTGAATTGAAGATGAAAATGCTGCGTGATCAAGGATATGTCGGAAAAGATATAATCCTTGGCATCCGTCCGGAGGATTTCCATAATGAAGGGGCTTACCTCACCGAGTCCCCTAACACTGCATTCACGACCCAAATTGATGTAGCCGAACTGATGGGCGCGGAGATCATGCTCTACTCCACATTAGAGGGACAGGACTTCGTCGCACGCGTCGATGCCAAGAACATCATCCTGGCAGGCGAAAACATCGAACTTGCCCTCGACATGAATAAAGCACACTTTTTTGACAAAGGGACCGAACATCGCATTTTAGTTGAAGAAGATGAACAGATGCAGGAAAGCATGAAGTTATCTGCCAATTAAGCGTAAAAAGACCCATTCATAACGGGTCTTTTTACACTTTATTCACAATACGGACTAACTTCATTCCTGAACCAATACCACTTCATCATGTCCGCATTCAGAGCATTTCATGAGATGCGGGCATTGTCCTTTTTGAAGGGATTGAGGGTATCCGTCGTTTTCTTTAAGTATGTCGATATCCATATAAGCACTGTAATCATCAGCGTAGTCCATGAATTTCCCTTTATCATCAAGATTACTGCCGCATTCCGGGCAATTCACATGAATTTTTCTTAGACCGTTGCAAAGCGGGCATAAAGACATTGTTTTTCCTCCTGTTCCCGATACTTATGATCTCAGTATTTGTTGATTCCATTATTTTAACACATGGAAACACCCTCCCTAATACCAGAGGGAGGGCACTTCCATTCAATTATTATTTATTAACCATGTTAGCAGGATCGACCCATGCTTTGAATTCATCTTCCGTCAGGAACTCCAATTTCAACGCAGCTTCTTTTAACGTAGAGTTGTCCTTGAATGCAGTTTTGGCGATTTTGGCTGCTTTTTCATAACCGATATGCGGGTTCAATGCTGTTACCAACATAAGGGAACGTTCCACATTTTCTTTGATTTTATCTTCATTTGCAATGATGCCAACCGCACAATTATCGTTGAATGAATGAATGCCTTCCGTCAATAATTTTACCGTTTGCAGGAAGTTATAGATGATGACAGGCTTGAATACATTCAATTCAAAATTACCCTGGCTTGCTGCAAAGCCAATTGTAGCATCATTACCCACGATTTGTGTTGCAATCATGGTAAGCGCTTCACTTTGTGTTGGATTGACTTTACCTGGCATGATGGAGCTGCCTGGCTCGTTTTCTGGAATGGCTATTTCGCCGATTCCGCTTCTTGGACCACTTGCCAGCCATCTGACATCGTTCGCAATTTTCATTAAATCCGCTGCCAATGCTTTTAAAGCACCGTGTGCGTAGACGATTTCGTTATGGCTTGTCAATGCATGGAACTTATTATCAGATGTGACAAAAGGATATCCTGTATCAGCTGCAATTTGTTTGGCGGAAAGTCCCGGGAATTCTTTTTTTGTATTGATTCCGGTTCCTACAGCCGTTCCGCCTAGTGCAAGGTTCAATAATTTTTGGCTGCTTTCCTCAATCATCGCTAGATCTTTGTCGAGCATCGCTTTCCAACCGGAAATTTCTTGTCCCAATGTTAATGGTGTAGCATCTTGTAGATGTGTCCGGCCAATTTTCACGACATCCCAAAATTCTTTTTCTTTTGTATCGAATGTATCACGAAGAGCTTTAATGGCAGGAACCAATTTTTCAGCGACTTCCATAAAGGCAGCAATATGCATGGCTGTCGGGAAAGTATCATTGGAGCTCTGTGCCTTGTTAACATCATCATTCGGGTGAAGGGCTTCCGATTCACCATTTTCTTTTAACCATTCATTTCCTTTGTTAGCGACCACTTCATTCACGTTCATATTACTTTGCGTGCCGCTTCCGGTTTGCCAAACTACAAGCGGGAAATGTTCATCTAGCGTACCTTCAAGGATTTCACCGCAAATCTTGACGATGGCATTCTTTTTCACTTCCGAAAGATCACCAAGATCATAGTTCACCTTTGCCGCAGCTTGTTTAACGTATGCAAATGCACGAACTAATTCAATCGGCATTTTTTCGTTACCGATTTTGAAGTTGTTACGGCTTCTCTCAGTTTGTGCCCCCCAATATTTATCAGCAGGAACTTTCACTTCACCCATCGTATCTCGTTCGATTCTGTATTCCATGTGTTCTCCTCCTATGTTTGCACTATTCATTGAAGACCATTTGCATATGAAATGAATAATGTCGTATTATTCTTTCTCTCCATACATTGTACAAACTTTATTATTTTAAAGCAAAAATATCCGCTGACCCTTTCACTTTTACTGAAAAATCCATGACGCTACATGTTTATATGAAAATTCAGATATTCTTTTTTAGACACATAAGTGTTGACGCACTAGGCGCCAATTGGCCTGATCATGAACATTCAAACATTATCCATCCCAAAATGTCCTTGACAGTATATTGTATATATAGTAAATTCAAAAGAAATTGAATAATCTAAACTCTTATCGAGAGAGGTAGAGGGAATGGCCCGATGACACCTCAGCAACCTTCATTTGTTTCAAACCAATGAAAAGGTGCTAATTCCACAAGTTTGTGAACTTGGAAGATAAGAAGAATGACTCGTCCTCACTTAATCAAAGTCTTCTTCTTAAAGAAGACTCAGACTGTAGACAAACTCGATGAAAATCGAGTTTGTCTATTTTTATGGCTTGTACAATTTGGACGTTGATTTCCA
>NZ_JBHZPG010000035.1:0-58690 GCF_042788005.1 Peribacillus sp. YIM B13472
TAGAAAGCATCCTCATCACCTCAAGTTTTAATACTTCTATTTTAAAACAAAAATGACTCCAGGCAAAAGTGTTCTATTTAAAAGGTAAGACAAAGTTGATTGGAGCGAGTGCCTGGATTGGAAATCAACGTCCAAATTGTACAAGCCATAAAAATAGACAAACTCGATTTTCATCGAGTTTGTCTACAGTCTGAGCTGACATCAAAAATGATGTCAGCTTTTTTTCAGGAAAATATCAAGTAATTGAAGAAGGCCGGTAAATGTAGTGAAGAAAAGCAAAGGCAGTATAAAGTTAAGCCAAAGAGAAGACATTAGCGGATGCAGCAGAATGCCAAAGAAAATGGAGAACAGAAAAAGGTCGAGAATGATGAACACTTTTAAACTGTAGATATTAAGGACTTCTTCAGCAAGTTCAAGATGCTCATCCAAGATGGCTTTTTTATTGTTGGTTTCCATGCGATCACCTTAAACCTTTTACGATTATATATTGTTGATATATGAAAAGACTGGATCAATTGTTCTTCTCCGAATGAATGTGCAACCGAAAATACCAAAAAAACATAGATTTTTTACACTAGGTCAATATGTTATACTAATATAATAGTATGTAAGGTTTAGAGATTTTAAATGACTTATATTTTCTTAGCGATAATGAGAAATGAAGAAAGGGGAGAAGAGTGTGAAAAGGAAGAAATGGTTATCCATACTTGCATTATTTGTCTTTTTACTCTCCATGCTCTCCTATACGTTAGCGAAGGATGAAGGGGTAAAATGGCGCAATTTAAACAAAGATAATCTTTTAAGACAGGCTGACCTTTTTAAGGGGAATAAAGAATTGCAAAGGATATTTTTATTTCCGGAAGAGGAGTACGATGAAAGGGAAGCACTCAAAATTGCTGGAACCATAAATAAACTGCCTCATTCCCTTTTGGTAAAAACTGCTGAAAGTGGTGTGAGGATCAAACTATTTAATGGTGAAATAACAGAAAATCAATCCGCGGCCAAATTAAAGGGGAAAACTCCGCGTGGTTATTTGAATAAAGAAACAACTTGGGATGATGTGCCTGGGATGGGCGGATCACATACGGTATTGGTTAAAATCGGAGCAAGTGACAAGGGCAACGGGCATGGCTCCGTTAATTTGGAACTGCATGAGCTGGGGCATTCAATTGATAATATAGTGTTTGATGGAATCCGTGAAGACATGGATTATTTGAAGATTTGGGGTAAGGAAGTGGATGGCCTGTTTCCTGGACAGACGTATTTTTCCAATTACCCTGAGGAATACTTTGCAGAAACGTTTGCCATGTTTTATGTGAACAATGAACAAAATCAATTGCTTAGACAAAAAGCGCCCGAGACTTATAATTTTATTAAACAATTAGATTAAACATTGGGCAATAATACGTTAAAATAAGGAGAATGAAAGTAGAAAAGGTGGTTTATCATGAAGCAATATTTAGATTTATGTAAGCATGTACTCGAAAATGGAACGCAAAAAGGTGATCGTACGGGAACAGGAACGATCAGCACCTTTGGATATCAAATGAGATTCAATTTAAATGATGGATTCCCTGTACTTACAACGAAAAAAGTTAGTTTAAAAGCGATTATCCATGAGTTATTATGGTTTTTGAAGGGTGATACAAACGTTGGCTACCTTCAGGAAAATAGCGTGCGGATTTGGAATGAATGGGCTGATGAAAATGGAGAATTAGGTCCGATTTATGGTCATCAATGGCGTTCTTGGGGAACGGCCGATGGGAGGCAAATCGACCAAATCAGTGAATTGATCGAACAAATAAAAACGAATCCAAATTCAAGAAGATTGATCGTCAGTGCTTGGAATGTTGGGGAACTGGATGAAATGGCCTTGCCGCCTTGCCATGCTTTCTTTCAATTCTATGTCGCTGATGGAAAGCTTTCATGCCAGCTATACCAACGTTCAGCGGACGTCTTTTTAGGTGTGCCTTTTAATATAGCTTCGTATGCGCTCTTAACGATGATGATCGCCCAGGTGTGTGATTTGGAAGTTGGCGAATTTGTACATACTTTCGGGGATGTCCACATCTACTCTAACCACCTTGAACAAGTGGAATTGCAGTTGACCCGTGATCCCAAACCATTGCCAATCATGAAAATCAATCCAGATGTGAAAAATATCTTTGATTTTAGCTTCGAGGACTTCGTTTTGGAAAATTACGAAGCCCATCCCCATATAAAAGGTGAGGTTAGCATATGATATCGTTGATAGTTGCTATGGATCAAAATCGTGTGATAGGTAAAAATAATGAACTGCCATGGCATTTACCGGCAGATTTGCAGTATTTTAAAAAAGTGACGATGGGCCATCCGATCGTCATGGGCCGAAAAACATTTGAATCGATCGGCAGGGTCCTGCCTGGCCGGGAAAATGTCATCGTTACCCGCAATCAGGATTTTAAAGCGGAAGGCTGCGTAGTTTTACATGATATTGCACAAATCAAAACGTTTGCAGATAACCGTGATGAGGAAGTTTTCGTGATTGGCGGAGCTGAAATCTTCAAGGAAATCCTTCCTGTTACCGATCGCCTGTATATAACGGAAATTCATGAAACTTTTGAAGGTGATACTTTCTTTCCCGTGATTGATGAAAATCATTGGGATAAAATCTCCTCAAACCCAGGCAGCATCGATGAAAAAAATCGATATTCACATGATTTTATTATTCTACAAAAAAAATAAAGTGCTAATCCGATTATGGGGAAATGACCATAATCGGATTTTTTGGGTATGGAACGAACAAAAGCGAGAATTTTTAGAAAAATCAATTACATTAATAACAGTAAAGTGCTATAATGATTGAATTCATTAAGGAAGGAAATGAGGGATTGTTATGAATCAGACTGCATCTAAGAATAGGGGGATTCAATTGGAAGATATTCTAATTGCCTATAGAGAACTGAAAGAAATCGTTTTGCATACTCCTTTACAAAAAAATCAGAGGCTCTCTGAAAAATATGATTGTAATGTTTATTTAAAACGCGAGGACCTACAACACGTACGTTCCTTTAAATTAAGAGGGGCTTACTATAAAATGAAAAGCCTGACCCAGGAAGAGACGAAGAATGGAGTCGTTTGTGCCAGTGCAGGAAACCATGCACAAGGAGTAGCTTTTTCCTGCAGCCAATTAGGTATCCATGGGAAAATTTATATGCCTGCTACAACTCCAAGGCAAAAAGTCGATCAAGTGCAGTTATTCGGAAGGGATAATGTGGAAATCATTCTGGTCGGGGATACTTTCGATGATGCATTTGCCATGGCGATGGAATGCTGTGAAAAAGAAGAGCGTTCCTTTATCCATCCATTTGACGATGAAAAGGTAATCGCCGGGCAGGGTACGACGGCTGTAGAAATCCTGAATGATTGTGAAGATGGAATCGACTATGTATTTGCCGCTATGGGCGGTGGCGGTTTAATGGCCGGAGTATCGAGTTATTTCAAATCGGTTTCCCCAAAAACGAAATGCATTGGAGTTGAGCCGCAAGGTGCTGCTTCGATGGAATACTCCTTCAAGGAAGGAAAAGTTTCTGAACTTGAAAACATAGATACATTCGTTGACGGTGCAGCTGTCAAGTGTGTGGGACAGTTGACATATCAGCTTTGTAAGGAAAACCTGGAAGATATCGTTGTCGTACCTTCGGGCCAAATCTGTACGACGATTCTCGATTTATATAATCAGCATGCGATTGTCGCTGAACCGGCAGGGGCTATATCTGTAGCCGCATTGGATTTATACAAAGAACAAATCAAAGGCAAAACGGTTGTATGCATGGTCAGCGGAGGGAATAACGACATTGGGCGTATGCAGGAAATTAAGGAGAAATCCTTATTATATGAAGGGCTGCTTTATTATTTTATCGTGAATTTTCCACAACGTGCTGGAGCTTTAAGGGAATTCCTTGATGAGGTGTTAGGACCGAATGACGATATAAGCCGTTTTGAATATACGAAGAAAAATAATAAAGAAAGCGGGCCGGCCCTGGTTGGTGTAGAACTAAAAGATAAAAATGATTATGAAGGGCTCATTCAGAGGATGAACAAGAAAGGATTCTCTTTCGTAGAGGTCAATAAAGACAGTAATTTATTCCACTTATTGATTTAATCATGGATTAAATGTTAAATTAGGATAGAATAATACCTATGTTTTTACATTTTATTCTGCCGGCCCAGTCGTATATGGGCATACTGTCGATAATTGTTACCATTCTATGACGAATTGCCAGTTCCCTTTCATTTGGTTGGAAATGGTATTATAATCGGAATAGGTCTAATTACAACACCAAAGGGGATGTATCCATGTCGAACATTGGAGTACCTGGTCTAATTCTCATCTTAATATTGGCTTTAATTATTTTTGGTCCGAAAAAACTTCCGGAAATTGGACGTGCTTTTGGGCAAACACTTCGTGAGTTTAAAAAGTCCACGAGTGATTTAACAAAAGGTGATTATGAAGAAGATAAGAAGCTACAACAAAAAAATCATGAATGATTGAATGTGGGCGTAAGATGCAATCGTCTTGCGCCTTTATGCTGGAACAAAGATACGGATTTTCAGATGAAGGCGTGATCAACTTTGGAAGATAAAGAATTAAATATCATCGATCATCTCGATGAATTGAGAAAACGGCTCATCATTACTGCTGTTGCTTTTTTGATCTTTTTTATCGCCAGTTTTATTTATGTTGAGGAGATTTATAATTGGTTCGTGAAAGATCTCGATTTTGACCTGATGGTATTGGGACCGAGTGATATTATCTGGATTTACTTTATGCTTTCAGGTGTCGTAGCCATTGCGGCAACCATACCGGTAATTGCTCTGCAAATCTGGTTATTCGTCAAACCCGCGTTGATGCCAAATGAAGTAAGGGCGACCCTTTCCTATATTCCAGCACTTTTCCTGCTTTTTATCGGAGGGCTTGCTTTCGGTTATTTTGTCATCTTCCCCACCATTCTTCAATTTTTGATTGAACTGGGCGATGGGATGTTCATAACCAGTTTTACAGCGGATAAGTACTTTTCATTCGTATTTAATATGACGATACCTTTTGCTGTTTTATTCGAGCTTCCTGTCGTTACCATGTTTTTGACTTCCCTTGGCATTATAAATCCTTATGTGCTTCAAAAGTTAAGGAAGTATGCATACTTTGTACTGGTCGTCATAGCGATATCAATTACGCCGCCTGACTTTATGTCAGACTTTATGGTGATGGTTCCATTGCTGTTATTATACGAAATCAGTATTTCGTTATCAAAAGTCGTCTATAAACGAAGGGTGAAACGTGAAAGCTTGCGGGAAGACACCTACGAGGAAGGTTTATAAGAAGAAGCCCATAATGGCATTTTGCCCTTATGGGTCTTTTTTTTATGAAAGACAATCTGATTTATCTGTTTTTTTACACATTTGAATATTTATACTTTTGGATTTATTGTGTATAATATAAGCAATCGGTTAAAAATGAGGATTGATATTTTGATGTTCAAATGCTTGGAATTCAAAGATTGTTTTGGACATAAGGTCACAATTTCAGAAATACCTGTCTTACTGCCTAGTGATCCGAATTTTTTTATGTTGACCTTGCGTTTGGAAGTGTTTGTTAAGAAGGTTTTTGCCAATAAAGATCATAAAGAAAATTACTCATTTAAGCATTATTTAGCATCCGTACTCAAATGGCCCGTCTATAACAAGCTTTTTTTTGGAAGTTTACTCAATAATGCTTAATGCGGACTATTCCATAGCTAACTTCTCCGTTAAAAGAGATGACACAATGCCATGCAATATTGAATAAATCGGCATGTGTTCAGGTTAGCTCATGGAACGGTCTTTTTTTGTGTAATCATTTCAATAGAAAAGTATCACTTCACTTGAAAAAGAAGACCTTTGGTTTGAATGCATACCTTAAATAGGTATAATACAATAGATATGTTAATTTAGGGATGTGTAATGATGAATAAAGTAAAGATAGTAACAGACTCGACAGTAGATATGACACCAGAGGAACTGAAATTTTATGATATAACAATGGTCCCTTTATCAATCTTTATAGATGGGGAGACTTTTTTGGATAAGGTTGAAATCGAACAAGAAGAATTCCTGAAAAGGATGAACCAGTCAAAAGAACTGCCAAAAAGCTCACAACCAGCCGTAGGTACCTTTGTGGAGGTATATGATGAGCTCGGAAAAGACGGCAGCGAGATTATTTCCATACATATGACAGGTGGCATGAGCGGCACAGTTCGCTCAGCGGAAAGCGCAGCTAGCATGTCTGAAGCGAAGGTTACCGTTCTTGACTCGAAATTCATTTCTAAAGCGATGTCATTTCAGGTGGTCGAGGCAGCGAAGATGGCGAAGGAAGGGAAATCCGTAGCGGAGATAATTGAACGATTGGAACATATTAAAAAGCAGTCAAGTTTAATCATTGTCATAGAAACACTTGATAACCTCGTTAAGGGTGGAAGGATTGGCAAGGTTTCTGCTTTTATCGGTTCATTGCTGCACATAAAGCCGATTGCACTTCTGGATGATGGTGTACTGAATCCTGTATCCAAAGCCAGGAGCCAGTCACAGGTCGTGAAGTTCATCATCAAGAAATTCAAAGAAGATACACAAGGAAAAAAAATTAGAGGCATTGGTTTTGTACATGCGAATGGTCTTGAAATAGCGGATAAGGTCCGCCAGGCCATTGCAGACTTAACAGGATATCAAGACATAAAGATAGAAGCAACAACGGCAGTTGTCAGTACCCATACAGGTGAAGGCGCCATGGCAATCATGTATTATTGGGACTGATATGGATGAACCATTGAAACTGGGAGGGGGTTTTGTCACTTATACAATTGTCTTTAGTTCGTAGAAATAGTTGCTGTTCCCATTACGATTGGTCTGTTAGAATAAATGAAGTAACAGAATATTTTATACATAAAGGACGGGGTAGGGATGAGAAAGCTGCATTTGCTTATGGCAGCTATGGGAGCATCAATTTTTTTGCTGTTGACAGCATGCGGTTCCAATGGTGTACCTGATGCTAAAAATTGGGACCTTGAAGATTTCAGTTACATTGATCAGGAGGGTAAACCTTTCTCAAAAAGCGATCTTAAAGGAAAGGTTTGGGTAGCGGATTTTATATTCACAAGCTGCGAGACTGTCTGTCTCCCCATGACTTCGAATATGACGAAGCTGCAGCAGCAATTGAAGGATGAAGGTATTACGGATGTTGAGTTCGTTTCATTTTCCGTGGACCCGGAAATTGACAAACCTGAAGTTTTAAAAAGGTTTGGCGACCAATTTAATGTGGATTACGGCAATTGGCACTTCCTGACCGGTTATGGTCAGGAAGAAATCGAGCAGTTTGCATTGGATAACTTTAAAACGATCGTCAAAAAGCCTGAAGCAGAAGATCAGGTGATTCATGGGACCAGCTTTTTTCTAATTGATCAAGAAGGAAAGATCATCATGGATTATACAGGTCTGCAAGATATTCCCCTTGATGAAATCATTAAGCATATTAAAATTTTACAGAATTATTGAACAGGTTAAATGACCTGTTCTTTCTGTTTTCATCCATCATTTTATAATGATTTCATTAGAGCTTTAGCGATGGTGAAAATAAGGTGATTTGTTTTTTGAAGAAACAGCGGAAGTGAAGAATGATTTTGCATGCTCAGTACATGCTAATTTTTATAGGACTAGCTTTAATTTTCTGCATTTTTCATATTGTATAGTAAGGAATGCTCAATTCTGGAAGTACAATGAAGGTATATTGTTTGCAATCATTCGTTTTCTGCATGATATAATATATGGGTAGGAAGGTGAGGGTCATGAGGTACAGAATCACCTGTCTTTTCATATGCCTAGTTTGGATCTCAGGCTGCGGCCAAAGTGAACCAGCCTCAAATCAGCCATCTGTTCAGCAGAAAAGCATAGTTGAGCTGAGTAAAAAGGAAACCATTCCTGCCAGCTTTTTTCCGGACCCTGTGAAAATCGTATCGATTGGCGATTCCTTGACTCAAGGTGTCGGTGATAGTAAAGATAATGGCGGGTATCTGCCTTATTTACAAAATAAGCTGGAAAAAGAACCATCGATTACGTCCGTTGAGATGATTAATCATGGCATACGTGGAAATAGGACCGACCAACTATTGAAAAGACTGGATAAAGCTAGGATTAAAGAAGACATAAAGCAAGCTGATTCGATTGTCGTCACAATCGGTGGAAATGATATCATGAAGGTCTTTAAGCAGAATTTCTCGGACTTGGAACTGAATCAGTTTGATTCGGCAAAAATAGGGTATGAAAAAAGATTAAGGCAGATACTTGATAAGGTTCGTTCCGAAAATGATCATGCGCAAATTTATCTTGTGGGCGTCTATAATCCATTTTCCAAATGGTTTGCAGATTTTTATGAACTTGATATGATCATGAATGAATGGAATGAAAGCGGGAAAGAGATTATCGAAGAATATGATTCAGCCTATTTTATTGATATAGCAGACATTTTCGAGAATTCCGAAGAAGATTTGCTGTATGCCGAGGATTATTTTCACCCAAATGACCGCGGATATGAATTAATCGCGACAAGGATCTATAATGATATGGATATTACCACTATCGGAAAGGACACATTGGAAGCGAGTGCCAAAGGAGATGATGACCAAGAATGACAAATGTCAAATGGAAGACTTTGTTTATTTCCCTATTAGCCCTAAACATCCTGGTCATCCTGTTTGTAACGATTTTAGTTAATCTGCCGACTAAAGATAAAGAGCTGATACCCAAAGTAAGCCATGAAGAAGATATCCAATTTCAAGTTCACACGAATCGGGAAGATTTGACAAGATTAATCAACCAGTATCTGGATAAAGAGGGATTGACGGGATCCATTCACTACGAAGTGTATTTGACGGATGAAGTCGAGTTATATGGAACGATGCCATTTTTTAACCGTGAAGTGGAAATGAAATTGACTTTTGAACCAATTGCCCAAAAAAATGGGGATTTGATCTTGAAGCAAAAATCAATTGCAGTCGGAAAAATGAACCTTCCTGTTTCATATGTAATGAATTTAATAAATGAGCGTTATAACATGCCGGATTGGGTTAG
Organism: Peribacillus sp. YIM B13472; assembly: GCF_042788005.1. Taxonomy (NCBI): domain Bacteria; kingdom Bacillati; phylum Bacillota; class Bacilli; order Caryophanales; family Bacillaceae; genus Peribacillus; species Peribacillus sp. YIM B13472. The sequence goes on from NZ_JBHZPG010000035.1 coordinate 9,139, forward strand.
CATCAGTCCCAATGACGAAAGTATTTATGTGTCTTTACAGGATATGGAACTGAAAAGTGATATTAGGGTGAAGGCGAAAGAATTTGACCTTGAAAATGATGACATTTCATTTTTATTGACCATTCCATCATCTTTACAGTGATAGCGAATAAATGGATAAAAGACCAGGCTAGATGTGTTAAATATTTGATGATAAAAGGACCACGCATTTTAGATATGTCTAAAATGCGTGGTTTTTTTTTTTACGGCCCCTTTGGTTGATAAAAACCTAAAACCTTGATTATTATATAGATTACTTTTCAATTTCTGAGATAAAGTAAGAGATAAGAACAGCCTTTTATAATTTATTTAAATCACAAGAAATATCAAATAAATGAAATGGACCCCACTTATAATTTCCATTAGAGGTGAATTATATGAATAAATAAATTATGATTGAATGGATTGAAAACCATTTAAGCGCCTTATTAATGTTCGTTTAAATTCCACCAAATGAAAGGTATAAGTATTAGGCGCTATATGCTTCTAAGAAGGCTTTACTTATCTACAAATGATAGGAAGTCGTAAGAGAATAATTGAATTCTTCGCAAGAAGCATATAGTAGGGCGTTTAAAACTGTTTTTGACATTAGTCCTAGAGAATTTCAACTTAACAGGATGCCGGTTCAATCATTCAATAAGCTCACTATTCATAAAAATAAAGGGTGGTGCAGAATGGATTTTTCGAGAAAATTCGAGGTTGATCAGATACATAACCAATACGGAGAGTTGTTTGACGAATATGTACTCAATATATTGAATGGCTAAGCTATGTATGAGGAGTTTAAAGATAAAAAACTAATGAGAAATACAGACTATGCTCCATATAACGAAGCTATGTGTGTAAATACAACTACTAAGAATATTTTTAATGAGGAATTCATAAAAACAAGAGCAATAGGACACCATGAATTAGTTGAAAATTATATCGACAAGGTAATTAATCCATTAAAGAATCTATTTAACAAAGATTATGAATGCATCGTTTTGTGGTTTGGTGAAGATATGTTTTGCCAAATGAACCTTCTTACAATCCTTGCTTACCTTGAACAGGCCGATTATAGCGGTAGAGTGTTCTTGAACAGTTTTAGTGAGGATGAATTTAAAGTAAGGCAAATGGAACTAAAGACTAGGCAATTATTTAACTGTATATGAAGAAGTATTATTAAATCATAAAAAAACATCAATTGAAGTATTGCCAGTAATGTATCAGCAATAGACATATATTTAGAAATGTTAAAAGAAGATAATCCAGTAACAAATTATATTTCTAAAAATAAAAGCCTGCCTGAATCACAATTGATTAACAGGTTATTTATCCACTTCCCAACAATAGGATATGGTGATTTACAGTATAAAAAACTTATTAATAAAATTAAATAACAGCCCTCTCTCCTAGAATGAACAAGCATCTATTCTTATGAATCATCAAGTCCATTAAATATAGGGGACTTGGAGATTCAATCTATACAACCTTTATTCGAAAATAGATTGCAATGCCAAAAGTTGGATGAGAATAAATGGTGAGTTAACTTACTATTTCCATATTAATGCTTTTTATACATATTTTTTAACGTTATTCATTTGGTGAATTATGAAAAAAGGATGATTAGCCCCATTATAGACTAACTATCCTATGTTTTGTTATCTAAATATATCGATGTATCCTGGTTTTTTATCCATTTATGGAGAGAGCGTTAGGGATTCTAGTGAGGATGATTCCCGATTCGATCCGATTATATAAATGGTTGAGGGAGTATTATCTTGGAAAGCCTTGTTTGGCAAAGGGAGTGCGATTTCTTTTGTTCCCGCTATCCTCACTTCGAAGTCTACTATCATTGGATGAATATTAAGATATTCGCTTGCTTTCCTGAAATGGAGTTGATCAAATACGACATCTCCATCTTTGACGGCAATATCCACTGAGAGTAAATCATATGAAAGCTGGATGAATCGGATCTTTGCTTCATTTGGAGGAACAAATGGATTATCCTCGAAAGGTAACATTTTCAACGATTCATTAGCCAGGGTAGGTGCAAGAGCAATGGTATAGGAACTCCCGCTTTCGAGGGCCAATTTACGGCTTAAAAGAGGTAAGGTGCTTTGCCCGCTGCAGTAAATATCCAATTGGCACTTGCCAGGAGGCAGTGGTAAATAACCATTGTTCTCTTTATATGAGAAACTTTTGAGAATACCGATTTCATTTACATAAACATCAAATGAGGGTGCTGTCGGGGCAGCATGTAAAAAGCGAACTTGTGCAGGCAGTATGACATTCATTTGTTCATATCCCAATTGTTGTGTTGCTTTTTCGAGACTTTTCAGATGCTTATGGTAATAATAATCATGCAATTGCGGATCGTTGTTTTTATTATAAGACGATAGTAAATCATATGTTACCGATTTTTGTGAATATGATTGTTTATCGCTCATTTCCAACACCTCTCATTTTTCCATTATGTTTTTAACATATGTAATTATGCTTGGGCATGTGTCTCCTTTTTAAAAAGGGAATGGACCATTTTCGTAAATAGGTTCGATCGGCATATTATTTTACAGGGTAAAATAAAAGCGTTAAAATGCATTCAATGGATTGTTTGCAAAAAAGGAGGATTTTCATTTGACAAAGGAATTAGAGAAAGCAACATTCGCAGGTGGATGTTTCTGGTGCATGGTGAAACCGTTCGATGAACAGCCAGGCATCGAATCCGTTATCTCTGGCTATACAGGCGGGACTACGGAAAATCCCACATACAAAGAGGTTTGTTCTGAAACCACGGGACATTATGAAGCTGTTCAGATCACCTTTGATCCAAACGTATATCCATATGAGAAGATAATCGAGTTATTTTGGCAGCAAATTGACCCGACAGATGCTGGCGGGCAATTTTATGACCGGGGAAGTTCTTATCAAACGGCTATTTTTTATCATGACGAAAACCAACGTGAAATTGCAGAAGCATCCAAAGCCAAGCTGCAGGCGAGCGCGAAATTTTCTGGACCGATCGTAACTCCGATAATACCAGCCAAAACGTTTTATCCAGCTGAGACATACCACCAGCATTATTATAGAAAGCAACCTGAGCATTATGAAAGATATTCGATCGGCTCAGGACGCAAAACATTCATACAACATCACTGGGGGGAAAAAAATGAAAAGTAAAGAAGAATTAAAAAAGAAACTCACTCCGATTCAATATGAAGTCACACAAAATAATGGAACGGAACCAGCCTTTAACAATGAATATTGGAACATGAAGGAGGAAGGATTATATGTGGATATCGTTTCAGGTAATCCTCTTTTCACTTCAAAGGAAAAGTTTGATTCAGGCTGCGGTTGGCCAAGCTTCACTAAACCGCTTAAAGAAGAGGAAGTGGTGGAAAACCTCGATACGAGTTATGGTATGAGAAGGATCGAAGTTCGCTCAAAAACGGCCGATTCCCATCTCGGTCATGTTTTCAATGATGGGCCGGGACCGTCGGGATTACGCTATTGCATCAATTCTGCATCATTAAGGTTCATCCCGCTCCAAGATCTTGAAAAAGAAGGATACGGAGAATACAAAAAGCTTTTTGATTGATTGGAATACCCCCTATCAGAAATTGATAGGGGGTATTTTAATATTAGGTGGGATTCAATCCGTGATGATTGATGCGATCCGGACATATGGAATGGTGGTAAGTTCCATTGCTTTAGTCCTGCCAGTCACCTCAAAACGGACAGTATGTGAACCGGGACGGAGTCCATTCGTGACAAATAAGTATCTTTCACGGGCAAATGGCCACCAAGTATTCAAAGTCGTGATTTCTATTCCATCGATCCATACATTTACTTCCCCGCCATCAGGACTTCTAAGCAGTTTCACACCAAGCATACTTCCTTTGAAGGTATATTCAATCACACTGCCCTTTTCACTACTAGTGAAATAGCCGCCCCTTGGACGGAAACCGCTCATTTTTTCATAGTGGTCAATTTCCGATAATTCAAATCCAGAACGGGCATGAAGCTTAGATGGAAGGCCTGCTACAGCCTTTTTCCGTTTGATGTTATCCAGGAACCGTTCATAAATTGCATCAGCATATAATTTATAACCAAGCCCATTTGGATGAATCAAATCTCTGGTCAGCTGTTTTTCCGTATATCCTGAATTTTTGAATATTGGTCGCATATCCACATTCGTTGCACCGTAATGTTTGGATAAAAGTCCGATGGCTGAAGCAAATTCCTCATATTTCAAGGAACTTTCTGTTATTGTGAATAATTCAGCATTAGGGTGGAGACGTTTTGCCTTCCTCATTAACGCTTCATATGTCATGGTAAAATCATCGACATTCATATATTTGCGGTCATTTTCACCAAAAACGAAGAAAATCAGATCTTTATGATCATGCTCCCTTCTTTGGGAAAGCTTGAATAGGCCTTCAAAAGCAGTGGATCCGCTTTGGACCACGTAGTCACCGTGTAAAGGAATATCATTGGCATCATTCATCTTATTTTCTAACTGTTTGAACCATGTTAGATTAGGATTTTCAGCTCCGGACCCTCTTCCGATACTGTCACCAATGACGAGATACTGAATGGGCTGGCCTGATTGGAATTTTTGATAAACATTTATCGAATCATCTGATCCATATGTTTTAGGGACTTTTTGAAGGATATAGCTGATTAGAAGGATCGTGGCAATTGCAGCGAAAGGGATGAAGGATTTTGCGTTCGTTTTCAATTATGTTCCCCCGTATTGCCTTTTATGTATCCATGTAGGTATGAAATAGCTTAAAAAGGCTAAGAATTGTTTTTTTACTTATTATATCCCAATTTTGAAGTAACACAATAAATATAAAACGTTTTTTTGACATTTTTCATGGTTAATCGTGGTATTTCAGACAATGAATGATTAGCGGTGAAGATGGTGTTGATTGAAGTTTTTTCTTAAATCCAGAAAAATAGGCAAATGCACAGACCGAGGCGGGCGTATTGACATATGGTAAGGTGTAAAGAGAAATCAGAATTCTAAAAGGAGTGAAACTTAATGTACGGATATGGTGGAAATGTTGCAGGACCAGGGTACGGTTATGGTGGAGGTGGATACGGCGGCGGTGGCTGCGGTGGCTGCGGATTTGGATCAGGCTTCGCATTAATCGTTGTCTTGTTCATTCTTTTGATTATCATCGGTGCTTCATTCTGCTGCTAAGACAATAACCCAAAGACCAGTTGAAAGCTGGTCTTTTCTTTATGTAAGGAAATGGGTGGGGTGACGGTGGACCTTTTAGATTCCAGGTGTGTGACTGAAAAAACATGTAATCCAAATGGGACAGGAGATGCATAACCATTCCTTTTTCCAATCCTGAATATGGCACAACGGGAATGACGAGAGAACGCCATTGAGAAGGAAAATGAGTTGTGTGTATGACATTAAGGGTCTTGGTTTTTCTTTGTTCACCATTTCTGCTAAAATAACGACAGAATGTAATTAATTTAGGGGGATAAAGATATGAAACCTTCCCGTTTACAAGCAGGGGATGAAATTCGCGTAATCGCTCCTTCAAGAAGCTTGGCGATTGTCAAAGGGGAACAACGCAGATTGGCAGAAGAAAGATTGACTGAGCTAGGTTTTAAAGTGACATATGGTGAAACGGTTTTGTTCCATGATGACTTTTTCTCGAATTCAATCGAAGACCGGATCGAGGATTTGCATGATGCGTTCAGGGATCCGAATGTGAAGGGGATTTTTACAGCCATAGGGGGATATAACGCTAACCAATTGTTACGGTATATCGACTATGATTTGATTAAGGAAAATCCAAAAGTGTTGATGGGGTATAGTGATATAACCGCAATATTATTGGCCATATATAATAAAACAGGCTTAACTACATATTCAGGTCCTCATTTCTCGACGTTCGGGATGAAGGCTGGTCTGGAATATACGATGGAATATTTTAAAAAGGCTGTAATTGAAAGTGAAGGCTTTTATCTTGATCCAAGTGAAACGTGGAGTGATGATTCTTGGCATTTAGAACAGGATGACCGCACTTTCCACCCGAATGCTGGATACATGGCCATTCAGGAAGGTGAAGCTGCTGGAACAATCATTGGGGGAAATCTTTGTACTCTCAATCTATTACAAGGTACAGAGTACATGCCATCTTTAAAGGACAGTATCCTTTTCATAGAAGATGACGAAGAAAGCCATCCATTCAGTTTTGACCGGGATTTACAATCCTTGCTCCATCAGCCAGGTGCAAGTGGGATTAAAGGAATCGTCATCGGCCGTTTCCAAAAGGATTCAGGGATGACTGAATATGCGTTGCAGGAAATCATCGCCGCCAAAAAGGAGATAAATGGAATACCCGTGATCGCTAATGCCAACTTTGGTCATGTTCATCCATTTGTAACGGTGCCGGTTGGTTCAAAGGCAGTAATGAAGGTGAAGAACGGAAAAGCGACGATCCAGATCCATCCATGACACAGTTTGAATACGCCGTTCAAAAGTGGACGGTGTTTTAATCTGTTCGGGATGTATGAATATATTTTGCATTAGGGTATATTTTAGGAGTCTTTCCTCTTGTCAGCCCTTGAATTTGTCCTATTTTACAAGCATTATTAGGGAATATGAGTCTAATAGTTCAAATTCTATATTTTTCTGATATAATACTAAGAGATTTAAAATAGAAAAGGTGATTATGTGTTATTAACAATTCCAGCATCCATTCGTTTAGAAGGGGCTTTGGCCGAGTATAATAAAAAAGGCCGTGTGAGCCATACATGTTTCGTTTGTAACGAAGATACTTCTAATGGGGATGCAAGTAACTTGAACTATTATAAGTTAGGAACTAAAAAAGTTTGTCATTCCTGCATGAAAAGTGTTTTGCGTCATCCTTCTTTAAAAGAGTATGAATATGTGCATACTTCAGTTATCGATAAAACTGCTTTTTATAAAAATGTGCTGGCTGTTTTAAAGGATGAAAGTTTTTTGGAGTCAATTCGTGAAGAAAAACTAAATAGCGCATTGTAAGAAAAAAGTGTATCTCTCGCGGATACACTTTTTTTGTCGCCTTTTTGGACGATCACCCTAAAAGCAAGAAATTTATCCGTTAACAGGCTTAGGCCAATTTCTTTAGCAAGATTGCTTTCATCTGGACATACACTTTACTATATTGCATTTGTTTTTAAAGAGAAGGAGTGTGTGGGCTTATGGAGCAGTCTTCATTGATCAAACCGGTCCTGGGAGGAGCCTACCCGACTATCAGTCATGGTCAGGGAGTATTTTTATATGACAAAGATGGAAAGGAATACCTTGATGCTTCTTCCGGTGCTGTTACAGCTAATATTGGCCATGGAGTCCAGGAAATCATTGAAGCGATGGTAAAACAGGCTAAACAGGTTTCATTTGTGTATCGTTCCCAATTTACCAGCGATGCTGCAGAAAAACTTGCCGGGAAAATTGCAGAATTGACGAAAGGGGAACTGACATACAGCTTTTTTGTAAACAGCGGCTCCGAAGCGACTGAAACGGCATTGAAAATTGCCATTCAGCATTGGCAGGAAAAAGGGAAGCCAAAGAAACAGAAAATCATATCGAGATGGATGAGCTACCATGGCATCACGATGGGAGCTCTTTCAATGTCTGGACATCCGATTCGCCGGGAAAGATTTACTTCTATGCTTGAATCATATCCTTCTGTATCTCCTCCATATTGTTACCGATGTCCACTTCAACTTGATCCACATACATGCGGAATGTCCTGTGCTTCGGAATTGGAAGCATCAATCCGGCGTATTGGCAGTGAAAATATAGCGGCTTTTATTGCAGAACCTGTTATCGGCGCAGCTGGAGGGGCTATTGTTCCTCCTGATGGTTATTTTCGAAAACTCAAGAAAATCTGCGAAGAGAATGATATTTTATTCATTGCGGATGAAGTAATGACCGGATTTGGACGTACCGGCAAGATGCTTGCTTCCGAATATTGGGATGTGGAGCCTGATATCGTAACATTTGGTAAAGGTATGAGCGGGGGGTATACACCGATAGCCGCCGCAGTAATGACCAAAAACGTGATGGAGCCCATAATGAAAGGCTCGAAGTCAATTATAGGAGGCCATACCCTAAGTGCAAATCCGTTATCGTGTGCGGTATCTTTGGCCGTTTTAGAATATGTCGAAAGGAATGAACTTGTCGAAAAATCAGCCGACAGAGGGAATTACCTGATTAGGGGCCTGAAAAAGTTGGCAGGGAAGTATTCCTTTATCGGTGATATACGCGGGAGAGGTTTATTGATTGGCATCGAATTTGTCCAGGATAAAGCAACGAAAGCCCCATTTCCGAAGGAGGCAGACGTGACTAATGAAATCATTGAATTGGGAATGAGGAATGGAATACTTCTTTATCCTGCAGCTGCAGGCCTTGACGGTGTAACAGGGGCAGCGATCATCATCTCCCCGCCGTTAACGATATCGGAAGAGGAGTGTGCTGAATTGTTAATGAGGGTCGATATAACTTTTTGGCAATTTAATGAATCGATAGGTAAACGGCCATCACAACAAGGAAGTGAGTCATAGTGGTGGAAAATACATTCCAGAAGATTTGTCGTTTGGAGGATGTCCGCCATCACTTTAAAGATAAACAGTCCATCCTGTTTGGGGGATTCGGTGGCATAGGGACGCCTCCGGGATTGATCAATCTGATTTTGGAATCAGGTATTAAGGATTTAACATTGATTGGGAACGATACAGGTTTCCCCGATATCGGAATCGGAAAACTGGTCACCCAACGCCGTGCGAAAAAAGTCATCGTTTCCCATATCGGTTCCAATCCAAATGCAGGACTATTAATGAACAATGGAGAACTCGAAGTGGAGTTCTCTCCCCAAGGGACACTTGTCGAACGTATCCGGGCCGGAGGGATGGGACTTGGCGGGATATTGACTGATATTGGAATTGAGGCCGATATCGTCCGGGACGGCAAGCAAACCGTAAAGCTAGGTAAGAAAAATTATCTGGTGGAACCGGCATTAACTGCGGATATCGCCATTGTTTACGCAGAAATGGCAGATCCTTATGGAAATCTTATATTTGATAAAAGTGCCAGGAACACGAATCCAATCGTTGCTGCGGCCGGTCAAATCACTATAGTCGAAGCCATGCAAATCGTTCCGCTTGGCACTTTGGATCCAGAGGACATCATTGTACCCGGTGCCTTTGTGGATTATATCATTCCATCAAAAGGAGTCGATTGGAAATGGGTTTGGGAACCGGAGATAGAAACAGAATAGCGAAACGGGCAGCAGCAGAAATAAGCGATGGGATGCTGGTCAATTTGGGAATTGGCATTCCATCACTTGTACCGAATCATCTTTTGAATGATCATAAAGTTATGTTTCATGCAGAAAATGGCCTTGTGGGAATTGGCAGTACTCCTGAAATGGGGAAGGAAGATGCGCATCTTTGCAATGCTGGGGGACTGCCTATCACCATTAGAGCCGGGGCTTCTTACTGCGACAGTACTGTTGCATTTGGGATGATACGGCGAGGCAGGGTGGATATCACGATTCTAGGAGCCCTTCAAGTAAGTCAAGCGGGGGATCTCGCTAATTGGATTGTCCCGGGAAAGCGGGTGCCAGGCATGGGCGGTGCAATGGAACTGGCTGCGAAGGCAAAAAAGGTCATTGTCTTGATGGAACATAACGATAAAGCGGGCATGTCTAAATTAGTCAAAAAATGTACGTTGCCGTTAACTGCCAAGAAATGCGTACATATGATCATCACCGAATTAGGCGTGTTTTCCGTAACTTCGGAGGGACTCCTATTAACTGATGTATTTGATACTTCCAGCATTCAGGAAATCAGGAATCGGACCGAAGCCTCGTTTACCGTCTCTGAAAACATCCATATTTTAAAAGAATGAGAGAGGAGAATGGATATGTATGAGGAAAAAATAAGAACATGGTTGAAGGAACATCGGATGAATGGGGTTCAGCTTTTGCAAAAACTAGTTCAGGAACCGAGCAAAAGGGGGCAAGAAGGAAGTGCACAAGCCATAGTGGTCGAGAAGTGCAGACAACTTGGTCTAGAAATAGATCTTTGGGAAATCGGGGATGAACAATTAAGAAAACATCCCCATTTTTATTGCGATCGCAGGGATTTTAAAGGTAATCCGAACCTTGTGGCTATTAAAAGAGGAACAGGCCAGGGGAAATCCCTTATTTTAAACGGACATATTGATGTAGTTCCTGAAGGAGATCATGCAGCATGGCACGATGATCCGTATAGCGGCAAGTTGATGGACGGGAAAGTTTTCGGGCGGGGAACGACAGATATGAAAGGAGGCAATGTATCTTTATTGCTGGCCATCGAAGCGATCGTCGAATCTGGAATACAATTGAAGGGAGATGTGATATTCCAGAGTGTGATTGAAGAAGAAAGCGGTGGTGCCGGCACACTTGCGGCAGTCCTACGGGGGTACAAAGCTGATGGTGCAATCATTCCGGAGCCTACAAATATGAAACTATTCCCTTTACAGCAAGGTTCGATGTGGTTTCGACTGAGAATAAAAGGCAAGTCTGCACATGGAGGCACGAGGTATGAAGGAGTCAGTGCAATAGATAAAGCGGTTGGTGTAATGAAAGAAATCAAGTTGCTTGAACAAGAACGGAATGAGTCACTCCGTCATTCACTCTATAAAAATGTCCCTATCCCGATTCCAATCAACATAGGTAGCATTCAAAGCGGGAATTGGCCTTCCTCCGTGCCGGATACAGCCGTACTAGAAGGTAGATTCGGCATCGCCCCGACAGAAACCATGGAAGAGGCACAAAAATCACTGAAGGAGCGAATAGATGCTTTAAACCGGAGCGATGCATGGTTCAAAGAAAAACCTATTGAATTAGAATGGTTTGGGGCCAGATGGCTGCCTGGCAATCTCGAAATAAATCACCCGCTTATGAAGACAATTGGCACATACTTTGAAAAAGTGGTAGGGGAAGAACCGCTTGTCGAAGCGTCCCCTTGGGCGACGGATGGAGGGTATCTTTCATCGGTTGGCTCTACCCCCGTAGTTGTGTTTGGACCAGGGGAAACGAAGATGGCCCATGATTCGAACGAATATATAGAGGTGGATAAAATGATGGAGGTTGCGGAAATCATCGCATTGACCATTATTGAATGGTGTGGGGTGGACAAGGAATAATCATTTTTCCCAAGGTCTGATTCCAGGAAGGGTCAGGCCTTTCGCAACAATTTTTGAAGATGTGAAAGGAGCGGACAAATGGAGGCTGGAATCATTGAAAAAAGAATTCAAAAGCCAAGGTGCACCATACATATTACGATCGACCATTTTAATAAGCGAATCAGGGTTGATGATTATCTAGGTCATTTTCAAGATTGCGTGGAGGAATCTTTAAAGGTGGCTAAAGGCATATCAGCAGAAAAAATCATCTTCAAGTCACGCAGGGAAAACGTTATGGCATTGCTTGCTCAAGGCTTTCTATATGAAGGAAGCATCGATAAATTCTTCTTGGGAAGCGATTGTTTCTTCCTTGTTAAATATAACCAGAATGAAAGGCGCAACAGTGCAGAATGGGAGAAGGAAGATCAAATCCTTACCGATGTTCAGAGTCTGCCGACAAAATCCGGACTAGATGATCCGCCGTCAGCCTATCAAGGCCGTAAAGCAGAAGTTACCGATGCACTTCAGCTGGCCCAATTGTATGGTAAGGTTTTCGATGTGTATCCCACACCGATGAATGATCCGGTATATGTGAAAAAGTGCATGGAAATGGGAACGGTTTTTTATATTTATGTCCATGAAGAGAGGATCGTCAGTGCTGCTTCCGCAGAAATTAATTCCTTTTACCATAATGCAGAAATCACCGATTGTGCGACATTGCCGGAACATCGGCAGTACGGCTTGATGAAACACTTGATTTCCGCGCTTGAAGACTATCTTATTTCACATGGAATTTATTGTATCTATTCAATTGCCCGGTCGCTCTCATTCGGCATGAATGCTGCATTGCATCAGCACGGTTACTCGTACCGCGGACGTTTGGCCAATAATTGTTATATCTTTGATAAACTGGAAGATATGAACCTTTGGGTGAAAAATTTAACTTGAATGCTCATTTTTAGGCGGTTGATGACAAGTTTTTGGCATTTCCTCATATACATCTAGCAAGAAGGTCTTGAGGAGGGATATCTTGCCAAGTGAATTTTTTAATACAAGTGAAGTGTTGGAAGCGATATTAGAAACCATTGATGAAGGCATTCATGTGATAGATCCAAAAGGACAGACCATCTTTTATAACAAAGTGGCAGCCAATCATGATGGGATGAAAAGAAGTGAGGTGCTTGGGAAACCGTTGCTTGAAGCCTTCCCTTCATTGAATCACAAATCATCGACCTTACTCCGGGTCATTAAATCTGAAAAACCAATCTACAATTATAGTCAATCGTATGTAAATGCACATGGGCGAATCATTGAGACGCTAAATACGACGCTCCCCATATATGTTGATGGGTTTATGATAGGTGCAATAGAAATTGCCAAGGATTATTCAAGCTTGAAGCAATTATCTGAAAGGTTAGCTGATTTGGAAAGCTCGCTCAAGACTATCAAAAGTCCTGAAAGGAAAACGCCTGCGAACGGCGGATTGTATTCTTTCACGGAAATCCTGACAAATGATACTGGGTTTAAAGGTTTGATATCACAAGGGAAAAAGGCTGCCCGCTCCTCCTCATCGGTATTGGTTTATGGGGAAAGCGGTGTAGGAAAAGAGCTTTTTGTTCAAAGCATCCACCAGGATTCGAGCCGCGGTAAAGAACCTTTCATCGCGCAAAATTGTGCTGCCCTACCAGCAAGTTTATTGGAATCGCTTCTATTCGGTACGGCAAAAGGAAGCTACACCGGTGCTGTGGAACGTCAGGGGTTGTTTGAATTAGCCAACGGGGGAGCCTTGTTTTTGGATGAATTGCAATCGATGCCGATTGACTTGCAGGCAAAGCTTCTGCGTGTGCTTGAAGATGGGTTCATCAGGAGGATAGGCGGCACAAAGAGTGTACAGGTGGATGTCAGGATCATGGCAGCGATGAATATAGATCCGAAAAAGGCGGTATCGGAAAACAGGCTAAGGGCGGATTTATTTTACCGATTGAACGTATTGAGCTACGAGCTGCCTCCGTTAAGGGAGCGGATTGATGATATAGAGCTTCTTTCTGAACATTTCATATCAATATTTAACAGTAAATTAGGACTGTCGATAAAAGGCATGGATGAGAAGACTAAGGTTTTTTTTCGGAAATATCATTGGCCTGGAAACGTAAGGGAGCTTAAACATACAATAGAATTCATGATGAACCATACGGAGAATGATGTTTTGAATCTTGAAGATTTGCCCCAATTTTTAAAAAAGCCCACCCCATCAGAAAAAATACTTCCGCTTCGTGAGGCCATGATTGAGATGGAAACAAAATTGATTACCGAGGCCCTTCTACAAACGAACGGTAACGTTTTCCAGGCATCGAAGCTATTGCAAATTCCAAGACAGACCTTGCAATATAAAATAAAAAAACATATTTGAATGGAAAAAATCCGGATGAAGCCAGCAGTCCGGTTTTTTTTTATGGGCATTCGAATTTTTGGGTCATTTTGGCACCCTTCTTGCATTTAATACTACTATCATAACTCAGGAGGTATAACCATGTTATTTGACTTATATAAGCCAGATCGCCATTGGAAAGATATAGAGCTATGGAAAGATGTAACTGAAGAACAATGGAACAACTGGCTGTGGCAGCTTACGAATACGATCCGAACTGTTGATGATTTGAAAAAAGTGATAAACCTGACTCCGGATGAAGAGGAAGGTGTGAGGATTTCCACAAAAACCATTCCATTGAATATCACCCCATACTATGCTTCGTTAATGAATAAAGATGACCCAAGGTGTCCAATCAGAATGCAATCGGTCCCAATCTCGGAAGAAATGCATAAAACCAAATATGACATGGAAGACCCCCTTCATGAGGATGAGGACTCCCCTGTACCGGGACTGACCCATAGATATCCGGATCGCGTTCTTTTTTTGGTGACGAATCAATGCTCCATGTACTGCCGTTATTGTACGCGAAGACGCTTTTCAGGTCAAATTGGCATGGGCGTGCCAAAAAAACAATTGGACGCTGCAATTGGTTATATACGTGACACGCCGGCAGTTCGGGATGTCCTTATTTCCGGCGGGGACGGATTATTGATCAATGACACGATCCTTGAATATATCCTCAAAAACTTAAGGGAAATTCCTCATGTTGAAATAATCAGGATAGGTACGCGGGCTCCGGTTGTTTTTCCTCAAAGAATCACTGATAATTTATGTGCCATTTTAAAAAAATATCATCCGGTTTGGCTGAATACTCATTTCAATACTTCGATAGAAATTACCGGGGAGTCAAAGAAAGCATGTGAGATGCTTACCGATGCAGGTGTACCTGTAGGCAACCAGGCAGTTATTTTAGCGGGGATAAATGACAGTGTCGCAATCATGAAAAAGCTGATGCATGACCTTGTTAAGATCCGTGTCCGTCCTTACTATATTTACCAGTGTGATCTCTCGGAAGGCATCGGTCATTTCAGGGCCCCCATTTCAAAAGGGATTGAAATCATCGAGGGGCTGCGAGGCCATACATCCGGGTATGCTGTACCTACCTTCGTAGTCGATGCTCCAGGAGGTGGAGGGAAAATCACGCTGCAGCCGAATTATATCCTTTCACAATCCCCAACAAAAACGGTGCTGCGCAATTTTGAAGGTGTGATAACCACATATCCTGAACCTGAGCAATATACACCAGGACTTGCTGATGATTATTTCAAAGGGGTATATCCTGATATGGAAGAAAAACAGTCGGATATAGGTGTATCTGGTTTAATGAACGACAAGCAATTCAATTTAGTGCCTGAAGGACTGAAGCGAATGAATCGACGGGAAAATTACGTGACCAACCCAGAGCATGCTTCATTGAAAAACCAACGTGAAAAGCGAGATCTTTTAAAAGAAAAGAAATTCCAGTCACAGCAAAAAAAGGGTGCACCAAAGGGGGATGAATAGCATGGTGACATGTCCATGGTGTGAGGTCGGAACATTACAATCGGTAACTGATACAGTGTTTTGGGAGTTACCAGATGGATCTAGAGCGGTTGAAATTGATGAAACGCCATCGTTCTATTGTGATAATTGCCATGCGCTATTTCAGAGTGATGAAACGACTAAAGAGATTGAAGACCAGCTGTTTTTAATTGATACGAAACAGTTAGGGAAACAGACGACGTATGACGAGTTATTGAAGATGAAGCGGTTGTTAAAGCGAAATTATTTTGATTTTGGGAAATAACAAAATAATTAGAAGTTGCCTCATCTACTTTTTTTGATGAGGTTTTTCTGTGCGCCCGGCGGTGCGGTATATAGGGTGCACATCCCGAACAGTGAAGGCATTATTAGCGGCTGCTTTCCGTGGTGAGGCGGAATTTTGAAGGAAGCAAGCGGTAAATTGAGATATATTATTTTGGAAGCCTCTTTTGGAGAGGTTTTTTGAAATTTCTTCAATGGGTATTAGGGTGGATGAAAAAGCACTGTTAAAACAACTAATTTTTATTTTCAAAATACGGAGAGCAGAAAGATCCCTGCGGCTGTCGTAAAGGAAAGGACAATTGAAGGGCCTGTTATTTTTATACCATTGGCCGATCCAAGAAAAAATCCAGTACCATTAGTGCAGCCAACTCCTATTAAGGACAATTGCCACCATTTTAAATTTTCATCTTCACTCCTATTATGACCACTAGGAATAAAAAAATCCATGAAGTATCTCCTCAAATATTCTAATTCCTTTTCAAAGCAAGTAGGTATTTAGATTACATGTTGCTCTGAACATTCCCCAAATGAATTCATACATAATCATCCCGCCTATAAATGTGATTGTGGTAAATTACCATTCTTATTAAACATTTTTTGGGATAGTTTTATCTTTTGTGGATAACTTAGAAATAAAATCTTAAAAGAAAGGATACTTATATGAAAATAAAATGGGTTTTATTAGCTATTCTTTCTACCATAGTCAATGTGCTTTCTGGCTGTGAATCATTAGCGGTCTTAGATCCTAAAGGACCTCAAGCCCAAACCCAAGCCAATGTGATTTGGCTATCAATTGCGATCATGGCGGTTATTGTTATTGTTGTTTGTGCTATTTTAGTCTTTGTGTTAACGAAATACCGTGACTCTAAACTACCGAAAGATTACGAACCACCTTACATTGAAGGGAATCATCTCGTTGAAACGATTATTGTTGGGGTGCCAATTTTAATCGTCATTTTCTTCTCCGTTGTTTCTGTAATTTCCAACAATAAAGTGGAAGCCACTCCGGAAGGGTACAAAGGTCAAGATCCATTAGTTATTTACGCTTCGTCATCTGATTGGAAGTGGCATTTTAGTTATCCAGAAAACGATATCGAGACAGTAAACTACTTGTATATTCCAACAAATCGACCACTTGAATTTAAACTTTATTCATTCGGGCCTATCACGAGTTTCTGGATTCCACAACTTGGCGGTCAAAAATATGCCATGTCTAACATGGTGACCACATTACACTTAGCAGCGGACGAATCTGGGGAAATGATGGGACGAAATGCAAACTTTAGTGGGAGAGGATTCGCTGAAAATACGTTCCACGTCGAAGCGATATCTCAAGATAAGTTTGATGAATGGGTAAAGGAAGTTAAAGAAACTGCGAAACCTATTACTGAAGTAAAATTCAATGAATTATTAAAACCGGGTCATGAGGGACAGTTAACGTTTACTGGAACTCATTTAGACTTCTCACCAGCTCCAGAAGGTGAAAATGCTGGACATCATCATGGCTCAAGTGACTCTAACGCGAATTCAAAAGGTGAACATATGGAGCATGATCATAAGTCAAGTAATAGTGAAGAAAAATCAGAACACAATCATGAATAATTTCTTAGTCTATCTCAAGAAAAATATTTTCAGAAAGGAAACACAATAGTATGGGTTTTTTCTCTAGATTTCTTATACCTAATCCTAGTCCCGTTCTTTACTCATCAATGGTGGCCATTGGTGTTACTGTTCTCTTGATCATTGTTGGTTTAACCCACTTTAAAAAATGGTTTTATTTATGGAGTGGCTGGCTAACAACAGTCGATCATAAAAGAATAGGTATTATGTATCTAATATCTGCTTTGTTGATGCTATTTCGTGGTGGGGTAGATGCTGTGATGATGCGTGCGCAACTTGCCGTACCGGATAACAAATTATTAGATTCACAGCACTATAATGAAATTTTTTCAACACACGGGGTTGTGATGATTCTCTTTATGGCGATGCCGTACATTATGGCCTTAATGAATTTCGTAGTGCCATTACAAATTGGAGCCCGAGATGTAGCATTCCCACGTTTAAATGCCATAAGTTTCTGGTTATTTTTTATGGGTGCGATGCTATTCAACATCTCTTTTGTAATTGGTGGTTCGCCTGATGCAGGGTGGACATCTTATTTCCCGCTTGCAGGTAATGAATTTAGCCCGCATGTTGGAACGAATTATTATATGATTGGTATTCAGATAGCCGGAATAGGTACATTAATGACGGGGATTAACTTTTTGACGACTATTCTTAAAATGAGAGCACCCGGTATGACATTAATGAAAATGCCAATGTTTACATGGTCTGCTTTAGTCACAAGCATTATTATCATTTTCGCATTCCCTGTATTAACAGTGGCGCTGATCATGGGAACAATGGATCGACTATTCGCAACCAAGTTTTTCACAATGACTGATGGCGGTATGGATATGCTTTGGGCTAACCTGTTCTGGGTTTGGGGACATCCTGAAGTATATATCTTAATCTTGCCTGCATTTGGTCTATTTAGTGAGATTATCCCAACCTTTTCACGGCGTAACCTATATGGCTATCGATCAATGGTTGCTTCAATGGTATTTATCTCTTTATATTCATTCTTCGTTTGGACGCACCATTTCTTTACAATGGGGCAAGCAGCATATGTTAATAGTATTTTCTCGATTACAACGATGGTCATTGCTATTCCGACTGGAATCAAGATCTTTAACTGGTTGTTCACGATGTGGAAAGGTAGAATCAGATTTACCGTACCTATGCTTTATTCAATAGGTTTCATACCTCTTTTCACAATCGGTGGAGTTACCGGGGTTATGCTTGCGATGTCAGCGGCGGATTATCAATACCATAATACAATGTTTTTAGTAGCTCACTTCCACAATGTCATTATTCCGGGTGTAGTATTTGCTGTGCTTGGTGCCGGAACTTACTACTGGCCGAAAATGTTTGGTTTCATGTTGAATGAAAGGATTGGGAAATGGGCGTTCTGGTTTCTAACCATTGGTTTTTGCTTAGCATTCTTCCCTATGTATATCACTGGTTTAGATGGTCAAGCACGTCGTATATACACATACTCTGAATCGACTGGATTTGGACCATTGAATATGATTTCGTTTATCGGGGCAGCTTTAATGGCAATCAGCTTTGTATTAATCGTATATACGATTTACTATAGCATTCGCCATGCCCCAAGAGATGTTAGTGAGGATCCGTGGGATGCACGTTCCCTTGAATGGGCTACTCATAATCCAGTACCAGAATATAACTTTGCTATTATTCCACAAGTGAACTCAAGGGAAACGTTTTGGGATGCTAAATATAAAGGTCATGAATTATTCAAGGGTGACTATGAAAAAATTCATATGCCCAATAACAGCGGCGGACCGTTTATCATGTCCTGTATCTTCTTTGTCTTTGGATTTGCGTTAGTATTCAGCATATGGTTTCTTGCGATTATTGGGTTAATCGGTATCTTTGTTTGCATGGCTCATCGTTCATTCGAAATAGATCATGGGCATTACATTTCTGTAGAAGAAATTAAAGAGACAGAAGCAAAATTCGGGGGTGTTAATAAATGGAAATAGATCACTCGCAACCTCTTGAATATAGTACGGAACAAAATCGTCTAAATATTTTAGGCTTCTGGATTTTCCTTGGAGCCGAAATTATGCTTTTTGCAACACTCTTTGCATCTTATTTTACATTAGTAGATCGTACCGGTAACGGTCCTACTGGAGCAGAAATTTTTGAAATCACTCCAGTACTTGCTGAAACATTCTTGCTCTTAACAAGCAGTTTTGTCATCGGGCTTGGAATCCATGCCATGCGACTTGGCAACAAGAAAGCCATGTTGACATTCTTCGTAATCACTCTCCTCCTTGGATTAGGATTCTTAGGATTTGAAATTACTGAGTTCATTACCTATTATCGCGAAGGAGCTACACTGCAAACTAGTGGATTTACATCGATGCTCTTTACAACATTAGGGACACATGGAGCACATGTTACATTAGGACTTTTCTGGGGGTTATTTATTATCCTTCAAGTGAAAAAACGCGGGTTGACACCTGAAACAGCCAATAAATCCTTCATTTTCTCTCTTTACTGGCATTTCTTAGATATCGTTTGGATCTTCATCTTCACCTTTATCTACATGAAAGGAATGACATAAACATGAAGGAATTATTCCCGGCTAAACAAGTATGGGGTTTTGTATTTTCACTGATTTTGACGGTTGTAGCTCTTTTGGTTTACTTCTTCAATATGTCAAAAGCAACTGGAATGACAATTTTTATAATGACAGCATTCATACAAGCAGCTGTTCAACTAGTTGTGTTTATGCATGCTCGTGAAACTGATGATAGCAAATCAATTTTTATGACTCTATATTGCGCTATATTCTTAGCTCTAATTACTGTCTTCGGTACAATACTATGTATGATCTGGGGTTGGAGTTATTGATATGAAACAGCTTGGGAAACAGAGGCGTATGAAGAGTAATTGAAGTTGAAATAGGGACAATGAGCTAAGTATAGGTAAAAGCTTATAATGCCCTATCACAATATTACTGCTGATAAATTCCAATTTTAAAAAGCGACCATCATTTAAGGGGTACGGCTTTTGTAATTCCCTTTTACGGTTATTTCCAACCCCAATGAGAATTCAATATGAGCTACTGGATCTCAACGTTTTAACATTCTCTTATGGAATCTAACTAATGAGGGTAAAAGTAAAAAGATTCTTTCATTTTCTAACGGAGAGATCAATTCTTTAGTGACAAAAACAAGCGAAATGCTGGGGGGAATAGTCACTGATAGTGCGGATTCAGATAGCCCTCTGAGAAAAAATGTTTAATAAACTATTAGGGAAAAGTAATAGCAAGGTGTTTGATGGGTGGGAAGAGTACCATATAGAAATTCCCTATTTCTCGAGATGCAATGAAAGCTTATCAAGAACTTCATCGTGAAATTCCTATCGTGAGTTATATGTTCTTCATACTAATCGTAAGAACCCCAATATCATTGAGAAAAAATGGATGGGTGTAAGGCGCTAGTGAAAAGACTGGATTTTTCACTGCAAATAAAAGCAATAAATAATATAGAAAAACTAACAATAGAGTTCAATTGAAAGGCAAGTAGAGATGTTTATTCTGTACTTGCTTTTTAATTTATATGACCCACTTAAAAAGTAAGTTAAACAATAGCTAAGTTCTTTTTGCTTATATACCGAATGCATTTTGTGTTGAAAAATCGTGGATTTCTTAAAATGAGGAAGAAAAAACCAAATTGATATTTAAAAAAAGTGGACGGAAGCGAAAGTTTCCGATATATTAAAGCAGAAATCATAGTTATTTTAGGGGGGCTCGACATCATGAGACCATTTTATTTATATTTAATGAAATTTCGACAACCGAAGGAAACTGATGCAATCACTAAATTTGCCAATCATGCCTATGAGGACCATGGCTTCCCAAAACAATCGACTGATTATAATGAACTGAGCAGTTATTTAGAATTGAATGCAGACTATCTTGAAAGTATGTCAGTATTCGATCAAGCGTGGGAACAGTATGTCCAAATAGAAGAAGGGCTCATATTGGGAGATCAGGAATAGGGAGGATCGGAAGGATGCTTAAAAGCCTTCAAACCCGAATTTTGCTTTACTCTTTACTTATTGCAAGTGTTCCTCTTCTGATATTGGGAATCATATCCTATGGATCACAACGGTCCCTTCTGGAGAAGGAAGCAAAAAATGCCCTGAATGCAGGTTCACTGAATATTGTAAATGAAACATATAACTATTTGAATGAACGAATCAGTGATGTGAAGTTTATGAGTGCAAATTCGGTAATCATCAATCCTGGCTATTTAAAAGAAGAGAAATCAGATGAACTAAAAAAGTTTATCGATGCAAAGGGTAATTATTACGGTGTCTTGCATTTGAATATGGAAGGCGATGTCATTGCAGATACATCAAATAAAATGATCGGGGCCAACCTCTCAAAGAGAATATGGTTCAAAGAGGCCATAGAAGGTCATGAATTCCTTTCCGACGTTTATCAAACCCGGACTTTTTCAAAACCTATAATGGTTCTAAGTGCGCCGGTATATGATGATGCAGGGAAAATGATCGGTGTCGTATCCCCAGTTTTCCGATTGGAAGGTCTTTGGGAGATGATGGAGAAAAAGGCTAATGAAATTAGTGATAAATACCCAGTAAACTTTTTCATGATCAATCAAGAAGGCATCATGATTTCGAAAAAGGACCCGAATGGCGTCATGCAGGATTCTGCCTTGAAAGAAATGGGGTTAACTAAAGGTAAGCTGATGGAAGCTTCGTTATCGGATGATTTGTACAGTGCAGAGAATGGGGAAAAAATATATTCCATCCAGCCTGTCCATACGATTGCAGAAACGGAGAATAAATGGTTTGTTGTTGTGGGTGCTGATAAGAAACAGGTGTTTCAACCTTTGAATGACCTATTAACACGGTACCTGACCATCTACAGCATCGTTTTTGTTTCTATCATTCTGGCTGTCTATTTACTAACAAAGACCCTCGTAAGGCCAGTTCAAGAACTTGTCGAAGCGACAGAGGATTTCATAGGAGGAAAGGAATTCATCATTTCCGACAAAAGAAGCTTCGAGGAAATGGAAAAATTGAACCTTGCCTTTCTAAGAATGATGGAAACGATAGAAGATCGTGAGAAGGAAATCGTCCGAACGGAAAAATTGAAATATGTTGGCCAGCTTGCTGCCGGTGTCGCCCATGAAATCAGGAACCCGTTGACGACAATAAAGGGCTTTTTCCAATTATTGAAGAGCCAGGATCATGATACAACATTAATAGAAAAATATAGTGATGTCATGCTTCATGAAGTGGATCGGGTCAATGCATTCGTAACACAACTTCTTGATTTGGCAAAACCGCATCAACTGGAATGGGAGAAATTTGATTTAAAGGATTTCCTTGAAGAAATTATAGATACCTATACCCCTTCAAATCCGAGTTATCATGTAAGAATAATTAATGAAGTGACACAATCCGTCTTTGTTTATTCAGACAGAAATCGGTTAAGGCAGGTTCTCTTGAATGTCTTGAATAATTCTTGTGAAGCCATCGAAACAAGGGGGCAGATTGAACTGCAACAGACTTCCGTGTCCCAATATGTAAAATTAGTGATTAGCGATGATGGAAAAGGCATCAGTCCCGAGGAT
This sequence comes from Peribacillus sp. YIM B13472, assembly GCF_042788005.1. Lineage (NCBI taxonomy): Bacteria > Bacillati > Bacillota > Bacilli > Caryophanales > Bacillaceae > Peribacillus > Peribacillus sp. YIM B13472. The sequence goes on from NZ_JBHZPG010000035.1 coordinate 31,817, forward strand.
TTAATAAATATCGGTATGCCCTTTTATACCACCAAACCGGATGGTAACGGATTAGGTGTGGCGACGTGCATTCAGATAATGGAGGGATTAAAAGGTAAATTCCAAATGGAGAGCGTCAGCGACGAAGGAACGAAAGTGACTCTCATCATCCCCACTACGAACCGTCTCATTAAATGAGGCGGTTTTTGGTTGGTTGTAGCGCCCTTTAATAAATGGGCCGGTTACTTAGTTAAATGAGCAAAATGCCCCCTCATTTCCATTAACCTCCATGTTTGTTTGTGCATATAATTTACTAATCAAACGATAAGGACCATATTGGGGGATGTCTCTTATGGGCAAAAAAAAACAGCCGAAATTTAAATTAGGCGATACAGTCGTAATAACAATGTATGGGACAGTCGGGAATATAACCGATGTGAAATTTCTCGATGGTGCTTATGTGTATGAAGTGAACTATAGTGAAGGTCTTTATATCGAAAAAACATTGCAATCGATAAATGAATATGAAGGAGAAATCCTTTATCCAAAAGAACAAATCGATATTGAATATAAATATTTATTAGGTGACTTGGTCCAAGTGGATGGATATGAACAGGATTATTTCAAGATTATCGGCTATCGGACGGAAATTTGGCGCTATAAGGAAAATGCCTGGGAGGATGTAATCTATGAGTTATCAAGAATCTCGGATGGTGAATGGCTTGAAGCGCACGAAGAAGAACTGACTTTGATAGCCGATGCTAAACGTGCAGATGGAATTATAAAAAAGTTGGGTCTGCTACTTCCTAAAAAGAAAAATGAGCTTGCTATCATTGCTAAACAAAACAACCCTGGTAAAGGTGAGCGAGATATGACAATGACAAAAAATGAAAAAAAGGAAATGATTGATGGACTGTTGGATTTATATAATGATTATTGTAAGCTCTACGAACATTTTGGCGATGATGAATACCGCCATATCATGAAGATTGCCCTTGCGAAAATTGAAAAAGCGGCAGAGGAAATTTATCCAGATCATAAAAAGAAGCAAACGAAGTGAAAGGTGTCCCAAACTTTTTAAAGGGCAATTTCCAAATTCCCTATAGAAGCTTCCATTCAAATTGAACAGAAATGGACCATGATAACTATAGGCCATTCATATGATTTTCCATTATGGGATGCCTTACTGGTATATTTGTCTCTACACATTCATAGACCTTTAAATAAGGGGGCGATGATTTGCGAGAAATTGAGGTTTTTATTGATACAGAAGAGATAGCGGAATTCTTTTTTCAAGAATTGATAAGACGGGGCTATCTTCCAACAGAAGCTGAAGTTGAAGATCTTGCTGACATCACATTCGAATATCTTCTTGAAAAATGCATAATTGATGAAGAAGTCGATGAGTAACCTGTCATAAGACGGTTAGCAGCTTCCTTTCCCTTAATTTTATTAACGATTAAAAAAAGACGGCGGACCTCCGCCGTTTTGTTTGCGGTTTAGAGTAAGGGTGCCAAAAGTCTTTTTGAGATTTCCAGTTTTTCAAGTTCTAGGATAAGGTTCAATTTTCCTAACTTGTGGTGGATATGGTATAGTAGTTTTTGAATATCATTTCAACCACAAGTTAAGGAGGACATAGTCGTATGAGCGTACATATTGGTGCAAAAGAAAATGAAATTGCGGAAACGGTCTTACTGCCAGGGGACCCGTTGCGTGCAAAATATATTGCTGAAACATTTTTAGAGGATGCTAAACTTTATAATGAAGTTCGTAACATGTTTGGATATACAGGTACATATAAAGGGAAACGAATTTCTGTACAAGGTACAGGCATGGGGGTTCCATCCATTTCCATTTACGTGAATGAATTGATGAATAGCTATAATGTCCAGAAGCTGATTCGTGTGGGAACTGCAGGAGCGATTCAAAAAGATGTAAAAGTCAGGGATGTGATCCTTGCCATGAGTGCTTCCACCGATTCCCAAATGAACCGGATGACTTTCGGTGGGGTGGACTTTGCCCCAACCGCTGATTTCGAATTACTAAGAAAAGCATATGACGCCGGGACGGCCAAGGGCTTGCAATTGAAGGTCGGTAATGTATTTACGGCCGATCAGTTTTATAACGATAATAGTGAATTGGAAAAATGGGCAAAATACCAAATACTTGCAATAGAAATGGAATCAGCTGCCCTATACACGCTTGCCGCTAAATTTGGCCGCCAAGCTTTATCTGTATTAACCATTTCCGATCACATTTTAACCGGTGAGGAAACGACGTCGGATGAGCGCCAGTCAACTTTTAACGAAATGGTTGAGGTGGCATTGGAAGCAGCTATCAAGGATTGATAATTGCATGTAAATGTCAGGCTGGTTACCGGGAATAAGTGATGCTGTAGAATGACAGTTGGGATACAGGCTCATTTATTCCTTGGTATCCGTATTTTTGTAATGTCGGAGATGGCTGTTGCCCTTGGATCTTTCTCTATAATATTAACGTTTGCGAAGCGGTAAAAAAATACATATGGTCATAAGTTGTTATTTTTGATAACTATTATTTTTCGATTGGCATGAAAGCTGATAAAATAGGAATGAAATTGTTTATATTGTCATGAAGAATGAAAGTGGTGAGGCTTCAGTGGAAGAAGAAAATCAAAAACAGCCAAAAGAGGCAGGAAAATTCATTAAAATAAAGAAGTTTACGTTCATTATGGGGATTTTCTTAGTCATATTTCTAACTGCAGGGATTACTACAATAGCCTTGACCTTTGGAGATGAAAAAGTAGAGTCATTAGCACCGGATAAACATGCGGAATTTGAAAAGCTGTATTCTACATACGATACGATAAAAGATAACTATTATGAAGAGATTGATCAAGATAAGCTGGTTGACGGGGCAATCAATGGAATGATCAAATCATTGGATGATCCCTACTCCGCTTATATGGATAAAAAGGAAGCATCGAGTTTCCATGAGAGCATCTCTTCATCTTTTGAAGGAATCGGTGCAGAGATTCAGGAGCAGGATGGACAAATCATGGTCGTCTCACCGATAAAAGGATCCCCAGCAGAAAAAGCAGGGGTAAAACCGAATGATATCATTTTAAGTGTGGACGGTAAAAGCGTTGAAGGACTAAGCTCTTCTGAAGCTGTCCTGAAAATCAGGGGCGAAAAGGGAACGAAAGTGGATTTATCCATCTCAAGAGCTGGTGAGTCGGATCCGATTGAGCTCACCATTAAACGGGATACAATTCCGATTGAAACGGTATATGCGGAAATGCTTGATGATGGAGTTGCAAAAATTCAAGTGACCAGTTTTTCCGAACATACAGTCCAAGAACTGAAAACGGCGCTTGAAGAAATGTCGAAGAAGGATATGAAGGGTCTCGTATTGGATTTGCGGGGAAACCCAGGGGGACTTCTTGACCAAGCAATAGACATGGCAAGCCTGTTCATACCTAATGGGAAAGTGGTCCTTCAAGTTGAAGATCGCAGCGGGAAAAAAGAGGTCTATAAATCGAAGAATGATGGAGAACTGAAAATCCCGGTAGTCGTGTTGATTGATGACGGAAGTGCCAGTGCTTCTGAAATCGTTGCAGCGGCTGTCAGTGAGTCTGCGGACATTCCATTGATCGGTGTCAAGTCATTTGGGAAAGGGACAGTTCAGACTGCCCAAGACTTTGAAGATGGATCTAACTTCAAATATACGGCAGCTAAATGGTTGACTCCTGAAGGCAATTGGATTCATAAAAAAGGGATCAAGCCGGATATTAATGTAAAGCTTCCTGATTATGCCAGCCTTCCGTACATTTCACCTGATAAGGAATTGAAAGCATCCGATTCTTCGAGTGAAGTGAAAGCAGCTGAAGAGATGCTGAAGGAAGCAGGCCATGATCCAGGAAAGATAGATGGATTCTTTGATGAAGCAACCACGAATGCGGTCATAGCATTCCAGAAGGAACAAAAAATTAAAGAAACTGGGACAATTAAAGATGATACTACCGTGAAATTGATGCAGGTCATCCGCGAGAAAATCCTTAAAAACGACACACAAGTGAAAAAGGCAGTAGAAGTATTAAAGAAAGAAATCAAATAAATGATTTTGCCCGAAAAGCCTGTCAGCGATTATCGTTGGCAGGCTTTTTTGTCGTTAAATGCATAGAATTCCAATATTAGGCGGAGAATAGGGGTAATTTTCCGATGAGGTGAGGTAATGAAAGAAAAGGTATTTTTCATATATCTATTGATCTTGATTCTGGCAGGCTGCACCTATGCCCCTTTACCCAAACAAAATGGAAATGCAGGTACGGAAAAAAAACTGACCAAAGAAGAGGACCAGGAAAGCGTGAAAACATTTCTGTTAATTGGTGTTGATACAAGAGGAGAGCAAAAATCTCGATCAGATGCGATTATCCTGGCAAAATACTTTCCTGAGCAGGAGAAACTGAAGCTGGCTTCCATCATGCGTGATAGTTATGTGGAAATCCCCGGAAATAAATCAGGATATAACAAAATAAATGCAGCTTATTATTATGGTGGAAGGGAACTGCTCAAGAAAACCATACAGGAGAACTTCGATATCAAGGTCAATCATGTAGCGGTAATCGACTTCCAGGGATTTGTGAAAATGGTCGATTTACTTGCCCCTGAGGGGGTAGCGGTGAATGTGGATCAGGAAATCATTGATGATATGAGCATTCAAGCAAGTGTTGGTAAAAATGTTTTACATGGTGAGGAAATACTGAAATATGTCCGTTTTAGGCATGACGATGAAAGTGATTTTGGAAGGGTGGAGCGTCAACAAGAAGTGATGGTTCAATTAAAAACAGCGTTTATAAATCAAATCTCATCCTTCGAAGGGATGGCAGCCCTTCCTAGTATCATCGAACAAGGACTCTCGTACCTGGATACAGATATTGGACTGAAAACAATAATGGAAATGGTTCCAAAAGCCGTCTTCCATACACCGGACACTGTCGAAACCTTAAGGGTTCCAGTGGAAGGAAGCTTTAAAGATGAAATATATCCCCAGTCCGGAGCCGTGTTGGAAATAGATTACACTAAAAATAAAAAGGCACTTCAGGAGTTCTTTTCAAAATAATAAGAACTATTGTTGAAAACAACCTTATATTAAGTGAATAAGTTTGAATTCACTTGAATTATTGTATTATAGACCTCGCAAGAATAATCATGATCATCTTTAAAAAACGAGAGGGATACAAATCCTTCTCGTTTTTTATCACCAATAAAGGAACCTGCATCAATTAACAAAATGCGGAATGTTTTTAATGAAATCCGGTGTTATGATGCCGTTTTCGGTAATGATGCTCGTAATAAGATGATTCGGTGTAACGTCAAAGGCTGGATTGAAAGTCTTCACGTTTTCCGGAGCGATCCTTACACCTTGAATGAAGGTGATTTCCGCTTCATTCCGTTCTTCGATCGGGATGGATGTGCCGGATTCGATAGAAAGGTCGAATGTACTTGATGGTGCGGCCACATAAAAGGGGATGCCAAAGTGCTTGGCTAATATGGCCAATCCCAATGTCCCGATTTTATTGGCTGTATCTCCATTAGCCGCAATCCTGTCGGCACCGACGATAATTCCATTTATTCGTTTCTGGTGAATCGTATGTGCAGCCATATTATCTGAAATTAAAGTGACATCAACCCCCGCTTGCATCAATTCCCACGCCGTCAAACGCGCACCTTGCAGGACAGGCCTGGTTTCACATGCGTACACTTTTAGCGGAAAGTCCCTTTCTTTAGCCAGGTGGAAGGGAGCCAAGGCTGTGCCATACCGAGCTGTGGCAATTCCCCCAGCGTTGCAATGAGTGAGAATGGAATCTCCTCTAGTGAATAAGGATAAACCATGTTCCCCGATTTTCCTGCACATTTCTTCATCTTCAGCAAAGATGGCTTTAGCCTCCGTTACAAGTGCTTCCTTTGCAGCTGAAATGCTTTGCGCAGCATGCAAGGCGTTCTCCATCCTCCTTAACGCCCAAAAAAGGTTGACTGCAGTTGGCCTGGAAGAGGCGAGTTTTTCAATATGCCTCGTTACATTTCTCTTGAAATCCACTAATTCAGCGGTTGTTTCCTGTTTGGCACCAAGTGCAACACCAAATGCTGCCGTCAGTCCAATTGCTGGGGCACCGCGAACTTTTAATGTCAAAATGCTGTCATATACATCATCAACTGAATGAAGTTCAATAAATTCAGTTATGGAAGGAAGGGCTTGTTGATTTAATAATGTAATATGGGTATCATCCCATTGTACCGAATATGGTAAGGGTGCTAGTGTAGTCATGTGCAGGTCTCCTTTTAAATGGTTGAATAAGATGGCAGTGTAAGTTGCTTCAAGGCTTCAATGACAGCTGGAACATCCATTTCTTCCCGTTTTTTAATTAAAAATGCACCAATTTCTAATGTTGCCGTTTTGGCAGCGATCCTTGTTTCTTTATTTTCAATGACGTTTAAATCGGCAACATGGGAAAGGCCAATGGTTCGCCGAATCAGTTCACAGCCGGCAAAACCGAAAGCATCTTTTTTGAATTTTGTCAGTAAATAAGGCAGATAACCTTTCACATGGCGGAATGGGCTTTTATTTTGGCCTTCCCATAATTCGGTATAAGTTTCTTCAAAGGCATTCCAAAATTCATGAAGGTGTGTGAAAATCTCTTCCTTTCCAGCGCCATTGCGTGTGACTGCCTGGAAGAGAAGGTTGGCGGTGTATTGACCAAGGTCAAAACCAACGGGCCCATAAAAAGCGAATTCCGGATCAATAACCTTTGTTTCAGTTTCACTTGCAAATATACTTCCAGTATGTAAATCTCCATGAAGCAAGGCTTCCTGCTCGGTTTCAAAGCTTTGTTTCAGCTTAGCGACCTCAAGTATCACTTCTTGATCATTCCAGATATTTTTGGCGGCATCAGTCAATTCCACCTCGAAGTCTCCCGGGAGTTCCTCAAAAAATGGATCCGTGAAAATAAAGACTTCAGTGATTTTGCAGAGTTCCGGATTCGTGAAATGTCGGGCCACTTCCTTTTTCGCAGATGGTTCTAAATGATAATCGGATGTATAAAATGCCGTCTTCGCAACATACTCACCAATATGCTGTGAAAGCAATGGATATGAATCGCCATCGATCAATCCTGTTCTAACGATTTTCAAGTGAGATAAATCCTCCATGACTGTGATGGCAAGCTGTTCATCCGAATAATAGACTTGCGGTACGAATTCGGGGCAATAACTTCTGAAATGAATCAGCGCATTCGCTTCAATGGCAGCCCTTTTCAATGTCAACGGCCAGCTTTCACCAAGTACCTTGGCATAAGGGACCGCTTGTTTGATGATTATTCCTTTATTTGTGTGCGTGTCTGTAATATGAAAAACATAATTTAAGTTTCCATCGCCGATTTCTTTACATTTTAAACTTTCATCCGCATTGACCAACCCAAGTTTTTTTGCAAGGGTTATAGCTGTTTCGTTTGTCAATCTCTTAAAATTTGAATGGTTTTGTGTCATTCTTTTCCCCTCCAGATTCAAAATAAGAATAAAAAAGCCTCTTTCATATAGAAAGAGGCAGAAGTTTTGGCTTCGGACCTCTTATCTTCCAGAAAAAGAATTCTGGTGGAATTAGCACCGTGCTCTGTGGATTTTATAATCCGGCGGTGAATCCGCCCCATTTCACAATGGTATTACAGTCGGTTGCTGGGCTTCATAGGGCCTTTATCCCTCAGCCTGCTCTTGATAAGAGTAAATGTTTTCTGAAATTTTAATCTTCGGGAAAATAATAACAACTTTTTAAATAGTTTGTCAATGGGTAAATTAATAAAAATCTGGGCGACGATCTTCGAATACAGGTATTTTGTTACGGGCTTCTGTAACTTTATTGAAGTCCAAGGTGCCTGTCAAGAGTTCGTTTCCTTCTCCGGCTTCACTAATGATATTCCCCCATGGATCAATAATCAAGGAATGACCAGCAAATATATTATTGACATCCGAACCTGAACGATTAACGGCTACAACATAGGCTTGGTTCTCGATGGCACGGCTAATCAATAAGGCTCTCCAGTGATCGAGTCTCGGCTTTGGCCATTCCGCCGTTACGAATAGAACTTCGGCGCCTTGAACGGTATGGGCTCGCTGCCATTCAGGGAAACGGATGTCATAACAAACGAATCCAGCACATATTTTTTCATCAAGAGTGAATAAACCATCTTTTTCTCCTGGCTGCAGGAAATGATGTTCATCCATTAACTGAAATAAGTGAAGCTTATCATATTCTTTAATGAGATTCCCATGTTTATCGATGATAATCATGGTGTTATAGATTCCCTTGCTTGTTTTTTTCGCGATGGAACCGCCTATGATGTGAATCTGGTGTTTCTGTGCCTGTGTTTTAAAAAATTCAATCGTTTTTTCTGCCTCGTGATCAGCAATCTCATTTAACCTGGTCAAGTCGTATCCTGTTGTCCAAAGCTCCGGTAAAATGACGATATCGGGTTCTGACCGTGCTGCTTTTTCCATCCATTGTTCTGCAACCTGAAAATTGATATCTGGTTGCCCGAAGGCTATATCCATTTGAATACAAGCTATTTTCCACTTCATCGTTTAAAACCCCCACATGTAAAAAATGCTTTACAAGACTATGATAAACATATATCATTTGTGACTAGAATTTCAAGAAATTTCAGAGAAGGTGTATAAATGGTGCAATTCGAAAAATCCGGCCAGCTTCAGGACCTGCCCAAGCAGTTTTTTGCTTCACTAGTAGCAAAAGTCAATGCGATCACGGAGCAAGGACATGATGTCATTAATTTAGGCCAGGGAAACCCTGATCAGCCGACGCCAGAACATATCGTGAAAAGTTTGCAGGCTGCCGCTGAAAAAACGATTAATCATAAATATTCGCCATTCCGGGGACATCAATATTTAAAAGATGCTGCCGTCGTCTTTTATGAACGAGAATACGGTGTCAAGCTGGATCCGAATAGTGAAGTGGCGATTCTCTTCGGGGGGAAGGCAGGTCTTGTCGAACTGCCGCAGTGTTTATTGAATCCAGGTGATACGATCCTTGTTCCAGATCCCGGCTATCCGGATTATCTTTCCGGAGTTGTTTTAGCCCAGGCAAAGACCGAACTCATGCCCTTGACAGAAGAAAATGATTTTCTTCCGAAATACAATGACATACATAAAGAAGTACTTGATAAAGCCAAAATGATGTTCTTGAACTATCCGAATAATCCCACAGGTGCTTCTGCAACGGAAAGTTTCTTTGATGAAACCGTCTCCTTCGCAAAAGAGCATTCCATTTGTGTGGTCCACGATTTCGCTTATGGTGCGATCGGATTCGACGGAAAAAAACCGATAAGCTTTCTCCAGGCGAAGGGAGCGAAGGATGTAGGAATAGAAATATACACACTATCGAAAACATACAATATGGCAGGGTGGAGAGTCGGCTTCGCAGTGGGGAATAAGAGTGTAATAGAAGCTCTAGAACTATTACAAGACCATCTTTATGTGAGTCTTTTCCCGGCGATACAGGAAGCTGCGGCAAGCGCTTTGCTTGACTCGCAGAGCTGTGTAGAGCAGTTAGTGCAGATGTACGAGGGACGAAGAAATGTTTTCATTGAGGGATTGAGGGCAATCGGCTGGGATGTCAAAGCGCCTGCGGCATCGTTTTTTGCCTGGCTCAAGGTGCCTAAAGGCTTTACGTCAGAGAGTTTTGCAGACTATTTATTAACGCATGCCCACGTAGCTGTTGCCGCAGGGAATGGATTCGGTGAATTTGGCGAAGGTTACGTCAGGGTAGGGCTGCTGACTTCGGAAGAACGGCTTGAAGAGGCAGTGGAACGAATACGTTCATTAAACTTATTTTAACGATGGAATGAGGTATCCGATTTATTCACCGTTAAATAGTTAAAACTTATTGACAAAGTAGGGATTACCTGTCAGAATACAAAATAAATTCTTAATCTTTCGATACTTGAATGCAATTTATATATCAGCGTTTTCTTATTTTGAGCAGGTGGAGGGACTAGCCCTATGAAGCCCAGCAACCGACCGTAATTCCATTGTAAAATGGGGCGGAATTCTTCGCCGGATTTTCTTTAAATCCACAAGGCACGGTGCTAATTCTTGCAGCCAATGGCTGGGAGATAAGAAGATGGCTTTTTAAAGCCTCTTCTTTATGAAGGGGCTTTTGCCATTTTAGACCATTTCAGGTTAATGACATCGAGAGTTTACTAACGTGTTATAGGAGTGATCAGATGAGCGAGATAGTCGCTACTTATTTAATTCATGACTTCAATGGAAATCATGAGAAAAAAGCAGAGAGCATTGCCTTAGGTTTGACTGTCGGGACTTGGACGGACCTGCCACATTTGGTCCAGAAACAACTGGAAAAACATAAGGGGCGCGTCGTATCGGTGACACGCCTTTCTGAAGAAGAGAGTGCAAACAGCTACTTTAATCGTAAAGTATACCGTTCGCTTATTAAAATTGCCTATCCGGCGGGGAATTTCTCCATTGATTTACCTGCAATCCTCACGACGGTCTTCGGCAAACTTTCATTGGACGGAGAAATAAAACTTATCGACCTGGATTTTGTCGGTGATATTCAAACAGCTTTTCCCGGGCCGCAATTTGGCATTGGAGGCATAAGGGAAAAGATTGGCGTATTTAACCGGCCCCTGGTGATGAGCATCTTTAAAGGTGTATTAGGAAGGGACTTGACATTCCATAATGAGCAACTAAGGCAACAAGCTTTGGGAGGTGTCGACCTAGTTAAAGATGATGAGATCCTCTTCGACCAGGAACTGACTCCATTTTTCGATAGAATAAAAACGGGAAAAAGAATATTGAATGAAGTCCATGAAACCACTGGCCACCGAACTTTATATGCTGTCAATCTATCAGGGAAAACATTTGAATTACTGGATAAGGCAGAGCAGGCGGCTGAAGCAGGGGCAGATGCTTTATTGTTCAACGTTCATACATATGGTTTGGATGTATTGCAGGCCTTGAGTGAACATGATCGTATCAAGCTGCCGATCATGGCGCATCCCGCATATAGCGGGGCATTGGCATCTTCATCATTTTATGGGATCGGCTATCCATTATTGCTTGGTAAATTAGTAAGGTTATCAGGTGCGGATTTATCCTTGTTCCCATCCCCTTATGGAAATGTCGCACTGGAAAAAAAGGAGACCTTGGCGATTGCTGAAGCTCTGACAAAAGATGAACTTTCATGGAAAAAAGCCTTCCCTGTTCCTTCTGCAGGCATTCATCCAGGCATGGTTCCGGACCTAATCAAGGATTTTGGGCTCGATAGCGTGATTAATGCAGGGGGGGGAATTCACGGGCACCCTGACGGAGCAGAGGGCGGGGCCAAGGCTTTCCGTTCTGCTGTGGAAGCCGTTCTAGCAGGAAAGGACCTATCTGAAGCGGCGGCTGAGGAAGAAACACTAAAAAAAGCTCTTGTGTTATGGGGAGGCCTATAAGAAATAATGAAACCGATCATCTTTTGTGATTTTGACGGAACGATCACCAACACGGATAATATCATTTCCATCATGAAAAAATTTGCTCCTCCTGAATGGGAAGCGTTGAAAGACGGTGTCCTTCAGCAAAAAATCAGTATATCTTCAGGAGTTGGGGATATGTTTTCACTGCTTGATAGTGGCATGAAGGATGACATCATCCAATATGTAAGAAAGACGGCCGGCATTCGTCCAGGGTTTTATGAATTCGTTGAGTATACGAAACAAGCCAACATCCCTTTATATATAGTAAGCGGGGGCATGGATTTTTTCATTGCACCGCTTTTAAATGATATCTTGCCAACAGAGTCCGTTTATTGCAACCATGCATTTTTTGATAAGGAAAAGATTTATATTGAGTGGCCACATGCTTGTGATGATCAATGTAATAATGATTGCGGTTGCTGCAAGCCATCCATTATGAGGGAAATAGCGGGTGAGGAAGATTTTAAATTCGTTATTGGAGATTCAGTAACGGATTTTGAAGCGGCAAAACAGGCCGATTTTGTCATAGCCCGTGACATACTGCTTGAAAAATGCGATAGGGAAGGAATTCCACATCAAGGATTTGAAACATTTTTTGATGTAATTGACATTTTAAAGAGGCAGGAGGCGGTTAAAGCGTGAACAATCATTCTAAAGAATGGCGGGAGTTGGCAGATATTAAAGCTGAACTGGCCGAAAGGGATTGGTTTATGGGAACAAGCGGTAACTTGTCCATCCGCGAGCCCAAAAGCCCTTTCTTTTATATTACGGCAAGCGGTAAGGATAAAAGGAAGCAAACGGATTCGGACTTTTTACTGGTGGATTTAAAAGGAAAACCAGTTGAAGAAACGAACCTAAGACCATCGGCCGAAACTTTACTACATACAGCCATTTATCGGAAAACCAATGCAAACTGTGTACTTCATGTCCATACTGTTGAAAATAATGTGATATCAGAATTGTACGGAGATGAAGGCCAGGTTTCCTTTTGTAATCATGAAATCATTAAAGCGACCGGTCGGTGGGAGGAAGATTCGGAGCTTCGGATTCCAATCATATATAACCACGCTGACATCCCGCTGTTATCCGATAAGTTCAAGCCACATGTCGAAGAAGACTCTGGCGCCGTGCTGATCCGCAATCATGGCATTACGGTTTGGGGTAAAAGCGGACTCGAAGCAAAAAGAATACTTGAAGCTTGCGAATTTTTATTTCAATACCAACTGTTGCTTAATCAACAAAAGGCGTTTGCAGGTTCTTTAAGGTAAACACTCGAAGAGGAGGAATGAATGATGGCGACGGTAAGATTCCATGAAACAAACGAGGTTATTGAAAACGGTGAACAGGTAAAAGGATTTTTAGAAACACAAGGGGTTATTTATGAGCAATGGGACATTTCTAAATTACCGGCCCATCTTGTGGAAAAATACGATCTAACAGATGCTGACAAGGAGGAAATCCTTGTAACATTCCAATCAGAGATAGCGGAAATTTCTGAAAGAAGAGGCTATAAAGCGCATGATATCATCACATTATCAGATGCAAATCCGAACTTGGATCAAATGCTTGAAAACTTTAAGCAGGAACACCACCATGAAGATGATGAAGTGCGTTTCATAGCAGGAGGTACGAGTATCTTTGCCATTGAAGGCAATGATAAACAGTGGTTTGATGTACGTCTTAATCCAGGAGATCTTATTAGTGTACCAGAATCAACAAGACATTATTTCACGCTCGCAGAAGATAGGAAAACTGTTGCTGTCCGTATTTTCGTTACAGCGGCAGGATGGGTGCCGATTTACGAAAAAGACGAAGTTCAAGCATAAACCAATTGAAAAACCAGCTTACGGGCTGGTTTTTTTATGTGGATCCGGCAAGTGCTTTAGTAAGATAAGTATGATAAAATTTAACGGAATCGAATTTAACCGGATCATAGGAGCAGATAAGAATGAAAACAACCGAAGTGTACATATTGGGCGGCTTTCTCGGCAGCGGGAAAACGACGCTTCTTCGAAATATTTTAAAACAGGAAAGTGAAGCGGGTAGAAAAGTGGCCGTGCTTTTAAATGAGCTCGGCAGTGTATCGGTTGACAGCGGACTCATTGGTGATGGAGTGCCTCTTAAGGAGTTGTTTGACGGGTGCATTTGCTGCACAATTCAAGATAAACTGGAGGTTCAGCTTCATGAATTACTAACGGAAAATGAACTGGATGCGGTTTATATAGAAACGACGGGCGCAGCTCATCCAGTTGAAGTATTGGATGGAATCATGTCGCCGATCTTCGCCAAAAGGCTGGAGTATAAAGGGATTATCACTGTCGTCGATTTATTAAGGTGGCGTGATCGGGAGGAACTGTCTCCGCAGCTTCGACAGTTGCTTGCCGAGCAAATCCACCATGCCGATTTCATATTATTGAATAAAGCGGATTTAGTTAGTGAGATGGAGGCCGCACAGCTGATTTATACGATACAGGCGCTGAATCCGGATGCTGTATGTTTATTGACGGAGTATGCAGCCGTATCCTTGACATCATTGCAGCAGATGCAAAGAAAACGGCATAATGGCCATCAAAAGCTTGATGTACATGACCATTTGCATTTAACTGCAGTCGTTCATACATTTGAAGGTGCCGTGGTACAAACCGACTTTGAAGAGTGGCTTAGGGCTTTGCCGGAAACGGTCTATCGGATGAAAGGATACATTTCCTTTACACATTCACAATACCCCCATTTGTTCCAATACTCCTACGGAATGCCGTTGTATATGAATGAAATGATGAAAATGCCATTGAATATCGTCATAATCGGGGAAAAGTTGGATAAGGAAATGTTGATCGGTCAGTTGAAAGCTTTGGAATTGAAAGCGGCCCGATAAACGTTTACCGCCCATTTAAGAAGGGAAACATAAAAAAGAGACTTTCTTATCAAGGAGGCGGTATTAGTGCCATGGAATAAGAACGATTACCCAAACTCGATGAAGAATCTAGATAAAGATGTAAGGGAAAAGGCTATAGAAATCGCCAATGCATTATTGGATGAAGGATATGAGGATGGAAAAGCCATTCCAATTGCCATAGACCGGGCTAAGATGTCAGTAGGAAAAGATTGAAAAAATGGTCAGACCCACTAATGGGTCTGACCATTTTTATTGTTGCATTCCAAAGGCGGCAAATGTCTTTTCGTCTTCTATTAATCCGCAAGCAGCACATTGGACCCGAACTTCAGGACCATTATATGCTAGATGGAATGGCTGGAGGGAATCGTTCGAATATTGTTCAATAATCTCACCTGACTGCGGATCCTTTTTAATGGGGGTTGCTACTTGCTGAATGAGATTGAAGCGAGATTTATTTGTCCGGCAATTCGGACAGCGGTATACTTGAGACATTGTACTCACTCCTTTTTTGAATTTTAAAAAGCGTAATCGTATTATTAAGATAGTCTTTACAATCTTGAACATTAATATGTATAAATTAGTAATGGATGGAAGGGATACTATGAAAGAAAATGTCAGGCAAGAAGAATTACTGGTGGCTTATTTAAGCATATGGAACAATCGTAAGGTGACCGCTGGAGGTGGAAGGGAAGTGTTGTCGGAACTCATCCGCCGTGAGCTTTTGGATGAAAATGCCCATCCCCGTGCCCGCAAACCAGTATTGGAGAAATTTTACCTCTGTATTAAACGCGTAATGGAATCTTCGCTTTCTGAAGAAATGAAAAATGCGATCGTCATGGCCTATATCACTGAATTGGAAAGGTTATGATTTCCGAGTGTTTTAAGGATGCTTGTTAGCAAATATTCTTTTCTGGTTCATACTTTTTTCACAAATCATTGTTAAAATCTTTAAAAAATAGATATTTAATGAATAAGGAGCTTAAAATATGAAGTGGGGCATTGGGCTTTTTCTTGCCATCGTATTGCTTACTGGGTGTAATAGCGGTAATGCATTTACTAAAATCAATAAAAGTGAATCTTTCCTGGCGACTGTCAATATCAAGGATACCTCACTGACTTTCATAGATGAAAACTATCATCCATTTGCAAAATGGGATATTTCAGAACCATTTACCGGAGCCCTGCTCCTGGCAGATAAAGATACTATCCTGCTTTATGGAAAAGAGATGGAGAAAGTCCAAGTGTACTCTTTATCAGCAGGAAAACTGATAAACAGTTGGGAAATTGGCAAAGGGATCGTTAATATGCAGTTGTTACGTGATGGAAAAAGCATCTTGGCGGTCAACCAATCGAATGACTCCATTTATTTCTTAAATACAGATGGGGAGAAACAGGATATTGTCAAGGTTGGTAAAAGCCCCCTGACCGTTCTTCAAGGAGAGCAAGCGAATCGTTTGTATGTTATTAATTTTGGTGATACCAAATGTTCGGTTATAAATCTTGAAACGAAAAAGGTCGATTTTGAATTTCCCGTACATAGTTCCAGCACAGGCACATTATTAAGGGAAGAAAAGGATGAAATATGGATTGGAGGACACGGTGATGGGGACAAAGTGGAAGAAGATCTATATATTTATTCGGCAAAAACGGGAGAGTTGAAGAATAAGCTGAAGGCCCCAACCATGCCGATAAAGTTCCTTGAGAATGCTGAAGGCATATTTGTCCTTAGTCATGGTACAAGCTCTTTATATAAATTGAATGATCAATATGAGGAAGTGAAAAGCAAAGTGGTCGGTGTCAACCCCTTTGAAATGGCTAGCTTTAACGAAGATGTGATCGTGGCCGGATATGATAGTGATGAAGTGTATGTAATGGATGCTGAAACAGTCGATGTTAAAAAAACGATCAAAGTCGGCGAAGGTCCGTTCCAATTGATGTTGAGGGAGTAGATGACATGCATGTTTACACCATTTTAGTCGTGGATGATGAAGAAGATATGCGAAATCTAGTTGAAATGTATTTGCTGAACTCAGGTTATCGATGCCTTCAAGCTGCGAATGGAAAAGAAGCTATTGGTATGGTTGAAACAGAGGATGTGGATTTAATCCTATTGGATATCATGATGCCAGGTATGAATGGTTTCTCCGTTTGTGAAGAAATTCGTGAATATTGGGAAATTCCTGTAATATTTGTCAGTGCGAAAGGTGAAGAATGGGATAAGGTGAGAGGGCTGAAGCTTGGCGGCGATGATTATATCGTCAAACCGTTCAATCCAGGAGAATTGGTCGCAAGGGTCGAAGCGGTATTGCGGAGGACAGGGAAATTATCATTGAATGAAGAGAGTCAAAACCATGTCCGGTTCGGTAAAATTAGCTTGAACTTACAATCCAGAACGGTTTTGGTGGAAGGGAAGCCAATCAATTTAACTTTGAAGGAATTCGAATTGCTTTTATTCCTCATGCGTCATAAAAGCCAGGCACTCAGCCGTGAACAACTGCTTGAAAATGTATGGAGCGGGGAGTATGGAGGATCTTTACGTACCGTGGATACCCATATCAAAACGTTACGAATGAAATTACGAGCTGCCGATTACATTCAAACTGTCTGGGGAATCGGTTATAAGATAGAGGAAAAGAAATGATCAATAAATGGCGAACCCTCTCTTTTAAATTATGGCTCACCATCATCACCGCCATCATCCTATCAGTGCTGTTCGCTTACTCACTTTCTCAATATTATTATAAAAATCTATATGTGGAGAAACTTAAAACAGATTTAGTCAATGAAGCGTCATTGCTAGGGGCTGATTACTCCGGCGGTGAAATCAGCGAAGATTTCAAGGAAAAAGTTGAATGGTTTAACAGTAAGAATGACAGCGAGGTCTTTGTCGTCAACAATCCGAGGGAATTGAGTGCCTGTCTGCCTTTTGAAATCAATTATGACACCCTTATTTCTGAAGAAGAACGGCAAATGCTTTTAGATGGGAAAGCCGTTGAAAAAGAGGGATATGAGAAAAGGTTTGAAAAGAACATCGTAGCGGCGATCATACCCCTGATTGACGAAAATCGGCTCGAAGGTATCATCTATACATATATTCCTGTAGATTCCATAACGGTCTTACTTAAGGAATTTGCCGCAAAATGGATGGCGGCAGTTCTATTATTTTTGATTGTCGCTATTTTGTTTACTACGAAATGGTTGAAAAAGCTAGTCAGTCCGATTAAGGAAATCGAGACTGCAGCCCATCGTGTCTCAGAGGGGAATTATGACATACAGGTCGAGGTAAGGAGTCATGATGAAATAGGGAAACTGGCAATGGCCTTTAATGATATGGCCAATTCCATCCATATGGAAGAAGAAAGAAAAAAAGAATTTCTAGAAAATGTAGCACATGAACTCAGAACCCCGCTTAGTTACGTAAAGGGCTATACGCAGGCCATATTGGATGGTGTCGTGGAAAATGATGATGAGCAACGGAAATACCTTCAACTCATTTTAAGGGAGGCTCTTAGGCTGCAGCGGCTTGTGGGAGATTTGATGGACTTATCAAAAATGGATAGCGATCCATTCATGTTAAATAAAACCCCGATTGCCTATGCGCAATTCATTGATGACGTACTTGTGAAATATGAACCGATAATAAAAGAAAAGCAATTGGGCTTGCAGCTAGATCTGGATCCAGACCCGATTATTTTGGGGGATGAAGGAAGGATGGAACAGATTCTACATAACATTTTTGATAATGCCATTCAGTACACGGATCCCGGAGGGGCGATCCATATTACCCTAATTCAGCATAAAGATGATTGCGAACTACTGGTTACTGACACGGGTAACGGGATTCCGGAAGCGGATCTGCCATATATCATGAATCGTTTTTACCGAGTGAACAAAGCACGCAGCCGTTTTGATGGCGGGTCAGGGCTTGGACTGTCCATTGTCAAAAAATTGGTGGAATTACAAAATGGTAAAATTGAAATAGAAAGCAAGGAAAAAAGGGGAACAACAGTCAGGGTCATCCTGCCGAATATAAAAGAAGATTGGAATTCATAAAAAGGGGATACGTTCAAAAATGAAAAAAATCATGTTATTTTGCATGGCGTTAATTTTTTTGGCTGGATGCGGCAAGAAAGAGGAGATTCCAAAAATGTTAAATGTCGATTTAGCTGTCGATCCAACTAAGGGTAAAGTGAATGAGCCTGTGAAATTTCAGGCAAAAGTAACATATGGGGATGAAGTCGTGACAGATGCGGATGATGTCAGTTTTGAAATTTGGCTTGCGAATAGCGATGACCATGACAAGATAGCAGTAAAACATAAAGGGAACGGTATATATGAACTGGAAAAGGCTTTTGATGAAGAAGGTACCTATTATGTATATGCCCACGTAACGGCAAGGGACATGCACAACATGCCAAAGAAAGAATTCGTCATAGGCAAACCAAGCACGCCCGAACAAAATGGCGGAAAAAAAGAAATGGACGAGATGAATGATGAAGAAATGAAATGATGAAGAACTGAAATGATGAATGTACCATCAAAATCAAAACAATTCGGGCTTTAATCCGGATTGTTTTTTTATTTGGAAAAATGTTCAAGACGATAGGGGGAAAATGACGAAATGTCGAAGTGAAACCGAAAAATTTGTAACATAAAAGTAAAGAAAGTCATAATAATTCGGTTAGTAACGATATGTCAACAAAAAGTTATTAGTATTCCATGGAAATGGTTCTATGTAACTACCATTGACAAATAATTACTGGAAAAATATGAGTATTAATACTATTGGCAGAAACATAGATAGTTAAAGCATTTCTGCTTGTTTTCTCTGAAACTTGGATTATAAATATATTTTCATTCGCATCCTGTGAATTTGATGGAAATTGATGGTGCCTTTATTACAAAAAGTGCATGTTATGATAATTCCAGAAGCAAAGCACAACAAAAAATGAACATCACAGGAGGAAATACGAATGAAAAAGAAAATGATTATGTCAGCAGCAGCGGCTGCAGCTATTATATTCACAGGAGTAGGAGCTAACCAAGCTGAAGCAGCCAACTGTGATACAGTGAAACAAGTAACTTATAAAACTACGAATAAAGAGGATATGCAAAAAGTCCTTAACCAATATCTAGCTAAATACAATATCACTATTCCTGCAGCGCAGGCACAACAAAAACCAGTTCAACAACCAGTTCAACAACCAGTTCAAAAACCAGTTCAACAACCAGTTCAAAAACCAGTTCAAAAACCAGTTCAACAACCAGCTCAACAAGAAGTTGGAACAACGAACCAATCAAAACCAGCAGCAAAACCTGCAGCACCAGAAGTAACACCTGATAAATCAACTGATAAAAAACCAGAGACAAGCTCTGAATTAAGTGCTTTTGAACAAGAAGTTGTTAAATTAACGAATGCAGAACGTGAAAAACAAGGTTTGGCAGCTCTTAAAATCGACACTGAGTTGAGCAAAGTTGCACGTATCAAGTCTCAAGACATGAAAGATAAAAACTACTTTGACCACAATAGCCCGACTTACGGCTCACCTTTCGATATGATGAAACAATTCGGAATCAGCTATAAAACAGCTGGCGAAAACATCGCACAAGGTCAACAAACACCAGAAGAAGTGGTACAAGCTTGGATGAATAGCCAAGGACACCGTGAAAACATCATGAACCCTAGCTTTACTCATATTGGAGTAGGTTACGTAGAATCTGGTAACTACTGGACTCAACAATTCATCGGAAAATAATAGATTAATAGAAAAGTGCATCCCATTAACATGGGGTGCGCTTTTTTTTTGCGAGAATGGTTCCATTCCATGGGAAAAAATCAATTGTACCATTTATTAGCTCTCTATAATGTACCCAAATCTAAAAAAATGGAACCAAGAAATAACTGGAACCGCACCTGAACATCAGTGAGGTCCCGGTGAAGCCACTTAAATTTCCGATACATCGATTTCTGAATACTGTGTATTGAAACTTTTTTGAAGCCGTATTTCCAATGTTGATTCTTTATATTGGGCTGATGCTCCTTTTTTCTTTACAGGTGCGGGGAGTGTTATAACATGACGATCTGACTCTTCGGGAATCCCCTCGATGATGGATTGGTTAGATGTATGGTAAAGTTTCATTTTCTTTAGCCAAGATTCATCTTGTATTGGAATTCTTACGAAGACATATAAGTGGGTTTCAAATACTTCGGCATGTAAAGGATGTTCAGATCTGGCATTTACTTTTTGTGAGCCGCCATCATTTTGGTTCATCATACCTTGCATATTGTCAGGGATCACTTGTGAAAATACCTTTTCAATGAACGATTGAACATCACTTTGCTGCATATTTTTCATGAATTCCTTTTGGTTAGGGTTATTCTTAAAAGAAAAAAGTGAATTCCAGGGAAACATATTGAATTCCTCTCTCCTGTTTATGGTCTGACAGGTTTATTTGTTATATTTTATGCAGCTAAAGCCCAGAGGTTCTTTTTTATAATTACTAAATTATAGAAAATGGAATAAACTTATGTATAATTAAGTAAAATCCATTAGATAAAGAGGGTAAGCCTGTGGATGAAAAAGTAGCTTTTATTACAGGTGGAGCAACGGGTATCGGCAAAAGGATGGCATTATCACTCGCGGATAATGGAATGTCCATTATCATAACTTATCGAAAAAGTAAGAAGGCAGCTTTAGCATTAGTGGATGAATTACAGGAAATGTACCATGTTAAGGCAATTGCGATTCAAGGTGACTCGTCAAGTGAAGAAGATTGCCGGAATATATTGCAAAAGATTTCGGAGACATTTGGCCATGTTGATATTTTCATTCATAACGCAGGGCCATATATGCATGATCGTAAACCGATGACCGAATATGGCGGCGATGAATGGAAGTACATCATGGACGGGAATTTAAATGGTTTTTTCTATTTTGCGAAGGAACTTATTCCACAAATGCGCAGCAGAAACTGGGGCAGAGTCATTACCTTAGGGTTTGAACGGTGTGAAACTGCACCAGGTTGGATTTATCGTTCTGCTTTTGCCGCTGCAAAGAGCGGCTTGACCTCCTTGACAAGAACCTTGGCTGCGGAAGAAGCTATTCATGGAATCACCGTGAATATGGTTTGTCCTGGTGATATCATAGGGGATTGGAAAGAGAAGGAAATAAGGGTCGCGAGAGCAGAAAAGGATGATACGGTTCCAGTCGGCAGACCGGGGACGGGGGAAGATATAGCGAGGGTCATCACGTTCCTTTGTGATGAAAAATCGGATTTCATTACCGGCAGCATCATTCCGGTAACAGGCGGTAAGGATGTTCTTGGGAAAATATATAAAGCCTAGTGGTTTAGGGGTTGAATTCAGAATGAAAAAGGGTGAGGCCGGTATAATCCAGCCCCACTCTTTTTTTACGCCAATTTTTTATATTTTACTTGCTGTATGAAACGTAAGCGAGCCGCCAAGCCTATAGCTCCGAGAGCCAAGCCGGAAATTAAGCCGATCCAATACCCAAAGGCTCCCATATCCGTATACTTTGCAAAGAAATAGCCAATGGGAAGCCCGAGAATCCAGTAGGAGACAAGTGACATCGCAAATGTGACATTTACATCTTTATATCCACGCAAAATACCCTGAATAGGTGCCTGCAGGGCATCCGATATCTGAAAAAAGATGGCATATATCAAGAAATGTGATGTCAGCATCATTACCTCATGGTCTTTTGTGTATAAAGAGGCCACAGGTTCGCGGAAGAGGAATAGGATGGTCGACAAAACGAGAGACATCGTCAAGGCCATCGATATGCCAATCCAGCTATACTCTTTGGCATCTTTATAACGGGCTGCCCCAATTTCAAATCCAATGACGATCGTCAGTGCCATGGAAATACTTAGCGGTATCATATAAAGCAGTGACGCAAAATTCATGGCAATCTGATGCGATGCAATTGTCACGGTATTATACTTACTCATCAAAAGGGTGACGGCTGAGAAAATGCTTGTTTCAAAAAAGATAGCCAGTCCGATGGGTACGCCAATCAATAATAAGGCCCTCCATTCTTTCCAGGAAACCCGGAAAAATTCACTGAAAACCTCATATGTCGAAAATGGGTTGATTTTTATCACAACAAGGATGGCCACAAGGGCAATTAACCAATACGTAATGGCAGTGGCGTAACCGGAACCGACACCCCCAAGTTCAGGGAATCCAAACTTCCCGTATATTAACAGGTAATTAAAAAGGACGTTTACCGGGAGTGCACATAAGGTGATGATCATGGAAATCCTAGTCTGTCCCAGAGCATCGATGAAAGCCCTCAACGCATTATAAACGAATAAAGGAATGATACCGAGTGAAAGGGCGATCAAATAATCATGAGCCACCATGTGGACACCATCTTCAAGGTCCATGGCACTCAATACTGGGTTCAAAGAAAACGCCCCAATGATTAAAATGATCATGGCTAAAGCGACAGCTAAATAAATGGCCTGCATCACGGAATAGGAAACGGATTTAGACTGCCTGGAACCTACCAACTGTGAAACCACCGGCGTCAAGGCAATCAATATCCCGCTCAGCCCCGTGTACACGGGTGTCCATAGCGAACTGCCGATGGAGACGCCAGCAACGTCCTGAGTGCTGTATTGTCCAGACATCATCACATCAAAAAAAGTCATGGCATACATGCTGATTTGGGTGATCAGGATAGGTATCAATATATAAAATAACAGGCGGATCTTTTGTGATTTAGTATAAGTCTGATTCATTAAAGTACCTCAATATCAATATTTGGAATTTTCAACACAATGAAAGAATTATATCACATAAGCATGTTATGTTTTAAGAGTTTTTATTTGAAGCTAAAAAAGACTTGCCGTATTGGGCAAGTCCTTTTGTCAGTCGCGCATGGATTCAAAATCATTCATGGCTTCCATATTTGAGTCTTTTTGAAGAATGAATGCCTGTGAAGGAATGGCAATTTGTACATCTTCCCGTTCCAATATCTCCATTATTTTAAAGTTCACATCTTCTTTGATTGATAAATATCCTCCAAAGTCGGTCGCTTTCGTGAAGAAATAAAGGTAAAGGTTGAAACCGGAATGACTGAACTCATCAAATTTAACCAAAATCGTTTCCGGATGTACTTCAGGATGATCAATGAGCATTTTTTCAATGCCTTTAATGACATTTTCCAATTTTTCTTTTGGTGTCGTGACATTCACGCCCAAATGAAAGGCAATCTGTCTTTTGCCCATCTTGGACCAGTTGATGATCGGTTCATTCGATAGGGTCGCATTTGGGACTGTAACTAAAGCTTGGGCAAAAGTCCGAACTTTTGTGCTTCGGAATGTGATGTCTTCAATGGTTCCCTCCACACTTGGAGTTTTGACCCAGTCTCCTATTGTAAAAGGTTTTTCGGTAACGATGACGATACCTCCAAAGAAATTGCTGACGGTATCTTTAGCGGCAAGAGCGAAAGCTAATCCACCCAAACCAAGCCCTGCAACAAATCCATCGACATTAAATCCCCATTCTTCCGCAATGATGGAGGCACCAAAAGCAATGATGATTAATTTTATTATTTTCGTAAAGAACGGCATGACGATTTCATCGACTTCAAGTCCGAATTTACTTACCAATTTCGGAAATAATATAGTTAAGATCGAACTGATATTAAAAATCGTCCAAAAGAATATGAAGACAAAAAACGATCTGTATATTCTCGATCTGAATTCAACCGAAGGTGAGTCGATCGGAAAATAGTGCATGGATATAATGACACCAATCAAAACGATAAGCAATCTTACCGGCTGTTCTATAGCGAGCATTAAGTTGGCGGCAAATTCCACTTTACGTTTTTCTGCAATTCGTAGAAAGAACTTGAATATATATGTAGTAAATACTTTCCGAAGCAAAAGGAAAATTAGAAAAATGCCAATGGAAATTCCTAATTTGGTCCAGGCTTCGATTCCATCAAATTGATCGAGTGATTCAGAAACTTCTTGCAATGTATTACTCCTCCAATGTATCTTGTAGTATTGTAGAATACTAAGATTATAATATATTCATGCTGAAAAAGGAAAAATAATCGATGATTACATTCATCATTGGGATTTAGTGATTCACTGAATACTTTTTCAAGTTATTAATGGCAAGGATATATGATAATATGGATGCAAAGTGATTTTTTAAGTTTGGAAGGTGGAAATATTGACTAAGAAAATAGTATTTACCGGAGGCGGTTCTGCCGGTCATGTATCTGTTAATGCAGCAATCATCCCGGAATTTTTAAAGCATGATTGGGATGTTACTTATATTGGATCAAAAAAAGGCATTGAAAAAAATATCATCGAAACGGAATTTCCCGAGGTCCGTTATGAAACGATTTCAGTTGGAAAATTCCGGCGTTATCTATCTGTTGAAAATATGAAAGATCCTTTCCGGGTCATAAAAGGGATTTTTGATGCACGAAAAATATTAAAAAAGACCAAGCCGGATTTCATTTTTTCTAAAGGTGGATTCGTTTCGGTTCCAGTCGTTTTGGCAGGCAGGATGCTGAGAATACCGATCGCGATACATGAATCGGATTATACGCCTGGTCTGGCTAATAAGATTGCCATGCCGCTTGCATCTAAAATCTTCACTACTTTCCAGGAAACGGAAAAAGATCTTCCTAAAGAGAAGGCTATGTATCTTGGCGCCGTATTGCGCGATGGGATTTTTACTGGAAACGCTTCTGCTGGAAAGGCATTTTGTGGATTCACGAATAACAAACCGGTGTTGCTCGTTATGGGAGGAAGCCTTGGGGCCGTTAAAATCAATAATTTAATTACAGATAATCTTGATGCCTTATTAAAGGATTATCAGATTATTCACATTTGCGGGAAGGGAAATGTGAAAACGGAATTGAAACAAAGGGGATATGCTCCTTTTGAATTCGTACATGAAGAATTGTTCGATCTTTTGGCGGCTGCTGATGTGGTTGTGTCAAGGGCAGGTTCAAATTCAATTTTTGAATTCCTTGCTTTGCAAAAGCCGATGTTACTTATCCCTCTAAGTGCCAATGCATCCCGTGGAGATCAAATCCTGAATGCGTCAAGCTTTGAAAAACAGGGTTTTTGTAAAGTCATCGAAGAGGAAGAGCTAAATGACCGGATTTTTAATGCTACATTAGCGGATTTAGTGAAACAATCGGATGAATATCAGAAGAAAATGCGTCAAAAACGCCCATTCAAAACGGCAGCTGAAATGTATGAATTACTACTTAAAGTAATGGGTGCAAAAAAATAAGTATCATTCCCCTCTATGTAGCATATCTTTTTCGAACAGAGGAGGGGGTAGAATGGCTTATGAATATTCCAAAGGGTGGTTCATTCAGCAGCTGAAAGCCGCAGGGATTAGCTATCATCCAATTGAGAAAAAAAAGCTGGAGCTGTATAAAACGTATATTCTAAGGCGTTTATACGACGATCTGCAAAAAAAATAAATCATAAAAAGAACCGCAACTGAACTGCACCCCAATTGTTAGACAACATCTAACAATTGGAGGTGCAGTTTTTTTTGACTAAATATTCGATAGACGAAAAATCAAATGCAGTTTTAGAGTACTTAGAAGGGAAAAAATCCTATAAATCCATTGCTCAAGAAAGAAATGTAGAAGGTTTATCCCCTCTGAAAAGATGGGTAGCTTGCTATCTAAAACATGGGATGGAAGGACTTGTTTCATCCATACAAATTACACTCTGCCCTTTAAACTAGAGGTACTTACATATATGAACGAATATGGGGCGTCGATCAACGAGACCGCTGTACACTATAACCTTCCTTCCGATTCTACACTTTTGAATTGGGCAAATCAGTTTAAGGAAGGAGGTATAGACGCCCTTATACCAAAGAAAAAGGGGCGTCTATCCATGAAAAAAGAAACTATGAAAAAATCGCCAGCTAATGGCTCTCAAGAAGCACTTCTTGCCGAATTAGAATACTTACGTGCAGAGAATGCCTATCAAAAAAGTTGAATGCCTTAGTTCAAGAAAAGGAAGCCTTACAAAGAAAGAAAAAGTGAAAGTAGTCCATGAACTAAGGAAACAATTTAATTTAAATCTGCTTCTATCCATTTCTAAAATGGCACGGAGTACGTACTATTATTGGGTAAACACCTTCGGGCGTGAGGATAAATATACAGAAATTAAATCCCTTATCAAAGAGATTTTCCATACGCATAAAGGTCGTTATGGATATCGGCGTATCACTTTAGAATTACGTAACCGAGGTGCTCGCATCAATCATAAAACAGTTCTCCGATTGATGAATGAACTAGGATTGAAGTCATTGGTTCGCTTCAAACAAGAACTAGAAGAATATATCCATTACTACAATCATCAACGAATCAAGGTAAAATTAAAACATACTAAGATTAGTAGTGCGGACCAAGGCATTGGTCCACACTACTATTTTTTATATAGTAGAAAT
>NZ_JBHZPG010000036.1:0-57195 GCF_042788005.1 Peribacillus sp. YIM B13472
TTGGGGGTTTCCCCCTGTGAGAGTAGGACGCCGCCAAGCCATTTAAAAAGATCAGCCATCCGGCTGGTCTTTTTTTTGCATAATACAAAGAAAAATCATTGGATATAAAGCGATTATCAATTATGGAAACTTTTTTAAAGACATACACGTATTGAAATTCTTCATCATACATTGTTAAAAGCATCCCCGGTTCTCTTAAACTATTTAAATTAATGTATGCGAACAATGGTTTTTGGGGAGAATGCAGGTATGGAGGTGGAGATGTTGGGGACAACAAAAACCAAAACAACGGCAGGGGAAACGTGCGCGGTTTGTGAACAAATAAAAGGGATGGGTATACATCTATATACGACTTTTATTTGTGAGGAATGCGAAAGGGATATGATCAGGACGGATACGAACGATCCCAAGTACCAATATTACTTAAAGCAATTAAGAAAAATCACTAATCCTGAAATATTATCATGAAAAAATAGTATGTGGAAAGTTAAAGAGTCAGAGAAAAAGAAATGAT
Organism: Peribacillus sp. YIM B13472; assembly: GCF_042788005.1. Lineage (NCBI taxonomy): Bacteria > Bacillati > Bacillota > Bacilli > Caryophanales > Bacillaceae > Peribacillus > Peribacillus sp. YIM B13472. The sequence goes on from NZ_JBHZPG010000036.1 coordinate 515, forward strand.
GTGTTTCTTTAATCTCTGATTCTTTTTTTGGTACTTTAGAAGAATGCTTGGCAACATGCTCCCATGTTTCTGTATGTTCCCTCCAAACAGACTGTTCGGAGACGCATAATTGCCTTTCAGTCGACCCAATATGAGATAAAATTGAACTTATTTGATAAAATGAAAAAATACTATGATATGAGGGAAGAGAAAAATGAATCAATCACAGACACCGTTGTTCGATGCAATGAGTGCTTTTCATAAAAAAAGTCCAATATCTCTGCATGTCCCAGGGCATAAAAATGGGTGGGTGTTTAATAAAAAGGGCCAAGCCTTATACAACCCGCTACTTGGTATTGATGCCACGGAGATAAGCGGCTTAGATGACCTGCATGCTCCAGAGGGTGCCATTTTAAAGTCCGAACAACTACTCTCTGACCTATATGGGGTAAAGCGGAGTTATTTTTTGGTTAATGGGTCAACCGTAGGCAACATTGCCATGATTCTTTCTACCTGCCGGGAAGGTGATAAGGTCCTTGTCCAAAGAAACTGCCATAAATCAATCTTACATGGATTGATGTTAGCGAATGTACAACCGATTTTTTTACAACCAGTTTATTATGAGAAATGGGGCATAGCTGGCGGTGTAGAATCGAAATTAATTGATGAAGCCTTGAGTGTACATCCAGATGTAAAGGCCATCATTGTTACCTATCCTAATTATTATGGTCTTGGTGAAGACTTGACGGAAATGGTAAGACTCGCACATCAAAAGGGGATTCCTGTGCTGGTGGACGAGGCACATGGCGCTCATTTTCAGTTAGGAAGTCCGTTTCCTAAGCCGGCAATTTTGGCAGGGGCAGATGCCGTTGTCCATTCAGCGCATAAAACACTGCCGGCTATGACGATGGGGTCATTTCTTCATGTGAATTCATCCTTAGTTGATGTCGATCAAGTATCATTCTATTTACAAATGCTTCAGTCGAGCAGTCCATCTTACCCAATTATGGGATCGCTCGACTTGGCCAGGGCCTACTTAGCCGCTTTTACATCAGAAGATAAAATATCCCTTATTGAAAAGATATCAGACTTCAGAGGGGAATTAGGTGCCCTGCAAACAGTAAGGGTGCTGGAGGCGCCGCTAGGCACCTTGGCAGACCCGTTGAAAGTGGTCATTCAATCAACAAATGGTTTAAGCGGGTTTGAGTTACAGCAGCTATGTGAAGCCGAAGGCATTTTTACGGAATTGGCTGATCCTGATAATTTATTAATGATTTTACCCTTATTAAAAATGGGTATCGAATTTCCTTTTCATGCAATCGTTCAAACTATAAAAAGTGCCACTGAAGACAGAACTGGAAAAAAGGAATCAGATCTTGGGGTCCTATGGCCTGATGGAAGGTCAATGGCAGGACTTGAAATGCCATACTCCGCCATGAAGCATAGTAAATCAAAACCTGTCACATTAGGGAAAGCAGTGGGTGAGGTATCTGCAGAGATGGTCATTCCTTATCCGCCGGGCATCCCTTTAATTATGTCCGGGGAAATGATTACTCCTGAGCATATATTCAATCTGAGGAGACTGCTAGAACTGGGATCAAGGTTTCATGGCGGTTCCTCCCTTGCAAACGGAGAATTAATCGTTTATGAAAGCAGGCAGACTGGTTAAAATGATATACTACAAACAAAGAACCTTGGAGGTACATCGATGAAACGTGGTATTTTTATAACAATGGAAGGGCCTGAGGGTGCCGGGAAAACAACAATTACCCAAATGCTTGGCAAGGCTCTGCAACAAGAAGGCTATCAAGTCCTATTAACGCGTGAGCCAGGGGGGGTCCCCATTTCGGAGCAAATTAGGGAAGTGATCCTTAATAAAGATAATACAGCCATGGACTCGAGAACAGAGGCTCTATTATACGCAGCAGCAAGGCGTCAGCATTTAGTGGAAGTGGTCATGCCTGAGTTGGAACGAGGGGGAATTGTCCTCTGTGACCGATTCATAGATAGCTCGTTAGCCTATCAGGGTCATGCAAGGGGTTTGGATATAGAAGAAGTTTATAATATCAATAAATTCGCAATTGGAGATATGATGCCAGATGCCACATTCTTTTTTGATATAGACCCAGAAGAGGGATTGAGACGTATCCAGTCCAATGGGGAACGGGAAGTGAACCGGCTGGATCTTGAAGCCCTCGACTTTCATAAAAAAGTTTGGGGGGGGTATCAATTCATTATAAATAGATGGAAAGACCGTTTCATTATCGTGGATGCAGGCCGGACAATAGATGAGGTCCTTGAGGAAACGAAAGCCAGCTTGCTGAAATTTTTAGCGAAAGCAGGAAACTAAATATATAGGTTTCCATATTATTCAACCAATACTATTCCAGACAAGGACTAGTTGCTATAATGGAGTTAGTAAAAATTCAGAGTAACCGGAGGATGATGAGAATGAAAATGATCATTGCTGTCGTTCAAGACAAGGATAGTCATCGCCTGCTGAATGAATTAGTGGAAAATAATTTCGGAACGACCAAGCTAGCCAGCACTGGCGGTTTTTTAAAATCAGGCAATACGACTTTTATGATTGGCACAGAGGATGAACGTGTTGACAAAGCCATCCAGATCATCAAACAGAATTGTCAGTCACGATCCCAATTAGTATCACCGGTTTCACCGATGGGCGGGAATGCCGAGTCCTATGTACCTTACCCAGTGGAGATTCAAGTAGGCGGTGCGACCATTTTTGTGCTGCCGGTTGAAAACTTTTTACAATTTTAACGGTTAGTTTCAGGGAGGTTCATTATGAAAATCAACCATGATATCCCTATTAAGCTGGATAAATCGCGTCAGGATGCCAAACAGTTTCAAACCGGGAATGGAAGATTTCAACAAATGGTCCAGACACAGGATCAAAAGATGCAAATCCAAACATTAAACCGTTTGATAGGCGATATGGAAGGGGCGGGTCAGCGTTTAGTAAGGTCACGCACTTTTAGGGAATTGGAAAAATATAAAGCATTGGTGAAACGGTTTGTTAAAGAAGCCGTTGAATATGGACTGGAACTGAAGCAATCCACGAGCTGGAACGAATATGGACAAAGCAGGCCGTTGAAAACCGTGGAAACGATAGATGTAAGATTAGTTGAGTTAAGTGAGGTAATTCTTAATAAAGAGAAAAGCTCGCTTGAATTATGGAAATGATAGGCGAGATTAAAGGTCTTCTGATTAATTTATATACTTAAGTGAGTTGATGGTTTTGGATAAAACATGGCAGGATATGAGTCAAATTCAGCCGCAGGTAATGACGATGCTGCAAAATAGCATAACGAAGAACAGGGTGGCTCATGCGTATTTATTTGAGGGGGAAAAAGGGACAGGTAAGCAAGAGATAAGCAATGTCTTTGCCAAAAGCTTACTATGTGAAGCCCCGACAGCAGGTTATGAGCCATGCGAACTTTGTCGGAATTGCAAACGGATTTCAAGTGGGAATCATCCTGATGTCCATTTGATAGAAAGAGACGGTCTCTCAATAAAGAAAGAACAAATTAAGGGGCTTCAAGAAGAATTTTCAAAAAAGAGCGTAGAGGCAGATCGGAAGGTTTATATGATTGCCGATGCTGACAAAATGTCGGTGGGAGCAGCCAACAGTCTATTGAAATTTTTAGAAGAGCCTTCGGCTGATACTGTAGCAATATTGATGACCGAACAGCTTCAGAGGATTCTGCCGACTATATTATCAAGGTGCCAAGTGATTTCGTTCAAGCCATTATCTCCTGAGAATGTGAAACGGAAGCTGATGGAACAGGATGTAGAACCACAGCTGGCTTCGGTTATTGCACACATAACACAGAATGTGGAAGCTGGAATCGGGCTTAGTCATGATGAATGGTTTGTACAAGCTCAAAAAATAGTGGTAAAATTATATGAAGTGTTAAAACTTAATTCCTTGAAGGCATTGCTGTACCTTCAGACGGATTGGTTCACACACTTTAAAGAAAGAGAACAGGTTGACAGAGGTCTTGATTTGTTACTTCTTATATATAAGGATTTATTATACATTCAGTTGGACAAAAAGGACTTTGTTGTGTTCCAAAATAAACTGAAGGAATTTGAAACTCACGCTCTTCATCTTTCCCCAAGACGCCTTGCTGAACATATGGGTTGCATTTTGGAAGCAAAAAGGAAGCTGATGTCCAACACGAATCCACAGCTGTTGATGGAACAGCTTGTGCTGAATTTGCAGGAGGGATCATGATTTGTATGATGTTGTAGGTGTCCGTTTTAAAAAGGCGGGCAAAATATACTACTTCGATCCGGGTGAATTCGCTATTCCTAAGGACGATTTTGTAATAGTGGAGACTGTCCGCGGTGTTGAATTCGGTAAAGTCGTTACAGCCCGAAAACAAGTAGATGAAAACGATGTTGTCCTGCCATTGAAAAAAGTACTTCGGGTCGCTGATGCAAAAGATAAGCTGATTGTAGACGAGAACAAGGCGGCTGCAGAAGAGGCTTACTCTATATGTTGTCAAAAGGTTGTGGAGCATAAGCTGGATATGAAGCTGGTTGATGTGTCATATACTTTCGACAGAAATAAAGTCGTGTTTTATTTTACAGCGGATGGTCGCGTGGATTTCCGTGATTTAGTCAAAGATTTAGCTGCCATATTCAGAACTCGCATAGAACTGCGCCAAATTGGGGTAAGGGATGAGGCAAAGATGCTTGGTGGCATCGGACCTTGTGGCAGAATGCTTTGCTGCTCCACATTTCTTGGAGATTTTGAACCGGTTTCCATCAAAATGGCGAAGGATCAGAATTTATCATTAAACCCTACAAAAATCTCAGGTTTATGCGGTCGATTGATGTGCTGTCTGAAATATGAAAATGATGAGTATGAAAGTGCGAAGGAAATGCTTCCTGATTTAGGTGAAATGATTAATACGCCTGGTGGCAAAGGCAAGGTAGTGGGGCTTAATATTCTAGAACGCGTACTTCAGATTGAACTAATCGAGCAAGAAAGAGTATTAGAGTATACTCTAGATGAGATTCTAAAAGAGGGAGCCGTTTCTATTCAAGCCACAGATTATTAAGGTGGTGGGAGAGCGTGGATAAGAAAGATATTTTTGAGTCGGTGACCAATATGGAAACCCAGATAGGCCAATTATATAAGCAGCTTGGAGAATTGAAGCAGAATTTAGCTGAAATCCTTGAGGAAAATCAGTCGCTCAAGCTGGAGAAAGAGCATTTGCGCCATCGGTTGGGCCTTGTGGAAGTCGAAAGTGCGCCTGCTGCAGTAAAGGTCAAACAAAAAGTGAAAAACCGTACCGCAAGTACGGACAAGGTTATGGATATCGGGGAAGGCTATGATAATTTAGCCCGTATCTATCAAGAAGGCTTTCATATTTGCAATCTGCATTTTGGCAGTTTACGAAAAGAAGGGGATTGCCTGTTCTGTTTATCTTTTTTAAACAAGAAGTGATAAAGGAATAATATAAAAGATGTTTCTTTTACGTGATAGATAGACCGTTTACAATATATAGTGATTCGGGGTCTGACGCATACTATGAGTCAGACCCCTTTTTGTACGATAGTAATGTAGAAGCATGGTCCCTAAACATGCTTTTTCGATACATGATTAGGAGGGTAACAGCAATGGTAGAACTTAAAGGCGATGAGCGCCTGGATTATCTATTGGCTGAGAATTTAAGGATCATCCAGAGCCCAACGGTGTTCTCTTTTTCATTAGATGCCGTGTTATTATCAAGGTTCGTAAATGTACCGATCCAAAAAGGGAAAATCGTAGATCTTTGCTCAGGAAATGGGGTCATACCTTTGCTGCTGAGTACAAGAACGAAAGGGACAATTACCGGTGTTGAAATTCAAGAGCGGTTATATGACATGGCCCAGAGGAGCATGGACTATAATGGCGTATCCTCCCAAATCGAGATGATTCATGGGGATATAAAGGAAATACCAAAACAGATAGGGTATAGCCAATATGATGTCGTTACTTGCAATCCACCCTATTTCCCGACGCCATCTATCGAGGAAATTAACAAAAATGAGCACTTTGCAATTGCCCGACATGAAATAATGTGTAATCTTGAGGACGTCATGCGTGTTTCAAGCCAGTTGCTGCGTCAAGGCGGGAAAGCTGCATTCGTTCATAGACCGGGCCGTCTGATGGATATCCTGCATTTCATGAGGATGTACAGAATTGAACCGAAGCGGCTCCAATTCGTTTATCCTAAAAGTTCAAAAGAAGCGAATACGATTCTTATAGAAGGGATAAAGGACGGCAACCCTGATTTGAAGATTCTTCCTCCGCTTGTTGTATATAATGATCAAAATGAGTATAATCCGGAAATCAGAAGGATTCTATATGGAGAGGAATAAGCATTATTTTTATGTTTTGAAATGCAGGGACGGCAGCTATTATGCCGGGTATACAAATAATTTGCACCGTAGGATTGATGCTCATAATAATGGCAGGGGTGCAAAGTATACACGAGGCCGGACCCCGGTTGAACTGATTTATCATGAAATATTCGAAACACGGACATTGGCCATGCAGGCTGAATATAAATTTAAGCAATTAACAAGAAAACAAAAGCAAAAGTGGATGGCAAAGGAGGATACATGATATGTGGCAGCAAAAGAGTTTTGAAAAAGAAGGATTGGAGCCAGCTCTATATCTGGTTCCTACACCGATAGGAAACCTTGAGGATATGAGTTTCCGGGCTTTAAGAATCTTAAAGGAAGCGGATGTCATTGCTGCTGAGGACACGCGAAATACGAAGAAATTATGCAACTACTTTGAAATTTCGACACCTATCGTCAGTTACCATGAACATAATAAGGAATATAGCGGGAAGCAAATGCTAGAGAGGCTTCGATCTGGAGAGGTCATCGCATTGGTGAGTGATGCTGGCTTGCCGACGATATCCGACCCGGGATATGAACTGGTCAAAGATGCCATTGCCGAACAGTTTAAAGTCATCCCGTTGCCAGGGGCCAATGCTGCATTAACTGCATTGATCGCATCTGGACTGATTCCGCAGCCTTTTTACTTTTATGGCTTTCTACAACGGGGAGCAAAAGAAAAAAAGCAGGAGCTGGAAAAATTAAAAAAAATGGAATCGACTTGGATCGTTTATGAATCGCCACATCGATTGAAAGAAACATTGAAGCATATGCATGAAATTTTAGGTGACCGCCGTATAGTATTATGCCGCGAATTAACCAAGAAATTTGAAGAGTTCATTCGGGGGACTGTGAGTGAAGCATTGACGTGGGCGATGGAATCTGAAATTCGCGGTGAGTTCTGTTTAATAATTGAAGGCGGGCAATGGTCGGAAGATGAACCTGAAGAAGCTTGGTGGATGGCCCTTGACATCGTCGGTCATGTTAATCATTATATAGAAACCAAGCAGTGCACTTCAAAGGATGCAATCAAGCAGGTCGCAAAAGATCGCAATATGCAAAAACGCGATGTATATCAAGCCTATCACATTGATATACAATAATAATAAACATAAAAAAAAACTTCCGAAGACCGGAAGTTTTTTTATCATTTATTTAGAAGCAGTGAAGTTTTGTTGAATTTCTTGAATAAGTAATTCTGCACCTTCACGACTAAGGATCAATTTACCATTAGCAAGTGTAAGGTTGTTATCGGAAACTTCACCTGTAACTTGGCAAGTCATGTTTGGTTTGTATTTTTTCAAGATGATGCGCTCATCATCAACATAGATTTCAAGAGCATCTTTCTCAGCGATACCCAATGTACGACGAAGTTCGATTGGAATAACCACCCGGCCTAACTCATCAACTTTACGAACAATACCTGTAGATTTCATTTAAAAAATTCTCCTCTCAGTTACAATCTAGTACCCTATTTCTATTTTTTTCGCCATTATTCGACAAATTTTTTTATAAATTTATAATACCAGCCATTCCCAAATTCGTCAATGATTTATTTTCATTTTTTTGTAAGAAATAGCATGGATCTTTACGTGTAACAAAAAGGCTTTTAAAGAGAAAAAATCGGTTATATCTTTAAAGGTGAAGAAATAGCAGGATACAAAGAACTACTCACTTCACCACATTTCGACAAAGTATGCATATAAAAAACATACTTCACTATTATATGATTAAATATCATTTAGTTTCAAAACAAAAGTTCTGAATTAAGGATAATTTTCTGAAAAAGTTTACGAATATGTGAGTTGTTGCACAAAAAAAGAAATTTAGGTATATTTTGTTGAGGTAAGAGGTAATGCTGTCATAAGGGAAGTTCACTTCCAGTACCCTTATTGTTAAAATGATATTTACTTATATTTTTTTATTCTATTAACATGATGATTAGATTAGTGATTATTGTCGCGCGGAATTGTATATAGCGTTAAAATAGAGATAATAGCTTAAAATATATTCTTATGGCTTGGCCAGCACTATAGCCGGTTTTTCAAATGATGAGGAGGGAACGAAGTGCAAGATAAATTAAAAACATTCTATATCACGACACCCATATATTATCCGAGTGGTAATTTACATATAGGGCACGCGTATACGACAGTGGCAGGGGATGCCATGGCTCGTTATAAAAGGATGCGTGGCTTCGATGTCATGTATTTAACAGGAACTGATGAACATGGTCAAAAAATCCAGCGTAAAGCGGCTGAGGAAGGAATCACTCCACAGCAATATGTAGATAATATCGTATCAGGGATTAAAGAGCTCTGGGAAAAGCTTGATATTTCATATGATGATTTCATCAGGACGACGGAAGATCGCCATAAAGAGGTCGTAGCCAAGATATTCAAAAGGCTATTGGACCAGGGGGATATATACTTGGACCAATATGAAGGGTGGTATTGTACACCTTGTGAATCTTTCTTCACGGAACGTCAGGTGGAAGAAAGCAATGGAAACTGTCCTGATTGCGGCAGGCCTGTTGAAAAGGTGAAAGAGGAATCTTATTTCTTTAAGATGAGTAAATATGCGGATCGGTTACTGAAGTTTTATGAGGAGAATCCGGATTTCATTCAACCGGAATCGCGCAAAAACGAAATGATCAATAACTTCATCAAGCCTGGATTGGAAGATCTGGCCGTTTCACGTACTACTTTCGATTGGGGAATCAAGGTGCCGGGAGATCCAAAGCATGTTATTTATGTATGGATCGATGCATTGACCAATTATATAACGGCATTAGGGTATGGAACGGATAATGATTCTAAATACTTGAATTATTGGCCTGCCGATGTACATCTGGTCGGAAAGGAAATCGTTCGTTTCCATACAATCTATTGGCCGATCATGTTAATGGCTCTTGACGTGCCGCTTCCAAAGAAAGTCTTTGCCCACGGATGGCTTCTCATGAAAGATGGTAAAATGTCCAAATCAAAAGGTAATGTAGTGGATCCCGTTACATTGATTGATCGTTACGGTTTGGATTCTTTACGCTACTACTTATTGCGTGAAGTACCATTTGGTTCAGATGGAGTATTTACACCGGAAGGGTTTGTGGAACGGATCAATTTTGACCTGGCAAATGATTTAGGGAATTTATTAAATCGAACAGTTGCAATGGTCAATAAGTATTTTGATGGTGTGATTCCAAATTACGAAGGATCCAATGGCGAGTTCGAAAAGGCTTTGCTTGAAATGAACCAAGATACGGTAGGCAAGTATGAGGAAGCAATGGAAAACATGGAATTTTCAGTTGCACTAACATCCATTTGGCAACTCGTGAGCAGAACTAATAAATTCATTGATGAGACCCAGCCATGGACTCTTGCTAAAGATGAATCAAGGAAAGAAGACCTTGCTAGTGTCATGGTTCATTTGGCGGAATCATTACGCAGGACGGCAATCCTTTTGAAACCGTTCTTGACGCAAACACCGGAAAAAATCTTTGCTCAGCTTAGCATCAAAGATGATGTGTTAAAATCCTGGGACAGTTTAGCGGAGTTCGGTCAAATTCCTGCTGAAACAAAAGTCTTGAAGGGGGACCCGATCTTCCCTCGTCTGGATATGGAAGAGGAAGTTTTATATATTAAAGAACAAATGCAGGGTGGTGCCCCCAAGGCCGAGGAAAAAGTGGAAGAGACGATTCCCGAAGTTGATGAAATCACTATTGATGACTTTACAAAAGTGGAGCTTCGTGTTGCTCAGGTCATGGAAGTTGAGCCTGTAAAGAAGGCGGATAAGCTTCTTAAACTTCAGCTTGATTTGGGTTATGAGAAACGCCAAGTCGTATCAGGCATTGCACAGCATTATAAACCCGAGGATTTAGTAGGCAAAAAAGTGATATGTGTAACAAATTTAAAACCTGTTAAACTTCGTGGCGAGCTCTCTCAAGGAATGATTTTGGCGGGAAGCCAGGATGGTGTGCTCTCAGTCGCTACAATAGATTCATCGATTCCAAATGGTTCAAAGGTGAAATAAACAGATGAAAACATAAAGGTGTTTCATATGAAACATTTTTATGTTTTTTTCTTTATGCTTTTGGAAAAAGTAAGGGAATACAGGTTCAGGTTTTGGTTCTGCATTTATTTGTTGGGCATATAGGCTTCTTTGTAATCTTTTTGTTACCTAAATGTGAAACATAAAACTTTCATTTTTTAATAAAATAGTGCTAGAAAGGAAGAAAAATAATGTTATTTGACACACACGTACATGTTAATGCGGAACAATTCAACGAGGATCTCGAAGACGTAATAGATAGAGCTAAGGAAGCAGGAGTCAATAATATGGTAGTCGTTGGTTTTGACCGGCCTACTATTATAAGGGCAATGGAATTAATAGAAGCTTATGATTTCATGTATGCCGCGGTGGGGTGGCATCCTGTGGATGCTATAGATATGACAGAAGATGACTTACAATGGATCGAGGAATTATCCAATCATCCAAAGGTCGTTGCCATAGGTGAGATGGGCCTGGATTATCATTGGGATAAATCACCGAAGGATGTCCAAATGGAGGTGTTCAGGAAGCAAATCCGATTGGCAAAAAAGGTGGGGCTGCCCATTATCATCCATAACCGGGAAGCGACCGCGGATATCGTGAACATACTCAAGGAAGAAGAGGCATCAAGGGTTGGAGGCATCATGCATTGCTTTAGCGGAAGTGCAGAAACGGCTTTGGAATGCATCAATATGAACTTTTATATTTCATTGGGGGGCCCTGTGACCTTCAAAAATGCAAAAAAACCAAAGGAAGTGGCAGCAGCCGTACCTTTAGACCGTTTACTGATAGAGACCGACTGTCCATACTTGGCTCCCCATCCTTATAGAGGGAAGCGGAATGAACCTTCGTATGTGAAGCTTGTTGCTGAACAAATTGCAGAAATCAAACAACTCACATTAGAGGAAGTTTCCCAGGCAACAACAGAAAATGCCAAGAAATTATTCGGCATTAACTGACATATTATTTTACAATATCCCCCGGGGTTCACTAGCTAAAATTGAATTTTTTTAAGGTTTCTACAAATTTCACTCCAACTATAGGCTTATTATGTCGAGAAGTCACCCTTTCCTTTTCAATATGAAATATGCATAATAGGTAGTAATTTCCTGAATGAGAAGTGAATGGGTTGACAGCTTGATAACTAAGTCTATATAATCACCGGGAGGAAGGAGGAGTTTTTCATTCTATTAAAAACTATGAAAAACCTTATTCCCAAACCTTTTGGGAAGAAGAGAATGGCAATTGCCATTTGCAGTGCTATTCTTGTTTCTACAGCATTGGGAATACTTATATATCAAGGAACAAAGGATACAGTAACAATCATGCTAGACGGAAAAAAAGAGGTAGTGCGTACACACGCGGCTACTGTAAATGATATGTTGGAAGATTTAGAGATTACCGTTAAAGCTGCAGACTATGTCCACCCATCAAGAGCCACCAAGGTTGATGATGATTTAGAGGTGGTTTGGAAGCCTGCACAAAAAATCGTCATGGTACAGGATGGTAAGACGAAGGATGTTTGGTCCACCGCCGATACGGTAGACGAACTTTTAAAAGACCAAAATCTTAGTGTGAAGGAACAGGATAAGATCACCCCTTCGAAAAATACGAAGCTGAAAGCGAATATGGAAGTTGCCATAGACAAAGCCTTTTCACTGAAATTAGTGGTAGGTGGAGACGAAAAGCAGGTATGGTCAACTTCGACTACTGTCGCTGACTTTTTAAAGCAACAAGGAGTAAAACTCAATGATTTGGATCGAGTTGAGCCAGAATTAACCGAAAAAGTTGAAGCTGAGAATACGGTAAACGTAGTTCGAATTGAAAAAGTCACCGATGTAGTGGAAGAACCAGTTGACTTTGCTGTCATAACTAAAAAAGATGACTCTTTATCAAAAGGGAAAGAGAAAATTGTCAAAGAAGGAAAAGACGGACTCATTTCCAAGAAATATAAAGTTATTAAAGAAAATGGCAAAGAGGTTAAAAGAGAATTACTTTCAGAAAAAGTAGTTAATAAAAAGCAGGATAAAGTTGTAACGGTCGGAACTCGAACGACGGTTGCCCAGGCATCACGCGGAGTAACTAACGTTAGTTCTTCAAGTGGAAAAGAAATATACGTATCATCAACAGCTTATACTGCCAGTTGTAAGGGCTGTTCCGGTGTCACGTCCACAGGCGTGAATCTAAAGAGTAATCCGGGTGCGAAAATCATCGCTGTCGATCCAAACGTAATTCCTTTGGGCTCGAAAGTATATGTGGATGGTTATGGCTATGCAGTAGCTGCTGACAAAGGCGGAGCAATAAAGGGAAATAGGATTGACGTCTTCTTTTCCTCAAAAAATGATGCCTATCGCTGGGGTGTAAAGAGGGTAAAGATTCGTGTATTGGACTAATAAGGTTTCTCTCGCAGGAGATGAATTCGTCTCCTGTTTTTTGCGTTTTATTTTCTGTTTGTTGAAAAACCCTATGTAAAACTGTTTTAATAAGATAGACGTCTCACTATTCCATAAGATTTCAATATATGCGTGTGAACTTCATAAATGATCTTGACTGGATTCTCTATCCAGAAAATTTTACGGGGGACCGGTTACGTTTATCCAAGAGCTAATCAAAGCGCTTGCGCTTTTCTGTATGGAGGAAACCATGAAAAAGATTAAAGAAATTATTGTTGTAGAAGGAAAAGACGATACGGTAGCGATAAAAAGGGCTGTAAATGCTGATACAATAGAAACTAACGGTTCCGCGGTGAATGAGTCTTGTATTGAGCAGGTGAGGCTTGCACAAAAGACACGTGGAGCCATCATTTTCACAGACCCTGACTTTCCTGGTCAAAAAATCAGGAATATAATTTCTGAACAAGTAAAAGGCTGTAAACACGCCTTTTTAACGAAGAAGGAAGCCCTTCCTAAGTCAGGTAGAGGAATTGGCGTGGAACATGCTTCTCCTGAGGCAATTCGTAATGCTTTAAAGGACGCCCAATTAATGGATGAAGAGGCTTCAGAAGAAATTTCACAGCAGGATTTAATAGATGCGGGTTTAATCGGGGGATCCGGTGCCAAGGAACGAAGGGAAAAACTTGGATCTATTTTAAAAATCGGGTTTACCAATGGTAAACAGTTATATAAGAGACTAAAAATGTTCCAAATATCAACTGAGGCTTTTGAGAAAGCGATGGTACAGATAATTCAGGAGGAAAAAAATGAATAAGGATATTGCAACCCCTGTCAGAACGAAAGAAATATTAAAGAAATATGGATTCTCCTTTAAAAAGAGCTTAGGCCAGAACTTTTTAATCGATACGAATATCTTGAAACGTATTGTCGAACATGCCAATTTGACAGAGGAAAGCGGCGCCATCGAAATTGGGCCGGGAATCGGGGCATTGACGGAACAACTAGCGAAAAGCAGCAAAAAGGTTGCGGCCTTTGAGATTGATCAGCGTCTGCTGCCCATCTTATCGGATACACTGTCTCCCTATAACAATGTAAACATCATTCACGGGGATGTTCTCAAAGCTGATGTCAAGAAGGTCATCGAGGAGGAATTTGCTGGCTTTTCGGACCTGATGGTTGTTGCAAATCTGCCATACTATGTCACGACTCCCATCATTTTAAAGCTATTGTCCGAAGACCTGCCCATTAGAGGCATCGTGTGCATGCTGCAAAAGGAAGTGGCCGATCGAATTGCCGCAAAACCTGGGACAAAGGAATACGGTTCTTTATCCATTGCCATTCAATATTATACCGAAGCCGAAACAGTGATGATAGTACCCAAAACGGTATTCATGCCTCAGCCTAATGTTGATTCAGCTGTAATCCGTCTTACAAGGCGCGTGAAGCCGATCGTCGAGGTCCTGGATGAGGATTTCTTATTCACTGTGACCAGGGCGAGCTTTGCACAGCGTCGGAAAACGATTTTAAATAACTTAACCAGTCAGCTGCCAGATGGTAAATCGAAAAAAGAACTTATACTTGCCGCTCTCGAAGTCGCGGAAGTGGATCCTTCCAGACGGGGGGAAACGCTGAGCATCAAAGAATTCGGCCGCTTAAGTGATGCATTATTGCCGAATTTCAAATAAAGGAAATGTGAAATATTCAAGTCGGAATGGGGTCAATCCCAGCTTCCGGCTTTTTTTATTTTGAAATTGACCAACCATGAGGGAACGTATCCGAAAATGTAATCAATCTCCACCTTTCACCATTCAAGAATGGTTCGCATAACTTAAGAATGAAAATAAACTAGGGCGGGCTGAAAATAAGTCTTCTCATGGGGTGGGGCCATGAATATTCAAATAAACGATATTGTTGGTCGGGTTTCTTATAAATGCGACGTGTTGTTCCGGGTAATCGATATCCGTGATATTGACGGAAGGCGTCAAGCTGTTCTTTATGGGGAAGATATCCGACTTATTGCAGATGCACCATTTCAAGATTTAATGATCATTAATGATAATGAAAGAAATGATCGACAAAGGTCGAATGAGGTACTTCAAGAACAATCTTACCGCTTATTAACACAAGATCTAGAGCTGCAACAACAAAAAAATGGCTATCAATCCAGTAATGGTTATCGGTACAGCGGTGAATACTTTCAGATACCAGGGAGGGTCCTCCATGTTGATGGGGATGCATCTTACTTAAGGAAATGCATGGATCTGTATCAGAAATTCAGTATTCCGGTCAATGGCATCTATTGCAATGAAAAGGAAATGCCCCAAAGAATCGGGGGGCTGTTGGACCATTATCGACCGGACATTCTTGTTGTCACCGGTCATGATGCCTATTCAAAATCAAAAGGACCGATATCCGATATTAATGCCTACCGGCACTCAAAGGATTTTGTACAGACGGTTAGAGAAGCGCGAAGGAGGGTTTCTCATTTAGACCAACTGATTATATTTGCCGGGGCTTGTCAGTCGCATTTTGAATCGCTGATCCAAGCGGGGGCAAATTTTGCAAGTTCTCCTTCCCGTGTTAATATACATGCTCTTGATCCGGTATATATCGTCGGAAAGATAAGCTTTACGCCTTTTTCCGATCATATTCATGTATGGGATGTCCTTCGGAATACATTAACGGGAGAGAAGGGGTTGGGGGGAATTGAGACAAAAGGGGTGTTACGGACCGGGTTGCCTTTCAAGCCATTTCAGGAAGAATGAACGAGCTGCATTTTGAAAGAATGCAGCTTGCTTTTAGTGGGTAAGAATTCGGATATCGTCACAGAAAAACTGGTTTTTTGTTGAGTGATGTCAGTAGGTAATGTTTTAATTACGAAAATTCGGCTTAATAGATAATGAAATAGTTCGTTTACATAATTTTTCATTTCCCAGGATATAATAAAATTGTTCGCGATTTTGCCGAATTTCAGATAAAAATATATTGACTACATTTTTAAGTGCTGATATAATTTATTATTTTGTTTGCGTATATTTGTGAATTGTGATATACTTAACTTAGTGAGGTGGACCGAAAATGCCAAAAACTCTAGCTGATATTAAAACTGCACTTGATTCAAACCTAGGTAAAAGATTGCTCTTAAAAGCAAACGGTGGAAGAAGAAAGACTGTAGAACGATTCGGAACTTTGGCGGAAACTTATCCGGCTGTTTTTGTAATTGAGCTCGACCAAGATGAAAATGCGTTTGAAAGAGTATCTTACAGCTATGCGGATGTTTTAACGGAAACCGTAGAACTAACATTTTTAAACAAACAACAAGAGATGTAACTTAGACGAGGCAGCGAACAACTTTGTTTGCTGCTTTTTGTTTTGTATAGAATACCTGTGAGCTCCAATAAAGGCTTAAAAAGGATGTAATGAAATAGCGTATGATGCAAACACTAGGCATGTGACGGCATGTGAAAGGGGTTGCTTCGCTTGAGCAGGAAAAAAGGGATTATGTCAAATGATCTTAAAGAGGAATTGGCTAAAGAACTTGGATTTTACGATGTTGTCCAGAAAGAAGGTTGGGGAGGAATCCGGGCCAGGGACGCAGGGAACATGGTAAAACTTGCTATCGAAAAAGCACAACGTCAATTGGTGAACAAAGAGTAAGATCAAACACTTAATTGCATCATGCCGTCATGTTGAAAGAAGCCGGACTCTTTATACAATGTATAGCTCCATTCATTTTTGCTTACATTGTAGTTAAGGAGTCTGGTTTTTTTATGTATCGGTGAATGCCATATGGAATATGTAGCAAGTCTTTTGGGATGCAGGAAGCAGCTGCTCTCCAATGTGCCTACATGTGTCTATTCTCCTCTAAGGGCCGATCTTAGCTTCATTACATTGAAATTACGATGAAAAAACCTTTAGAATATAAACAAATATGATAGAATAGGACAAGAACTTTTAAGAACGTTAAAGTAGGTGGACATATTGAAGCTTATGGAAAAAGCCCCGGCCAAAATTAATTTGGCTTTGGATGTGCTTTTCAAACGGCCTGATGGGTATCATGAGGTGGAAATGATCATGACGACAGTCGACCTTGCCGATAGAATTGAACTAAAGGAAATAACGGGAAATCATATTCAAATTCTATCCCATAATCGATTTGTTCCGGATGATCATCGGAATTTAGCTTATCAAGCTGCATTTATTCTAAAGGAACGTTTTGGAATCAATAAAGGTGTTTCCATAACTATAGAGAAAAATATACCTGTAGCCGCAGGACTTGCTGGTGGAAGCAGTGATGCCGCAGCTACCTTGAGAGGCTTAAATAGACTGTGGAAGCTTGGTCTTTCCATGGATGAACTTGCGGAAATAGGAGCTGAAATTGGCTCTGATGTTTCATTTTGTGTATATGGAGGAACGGCATTGGCCAGGGGGCGCGGGGAAAAAATCACGCATCTTCCCGCACCGCCAAAATGCTGGGTCATCTTGGCCAAACCGACGATCGGCGTATCGACAGCAGATATATACAAAAGGCTCCAAACTTCAAAAATGGAGCATCCGGATGTACCTGGAATGATTTCGGCTATTATGGAAAACAATTATCACGATGTATGTGAAGGGTTGGGTAATGTTCTGGAACAAGTGACATTGCAGTTATACCCAGAGGTTGCGAACATTAAAGATCAAATGAAGACATTTGGAGCGGATTCGGTCTTAATGAGCGGAAGTGGCCCGACCGTTTTTGGTTTGGTGGAACATGATTCGCGCATGCAAAGAATTTATAATGGACTTCGCGGATTTTGTGATCAAGTCTATGCGGTCCGTTTACTGGGTGATCGAAACCATCTTGAATAGAAACGTACATTAGTGGTATAGTTGCTATATAATATTCGGAATTCACAAAGGGGGTGTCTCAATGAAATTTCGTCGCAGCGAGAGGCTAGTCGATATGACCAATTATTTATTAGAACATCCAGGGGAACTTGTTTCGCTGACTTATTTTGCTGAAAGATATAGTTCGGCAAAATCCTCGATCAGTGAAGATTTGACAATCATCAAAGATACCTTTGAACAACGCGGGATAGGATCTTTAACAACCGTTCCAGGTGCGGCAGGTGGAGTGAAATATATTGTTTCCATCAAGGAAGAAGAAACCAATGCCTTCATTGACGGATTATGCGCTACGATCGCTAGTCCCGAAAGGTTACTTCCTGGCGGTTATCTATATATGACAGACATATTAGGACATCCGCAAACCGTCAATAAGGTTGGAAGGATAATCGCTTCAATGTATGCCAAGAAAAATGTCTCAGTCATCATGACAATGGCAACCAAAGGGATATCATTAGCATACGCCGTGGCAAATTATTTGAATGTTCCAGTTGTCATTGTAAGCAGGAATAATAAAGTAACGGAAGGTTCTACAGTGAGCATCAATTATGTTTCAGGCTCTTCAAAGAGGATCCAGACTATGGTACTCTCTAAGAGAAGCTTGGTTGAGGGTTCGAATGTTTTAATTGTAGACGATTTCATGAAGGCTGGGGGTACCATTAACGGTATGATCAGTCTATTGGATGAATTTAAGGCAACAGTTGCCGGAATTGCGGTGCTGGTCGAATCCGAACATTCGGAGGAGTGCCTTGTCGAGGACTATGTTTCATTAATCAAGTTGACGCAGGTGGTCGAAAGAGACAAGAAAATCAATGTCAGCCGTGGGAATTATTTTAAATAGGAATAGGGGGAATCATTTAATGAAAACGATACATACTGATGAAGCACCGGCAGCGATCGGACCATATTCACAAGGCGTGATCGTGGATAAGTTATTTTTCAGTTCAGGACAGATCCCACTTACTGCGTCTGGTGAGATGGTGACTGGGGATGTAAAGGAACAAACACACCAGGTCTTTAAAAATCTCCAAGCTGTATTGAAAGAAGCTGGGGCTTCATTGGAAACTGTCATTAAGGCTACGGTATTCATTAAAAGTATGGATGATTTCGGTTCGATTAATGAAATATACGGAGAATATTTTTCTGCTCACAAACCTGCTCGCTCTTGTGTAGAGGTTGCTCGCCTTCCTAAAGATGCACTAGTGGAAATAGAAGTAGTAGCGCTCGTTAAATAAACGGGCGTTTTTTTTTATTTTTTAAGGGAATTCGTACTGGGTAATTTTCCTGTAATGTAAGGGTGATTTTTACTGTTTTTGAAAACTAGGCTGAATTTTCTAAAAAAATTACAGATAATAGAAGGAGTTCACGTTTTTTTGTTGAATATGTACTTTAAGTTTTAACAACAACAAAAAGGGATGGTGAGCTTAAATGGAAGTAACTGACGTAAGATTACGCCGTGTGAATACGGATGGTCGTATGAGAGCTATCGCATCAATTACACTGGATAATGAATTTGTGGTTCATGATATTCGTGTGATCGACGGAAACAATGGTTTATTTGTAGCAATGCCAAGTAAACGAACTCCAGATGGAGAATTCCGGGATATCGCTCATCCAATCAATTCCTCGACACGCGGGAAAATTCAAGAAGCTGTCTTGACAGAATATCATCGATTGGGAGAACTTGAAACTGAATTAGAGGAAGCTGGAGCAGGTGCTTCTTAAAATAACCTTACTTTTAAACTTTAAATTTATAATTCGTGCATCTAGAGCCTACTTCATAAGTAGTGCTCTTTTTTATTTATTCATAAACGGATAAGTTTAGAACCTATTCACATTCGGACATTTGCTTTAATTATCTAAATTGTAAAATTAAGGTGATATCTTCAGGGTTTAAGTACCCATCCTTTTTATTTTTTAAACCTTTTTGTTCATCCTGATATTGAAATTCCTGTAAGCGGGATTTGAGGATACCACTTACTCTAACCATCCAATGAGCGAAGATGAATTGAATCGGTAATCTGTTTTAGGAATGGAAGTTAACAAAGGGTGCAGTACTTCCAGATGGCTTGTACATAGGTCTAGCGCGATCATGGCAATGTTTTGGGATAATGGGGCTTGCTAGTGTTATAAAGGGGAGGAGACATGGTTTCTGTATTATGCCGTTAATGAAAATGACATCGACCATGATTTAAAATAATGCTAAAAGGTCCATTAATAACTTTAGTAAGGCTGTCGGAAATCGAACTTTTTTAAAATAATTGATTGACAATTATATGTACTTTTAATTGTTACCTTGAAAAGAATCACTATTTGAGATAATATTTTTAGTGGATAAAAAGGTGAAAATGGAGGCCTGTTATGAGTAATCGCTATGCAATAATATTGGCCGCTGGGCAAGGTACTAGGATGAAATCTAAGCTTTATAAGGTTTTGCACCCTGTTTGCGGGAAACCAATGGTACAACATGTTATCGATCAAGTCAATCAACTTCAAATAGAAGATATTGTTACAGTAATCGGCCATGGAGCTGAAAAAGTACAAGAACAACTTGGTGATTCATGCAAGTATGCCTTACAAGAACAGCAATTAGGTACGGCACATGCTGTAATGCAAGCGGAAAGCGTTTTATCCGTAAAAAGTGGAACGACTCTTGTTATTTGCGGTGATACGCCTCTGATTAAAGCGGAAACGATGAAAGAGCTTATAACCTTGCATGAGCAAAGTCAGGCGAAAGCAACAATCTTAACAGCATATGCAGATAACCCTGCTGGTTATGGAAGGGTCCTTCGCGGTGAAGGCGGTCTTGTAGAAAAAATCGTCGAGCATAAGGATGCCACTGATGAAGAAAGATATGTTAAGGAAATAAATACCGGTACATATTGCTTCGATAATCAAGCATTATTTAGCGCGCTGAAAAAAGTTTCAAATGAAAATGTCCAGGGAGAATATTACTTACCGGATGTCATTGAAATCTTAAAAGAGGAAGGCGAAGTGGTGACAGCCTTCCAATCCAGTGATTTCGAGGAGACATTGGGTGTAAATGACCGAGTGGCTTTATCGCAGGCGGAGCAAATTTTACGGAAACGCATCAATGAAACGCATATGAGGAATGGTGTAACGATCATCGATCCGCTTACTACGTTCATTGAAGCGGATGTGCAAATCGGACAGGATACAGTCATTAACCCTGGGTCATTCATTAAAGGAAAAAGTATTATCGGGCAGGATTGCTTGATTGGCCCGAATACGGAAATCAGTAATTGTGAAATTGGTGATGGAACGGAAGTCCTCCAATCGGTTGTACACGAAAGCAGTATTGGAAGTTTTGTCAAAATCGGTCCATTCGCACATGTTAGACCTCAATCAGATATTAAGGATTCAGTTAAGATCGGTAATTTTGTCGAAATTAAAAAGACCGTTTTTGGCGAAGGAAGCAAGGCCTCTCACTTGAGTTATATTGGAGATGCAGAGGTCGGGGAGAATGTTAATATAGGCTGCGGATCTATTACCGTGAATTACGACGGGAAAAATAAACATTTGACGAAGATTGAAGACAATGTCTTCATAGGCTGCAATTCTAATCTGGTTGCACCCGTGACAGTAGGAGAAGGGGCATATGTAGCTGCTGGGTCAACCATCACGCAAGATGTACCGCAGGAAGCCCTATCCGTTGCCCGGGCTCGCCAAGTTAACAAAGAAGATTATGTCAAGAATTTGAAATTTAATAAATAACCGACGGAGGTCATCATGTCAAATCAGTATTTAGATCCTAATTTAAAAGTATTCTCTTTAAATTCAAACTTCGATTTAGCTCAGGAAATTGCTGCTGCAATCGGTGTTGAACTTGGAAAATGTAGCGTAACAAGTTTCAGTGACGGTGAAGTTCAGATTAATATTGAAGAAAGTATTCGTGGCTGTGACGTTTACGTAATCCAATCAACAAGCCAACCAGTCAATGAAAATTTAATGGAACTTTTAATTATGATCGATGCTCTTAAACGTGCTTCAGCTAAAACGATCAATATTGTAATGCCATATTACGGTTATGCCCGACAAGATCGTAAAGCGCGTGCGCGTGAACCAATTACAGCTAAACTTGTCGCAAATCTTTTAGAAACGGCTGGTGCCCACCGTGTTATCACATTAGATCTTCACGCACCACAAATTCAAGGTTTCTTCGATATTCTGATCGATCACCTTGTTGCTGTTCCGATTTTAGCTGATTTCTTCAAGGAAAAAGATTTAAGTGATATCGTCATCGTTTCCCCAGATCATGGTGGTGTAACACGTGCCCGTAAAATGGCCGATCGCCTAAAAGCACCGATTGCCATTATCGATAAGCGCCGTCCAAGACCGAACGTGGCTGAAGTCATGAACATCATTGGTAATATTGAAGGGAAGACAGCAATACTGATTGATGACATCATCGATACTGCAGGCACTATTACACTAGCAGCCAATGCCCTTGTGGAGAATGGTGCTAAAGCAGTGTATGCTTGTTGTACACACCCAGTCCTTTCAGGTCCTGCCATCGAAAGGATTCAAAATTCAACGATCAAGGAATTGGTCGTGACTAACTCGATTGCCCTATCTGAAGATAAGAAAATCGATAAAATTACTGGACTTTCTGTAGCACCTTTGATTGCAGAGGCAATTATTCGTGTGCATGAGGAACAATCAGTCAGCACATTATTCGATTGATAACAAAATTAGCCAAAACACGGCGGGCCTTCAGGTTCGCCGTGTTTTGGTTTGGAATTTTCAAAAAACATTAAATTCTTAGTTGACAGATATGAATACTAATAATAAAATGGCTATACAATTTCAATTCATATCCATGGAATGAAAACTTGTACTAACGCAAGTTGGTTAACGCCGATCGGACTACCGAAGGCTCCTTTTCACTTACCATTGAACATTAGGCAACTATTTGCCCATTGTCCTTTTGGTGAAGAAAAGGAGCCTTTTATTTTTATATAAATAGTTTAAGAAGGGTGTGCAGAATATGAAGAAAAAACGAAAGATATGGCTGCTGTCCATCTTCAGCATCTTCATGCTGATAGTGAGTGCTTGCGGGCAGGAAAAGAACAGTTCCACAAGTGCTGATGCAAAAGAATCGGATAAGACCATCCGAATCGGTTATCAAAAATTCGGGACATTAAATATTTTAAAATCAAAGGGAGAGCTGGAAACACATTTAAAGGAAGTGGGTTATACAGTCGATTGGACTGAATTCCCTGCAGGACCTCAGCTGCTTGAAGCCTTGAATGTCGGCAGCATTGATTTTGGGCACACAGGGGAGGCACCGCCGATATTTGCACAAGCAGCCAATGCTCCGCTTGTCTATATTGCTAATCAGCCGGCAAACCCATCAGGAGAGGCCATAGTCGTACAAAAGGATTCACCCATTAAAAATGTGAAAGATTTAAAAGGTAAGAAGGTTGGCTTGAATAAAGGTTCCAATGTTCATTACCTATTGGTCAAAGCGTTAGAGGAAGCAGGTCTTACTCTTGATGACATTCAGCCCGTCTACTTGCCACCGGCTGATGCGAGGGCCGCTTTTGAAGGAAACCAAATCGATGCCTGGGTAATATGGGATCCATTTTTATCAGCGGCGGAATTGGAACTTGAAACGAAAACTCTCCGGGATGGAGAAGGACTGGTGGCGAATCGTGAATTCTTTTTGGCAACTGATTCATTTGCCGAGAACGAAGAGGCTTTGAAGATTATCAAAGAAGAACTGATAAAAGTTGATAAATGGATTGAAGAGAACCCAAGGGATGTTGCTGAGTTTCTATCACCGGAAATTGGAATGAGTGTTGAGGCATTGGAAAAAACATTAAATAGAAAAGAATATGGACTTGAGGAGATTTCCAATGGCGTTTTGGATGATCAACAAAAGATTGCCGATACGTTTTACAATCTTAAATTAATCCCAAGCAAGATTAATATTCTGGATGCTTCTGCAAATCTAAAAAAACATTAAGGGGGAAATGAAAATGAAAGTTTTTTGGTTTTTACCATCACACGGGGAAAGTCGCTATTTAGGATCGACAAAGGGAGGGAGGGCAATCACGCTTCCTTATTTAAAACAAATAGCACAGGCGGTCGATCATTTGGGATTTGAAGGAGCGTTGCTTCCGACGGGACGGTCTTGTGAGGATGCGTGGGTAGTGGGTTCTTCATTGATTTCCGCAACGGAAAGAATGAAATTTCTAGTTGCGGTCCGACCAGGTTTGATGTCGCCAACCTTGGCTGCCAGGATGGCTTCGAGCTTCGACCGGCTGTCGAATGGACGTCTCTTGATCAATGTAGTAACTGGAGGGGACCCGGTCGAACTGGCAGGTGATGGCGTATTTCTGAATCATAAGGAACGATATGGGCAAACAGATGAATTTCTTGATATCTGGAGAAAGCAGATGTCCGGGGACAAGGTGGACTTTGAAGGGGAGCACCTAAAGATTGAAGGCGGGGATATCTTGTTGCCACCTGTACAAAAACCGTACCCACCACTCTATTTCGGAGGTTCATCCGACCCGGCCATCGATATATCAGGAAAGCATATTGATGTGTACTTGACTTGGGGTGAACCTCCGGTGCAAGTGGCTGAAAAAATTGAAAAGGTACGTAAAAAGGCAGCGGAATATGGACGTGAGGTCAGGTTTGGCATACGGATGCATGTCATTGTAAGGGAAACGGAAGAAGAAGCTTGGCAGGCAGCGGATGAGCTCATTAAATATGTGGATGACGAAATGATTGAAAATTCACAAAAGATTTTCGGAAGGTTTGATTCAGTGGGCCAAAAGCGGATGTCGCAACTCCATAACGGAAACAGGGATTCACTTGAAATCAGCCCTAACCTTTGGGCAGGTGTAGGTCTAGTGCGCGGGGGCGCCGGTACGGCACTGGTAGGGAGTGCAGAAAATGTTGCTGCCAGAATGAAGGAATATGAAGAAATCGGAATAGAATCCTTTGTTTTATCTGGATACCCTCATCTTGAAGAAGCGTACAGAGTTGCGGAATTATTATTCCCTTTACTCGCTGTTGAACAGCTGGAAAGTCCCGTTTCAAAAGCTACTAGCCCATTTGGGGAAATACTGGCCAATGACCACTACCCTACAAAAGGAAGTGAAAATGAAGATGCAGAAAAAATTAAGCAAAAAGTTCAATAGGCTTCACCTCATATCTTGGCTTGTACCCATTCTCCTTTTGGTAACTTGGCAGCTGCTGTCTTTATGGGGGATTTTGTCGGATCGGATATTGCCTGCCCCGACTGAAGTGTTTCAAGCAGGTGTCGCTTTATTGGGGACAGGTGAACTTATAGATTATATCGGCATCAGTGCTCAGCGTGCCTTCATCGGCTTTTTAATAGGAGGGATCATTGGTTTTGTACTAGGTTTATTAAATGGATTATCATCCATAGCTGAAACCTTATTCGATACCTCGCTTCAGATGTTGCGTAACATTCCGCATTTAGCTTTAATACCGCTGGTGATTTTATGGTTTGGTATAGAAGAAGAAGCGAAAATCTTCCTTGTCGCTTTAGGGGTTCTTTTTCCTATCTATCTAAATACATTTCATGGAGTGAAATCGGTGGATAAGGGATTGATCGAAGCAGCGAGGGTTTATGGGTTAAGTGGTTTTTCTTTATTCTGGAATGTTATTCTCCCTGCCGCCTTTCCATCCATTTTAGTGGGTATCCGCTTCTCTCTTGGAATCATGTGGGTCACATTAATTGTCGCAGAAACAATATCCGCTAATTCCGGAATTGGATATATGGCTATGAATGCCCGGGAATTCATGAGGATGGATATTGTTGTTCTTAGTATTCTCTTATATGCCTTATTGGGAAAAATATCGGACGTTGCGGCCAAAATAATTGAAAAAAGATGCTTAAAGTGGCATCCATCATACCAATGAGGAGGTCATTAATATGAAAAATGGAAATTTGTTGGAGTTGCAGGGTGTAAGAAAGGATTTCGGGGAGTTTGAAGTATTAAAGGGGATGGACCTCACATTTGAAAAAGGGGAATTCGTAGCCATTGTCGGTAAGAGTGGATGTGGAAAGAGCACCTTGCTTCGTCTTGTGGCAGGACTGGAAAAGCCGACGGGCGGGCAGATACTGGTGAATGGAAAGCCATTGAAAGGATTAAATAAATCTTCACGTACGATGTTTCAGGATGGAAGGCTTTTTCCTTGGAAAAAAAACCTTGAAAATATTGGTATAGGCTTGAAAGGGAATTGGAAACCAAATGCCATGGAATTACTGGAGCAAGTGGGCCTTGCAGATCGAGCAAGTGATTGGCCGTCCGTTTTATCCGGTGGGCAAAAGCAAAGGGTTGCATTAGCGAGGGCATTGGTGAACCAACCTGACATTCTCCTCTTGGATGAGCCGTTAGGGGCATTGGATGCTTTGACGAGAATTGGCATGCAAAGGCTGATTGAAGAACTATGGAGGAAAAGGGAATTTACTGCCTTGCTTGTTACACATGATGTTGAAGAAGCCGTAATGCTAGCCGACCGTGTCATATTGATCGAGGAAGGCAAAGTCGTCATGAATAAGGAAATCAATCTGCCGAGGCCACGGAAAAAGGATAGCATTCAATACTCATCACTAGCAGCACAAATCCTTAACCGAGTGATGCAAGTTGAGGGGGAAATGGAAAAAAAAGCGATTCACGCTTGAATTAGAGAAAAAAGATTTTGCGGCGAATACCTATGTTTACCATATGTTTATCCCCTTCTTGGTCCCTTCTGATTTTACCTTTCATGTTTAATGATTCGCCATTTAGGGAAATGTTAAATATAGAGAAACTTGTAATTCATATTCAGGAAGGCGGAGGATGTATGAGTAATATATTAGCTGCAAAAGAACGTACGGATTCAAAACACTCTAATTTAAGGAATTTGAGGGAAAACGGCGAAATCCCTGCGATAGTATATGGCAATAAAAATGACAGTACGGCCATTTCAGTCAATAATATCGAGCTTCAAAAGACAATCAAGGAAATAGGCCGTAATGGAATCATTTCTTTGGAATTGGAAGGTGCGAGTTATAAAGTCATGCTCTCTGAATATCAAAAGGATCCAATAAAGAACTCCATTTATCATGCAGACTTTTTAATTGTAGATATGTCCGCTCAATTACAAGCGCAAGTTCGCATTAACCTTGTCGGTGTTTGTAAAGGCGTGAAAGACGGCGGGGTCCTACAGCAGTCACTTCATGAAGTCACGGTTACGGCTAAACCTAATGACATTCCTGACTCCATCGATGTTGACGTTACCGAACTTCAGGTAGGGGATACAATCTACATATCCGATATCCAAACGAATAAGCAAGTTACAATCGACAATGATGGTGAAGAAGTTGTTGCATCCGTTTTGGCTCCTCGTCAGGAAGAGGAAATAAGTACAGGTGAACAGCAGGATGGCGGTATCCCTGAAAATGAAGAAGGCAGGGAAACCAAAGCATCACCAGAGTCATGATGCCGGGATTAAACAAGTGAATCGTGATATAATAGGCGTAGCTCTTAACGAGTTACGTCTTTTCAATCTCTGGATGCCATCAATTTAAACCGGACCTTTTTTTGTAATGGATTCCTTTAATTGGGATTTTTCCTAATTAGTTCTCCTGTCGCTTGCAGGCCAGCTTGAAATTAGGGTACTATTTTTCTAAGGTCAATGATCTTGGGGAAACTTCGTCCCAGCGTAACTCCCTAAATAACCGTAATGACGGAGTGTGAATCATGAAAATTATTGTAGGGTTAGGGAACCCAGGTAAACAGTATGAAAAAACCCGGCATAACGTCGGATTTGAAGTAATAGATGAGTTATCCAAAAGATGGTCGATTCCACTTGATCAAGCAAAACATAAGGGAATATATGGTGCAGGAATGGTAAAGGGAGAAAAAGTTTTATTGCTTAAACCATTAACCTACATGAATTTGTCAGGAGAATCCATTTCGGCTGTCATGCATTTCTTTAAGGTGGATATCGCGGATGTGGTCATTATATATGATGACCTGGATTTGCCTCCAGGGAAGCTTCGCCTTCGTCAAAAAGGTAGTGCAGGCGGTCATAATGGGATAAAATCTTCAATTGCCCATTTGGGTACGCAAGAATTCAATCGAATCAGAATAGGCATTGGACGCCCGATTGGCCGAATTCCGGTATCTGATTATGTATTGGGGCGCTTTTCGCCTGAAGAATGGGATCATGTCGGGGCAACGATCGAAAAAAGCGCAGCTTCTTGTGAAGCCTGGATGGAAAAGCCATTTATACAGGTCATGAACGAATATAACCAATAAGCAGAGAGTAGATATAAGTAAAGAATAATATCTTCCTGTTTCGCTGAATAAAACCCCTCTATTTGTACATACTAACACTATTACTAAAATAGGGGGTTACCAAATGGCTCTCCATTATCGATGCCGACATTGCGGAACTAAGCTGGGCTCAATCGAGGCACACTCACTGAGTACGGAGCAGTTAGGTTTTAATCAACTTACCGATGAAGAGCGACAAGAGATGATCGTTTATGATTCTGAAGGGGATATGCATGTAAGGGCGATATGTGAAGATTGCCATGAATCGCTGCAAAGAAACCCTGATTTATATGAAAACGATTATATTATTCATTAGCGGGAGAGGGCTTTGGACAAAATCCAAAGCATTTTTCCGTTTGTCTGGAATACCAGGGCACATAAAATTGCCGTTAATAAAGAGGACGCTTGGTGAAATGGCCAAGTTCAAATAAAAGGATTACAAATGGTTTTTCGCACGTTAAAGAGAGGGGGGAAGAAAATGAATGGATTGCAGAACTTGTTCTCCAAACAAGATGATGTTCATTCGTTAATAGCCGGCATCGATGAAGGGCTTAAGGAGCAGATCGTCTCTGGTCTGACAGGTTCCTCGAGATCACTATTGCTGGCTTCCGTATATGAAAAGACGAATAGGCCGATTTTATTAGTTACCCATAATTTATTGCAAGCACAAAAATTCCATGAGGACTTATCCAGTTTCATTCCCGAGGAAGAATTATATATATATCCAGCCAATGAATTGATTGCGGCTGATTTGAGTGTTGCCAGCCCGGAATTAAGGGCCCAACGTGTAGAGGCATTGAACTTTTGGGCGGAGGGAAAGAAAGGGATTGTCATTGCGCCAATTCCCGGGGTGCGTCGTGTGCTTCCTCCGAAGGATATTTGGAAGAGGCATCAGCTTATCTTTAATTTAGGGGAAGATATCGAGCTTGAACCAACGCTTAATAAGTTCATTGCCATGGGTTATAACCGATCTGAAATGGTTGCTTCTCCAGGTGAATTCAGTATCAGGGGCGGTATAATCGATATTTATCCGATCACTGAACCTAATCCAATACGAATTGAATTATTCGATACCGAAATAGATTCAATAAGAACCTTTTCAAGCGAAGATCAGCGATCCATTGAGAAACTCAAGAAAGTGACGATTGGTCCCGTCAGTGAGGCTTTGCTAGAGACGGAGCATATCGAAAGAATCATAACAAGGCTCGAGAGCGGATTAAGTAAAAGCTTGAAGAAACTTAAAGACGAGAAAACCAAGGAACAGCTGGTACAAACGATCAGTTATGAACTTGAACAGCTGAAAATGGGGAATATACCCGACAAAATCTTTAAATACTTAAGTTTAGCGTATGAAGATCCAGCTAGTTTAATAGATTATTTACCGGTAAATGGTTTGGTTTTCTTGGATGAAATCAGTAGAATCCAGGAAATCAATGATTCTTTGGAAAAGGAAGAGGCTGGGTGGTACACGGATCTTTTAAGTCAGGGACAAATTATCCATGACATCAAATTGGCTCATCCCATGCAGGAATTAATAATGAAATCAAGCAGGCCGTTTGTATACCTTTCATTGTTTTTACGGCATGTACCGCATACGAATCCTCAGAATATCCTGAATTTTGCCAGTAAACAAATGCAAAATTTCCATGGACAGATGAATGTGTTCAAAGCTGAATTGGAACGTTGGAAAAAAGGGAAATATACAGTCGTCATACTTGGACAGGATGAAGAACGGGTAAAAAAGCTGCATTCAGTTTTAGCCGATTATGATATAGAGGCCGCAGAACTGTTTAATGCGGACAGCATTCTTCCAGGTAAAGTACAGATTTTACGCGGCAGTCTAAATAGCGGCTTTGAATTACCTATGCAAAAGTTCAGTATCATTACGGAAACGGAATTGTTTAATAAGAAGTCAAAGAAATCATTACGGAGACAGAAACTATCGAATGCGGAGCGAATCAAGAGTTATTCCGAACTGAAGATTGGTGACTATGTCGTTCATGTTAACCACGGTATCGGTAAATACTTGGGCATTGAAACCCTTACGATAAATGGGGTCCATAAAGATTACCTGAATATTCGTTATCAAGCGGATGACAAATTGTATGTTCCTGTCGACCAAATTGATCTTGTCCAAAAATATGTCGGTTCTGAAGGAAAAGAACCGAAGCTTTATAAGCTAGGCGGAACGGAATGGAAACGTGTCAAAAGTAAGGTTCAATCCTCCGTTGAGAACATTGCCGATGATTTAATCAAGTTATACGCAGAAAGGGAAGCGGCAAAGGGCTATGCCTTTTCACCTGATGGTGATATGCAGAGAGAATTCGAAACATCATTCGCTTATAACGAAACGGAAGATCAATTACGTTCCATAGTCGAAATCAAAAAGGATATGGAACGTGAACGGCCGATGGATCGTTTATTATGCGGCGATGTTGGATATGGGAAGACAGAGGTGGCGATCCGGGCCGCTTTTAAAGCCATAATGGATGGCAAGCAGGTTGCATTTCTTGTTCCGACAACAATCCTCGCCCAGCAGCATTATGAGACATTAAGGGAGCGTTTTCAGGATTATCCCATTTCGATTGGTCTTATGAGCCGTTTCCGGACTAAAAAACAGCAAACGGAGACGATTAAAGGATTGAAGGCCGGCACGGTGGATATTGTCGTTGGCACGCATAGGATTTTATCCAAAGATATCGTGTACCGCGATTTGGGATTGCTTATCATTGATGAAGAACAGCGCTTTGGCGTTACACATAAGGAAAAGATCAAACGGTTAAAAACTAATGTGGATGTACTGACTTTGACTGCGACGCCGATTCCGAGGACCCTTCATATGTCCATGTTGGGCGTGAGGGACCTGTCCGTAATCGAAACACCGCCTGAGAACCGGTTCCCGATCCAAACTTATGTCATGGAGTATAATGGCTCGTTGGTAACGGAAGCCATAGAACGGGAATTGGCCAGGGGTGGTCAGGTTTATTTCCTTTACAATCGGGTAGAGGATATAGCAAGAAAAGCAGAAGAAATTTCCATGCTGGTGCCCGATGCCCGTGTCACCTTTGCTCATGGGCAAATGACAGAGCAAGAACTTGAAGCCGTCATGTTCGGCTTTTTAGAAGGCGAATATGATGTTTTGGTAAGTACAACCATTATAGAGACGGGTGTTGATATCCCGAATGTCAATACGCTCATAGTGAATGAAGCGGATAGAATGGGACTTTCACAGCTCTATCAGCTGCGTGGCCGTGTAGGGCGATCCAACCGGGTGGCATATGCATTCTTCACTTATAGGAAAGATAAAGTGTTGACGGAAGTGGCAGAAAAACGTCTTCAATCCATTAAGGAATTTACAGAATTGGGTTCAGGGTTCAAAATCGCGATGCGTGATTTATCCATCAGGGGAGCTGGAAACATACTAGGGGCTCAACAACATGGCTTCATCGATTCAGTTGGTTTTGATCTGTATTCACAAATGTTGAAAGAAGCTGTAGATGCGAAACGTAATGACCAACCAGCTGAAGAAAAGAACACCCTGGAAATTGACGTTGAAGTGGATGCTTATATTCCTGATGCCTACATAATGGATGGACATCAGAAAATAGAAATGTATAAAAGGTTCAGAGGGATTGCTTCGCTTGAAGAAGTGGAAGAATTACAGGATGAAATGATCGATCGTTTCGGAGAATATCCAGAAGAAGTTTCCTATTTATTCATGATTGCCGAAATGAAGGTATATGCTGAAAAGGCCGGAATTGAAAGCATTAAACAATTAAAGCAGGAAATCAGCATTCTCCTTAGGGAAAAGGTCAGCAGCGATGTGGATGGACAAAAGGTGTTCGAGCTGGGATCGAAGTATGGCCGTATGGTTGGCTTCGGCATGGACGGCAATCGAATGAAGCTGGTCCTGCACATAAAAGGTGTAGAACAAAGCAAATGGCTTAATATCTTATTTGAGATGGCCAAGGGTTTACAGTATGTAAAAAAAGAGACGCAAGCCACTAAAAACTAAAATTGGATGATTGTCCTCTTGAAGAAATTTTTTTAGGTACCATGGTAAAAAATTGCAACAAGAAGAAAAATTTTTTCAAAGTGCATAGAACTTACCATTAGAAAAATACTAAGTACAATAGCTGGTGATGATTTTGCTACAAAATGAGGATTTATCAAATCAATTAGATGAAAGTGAGGCAACATTAGATGAAAGCAACTGGTATCGTTCGCCGAATTGATGATTTAGGAAGAGTCGTCATCCCGAAAGAAATCCGCAGGACCCTCCGTATTCGTGAGGGAGATCCACTGGAAATATTTGTGGATAGAGATGGAGAAGTCATCCTAAAGAAATACTCACCTATCAGTGAATTAGGCGATTTTGCAAGGGAATATGCAGAAGCACTTTATGATAGCCTTGGAAACCCAGTTATGATTTGTGACAGGGATACTTACATTGCAGTGGCAGGCGGCTCCAAAAAAGAATACTTAAATAAAAGCGTTAGTGAACTAGTGGAAAAAATCATGGAAGAAAGAAATCCTGTCCTGGAGTCTCCAAACGGACAAATTTCATTCGTTGATTCCAATGATGAAGAGGTCCAATCTTATACTGCAGCTCCGATCATTGCGAGTGGCGACCCGATTGGTGCCGTCTTGATTTTCTCTAAAGATAGTACCATTGGCGAAGTGGAACAGAAATCGGTTGAAACAGCAGCAAGTTTCCTAGCTAGACAAATGGAACAGTAACCTTGGACATGCCATTATAATTTTTAAGGTGGAAAGGGCAGCAATCGCGCTGTCCTTTTTGCTCTTTCTAAAAGGCTAACCGGATGGGGACACACATAAAGAGGCGGAGAATATTCTTCGAGGTGAATATGGAAACTAATTAACAGTATGGCCTGGAATTGAAAAATAACCATTGGAATTATGCTATAATAACTACCACATATGAGTGAAAAGGGGAAAAAGAATGGCTGAAAAGCCTTATCAAACATCAAATGAACTTTTTCGTGGTGCGCTGATTTTGAGCGCAGCAGCGATTATCGTAAAAGTATTGAGCGCGGCCTATCGCATACCATATCAGAACATTGCGGGTGACATCGGGTTTTATATCTATCAACAGGTTTATCCCTTTTACGGTGTTGCTTTTACATTATCTACACTCGGCTTTCCGGTAGTCATATCCAAACTTATTGCAGAACGGGAGTCTTCCAAAAATAACTTTGCGGTCAAGGACATTTTAATGACTTCATTCGTCGTCTTAAGTTCGATAGGAGTCATGATGTTTGCTGCACTATTCCTTGGAGCTGATTGGATTGCAGGATGGATGAAGGATCCGCATTTAGCCGGTCTGCTGAGAATCGTTGCCTATTCCTATTTATTAATGCCGATTTCATCTGTTTTAAGAGGCTATTTTCAAGGAATAAATGACATGCTGCCGACGGCAAGTTCGCAGGTCGCTGAACAATGCATCCGTGTGTTGACGATTCTCGTTCTTTCCACAATATTCGTGTATCAGGGCTATTCTCATTATGTGGTCGGCAAGGGGGCGGTCCTCGGTTCGATAACCGGCGGCATTACTGGCCTGGTACTGCTTATTGCTTTCGTTATTTTAAGAGAAGAATGGAAGCTTTTTTTACGAATGAGAATAAAACCGGTAAATTTCATCAAAATTTCCAAAGTCCTGATTTTCCAAGGGTTGGCCTTTTGCATAACTGGCTTGATCCTTATCTTGTTTCAGTTTGTCGATTCACTGCACCTGTATTCCCTACTGAGGGAAACGGGAATGGGGGAAAGGGAAGCCAAAGAATGGAAAGGGGTATATGACCGAGGACAGCCGTTGCTTCAGCTAGGTACGGTCGTGGCTAATTCTTTTGCATTGGTGCTTGTACCTGTAATATCCGGATTCGTTCAGAGGAAAAGTGAACATGAATTATTGAATAAGATCAAATTGGCGCTTCGTGTAAGTGCGACGATAGGACTCGCTGCCGCGATTGGGCTGGTGGTGACGATGAAGCCTGTCAATCATATGCTGTTCACGGATGCCAAAGGGACGATTACTTTAGCAATTTTCTCTTTATCGATTTTATTCACATCCCTCATAATGGCAGAAGCGGCAGTGATTCAAAGTTTAGGCCATTCGTTCGTGCCGATGATCATCACGATTGTGGGGGTGGGCAGCAAGTGGGCTTTGGACCTTGTTCTAGTGCCCCATTACAAGATCGCGGGAGCAGCCTCAGCAACAGTGCTTGCGTTTATGATCATGGCTGTATTATTTTATGTGGTATTGAGAGTACATATTAAAAAGACATTAATTGAAAAGAAGCACGTGTTAATAATCTTGAAGAGTACAGTTTACATGGGTACGGCGGTTGTTTTATTCAATAGTTTATTCGAATTGATGTTTTCATGCGAGAGCCGGTTGTTAGCTACGATCCAAGCTTTGATCGGTGTAGGGATCGGTGCAGCCGTTTTTGTGATGACGGCCATTCGTGCAGGCTTATTTGGTGAAGAAGAACTTTCACTTATACCTGCAGGTTCGAAGCTTAAACGATTTATAATAACGAATAGGAGTATGCGAAATCATGAATGAGATTACGATAATAGGCCTTGGTGCAGGGGATTTAGATCAGCTTCCTCTAGGGATTTATAAAAAATTGATACAAACAGAACAATGTTTCGTCAGAACGATCGATCATCCGGTAATCGGGGATTTGAAAAGGGAAGGAATAAATTTCACGGCATTTGACGGGATATATGAAAAGCACGACCGATTTGAAGCTGTATATGAAGAAATTGCCGGAACATTATTACAAGAGGCTTCAAACCGTTCCATTCTATACGCAGTTCCGGGGCATCCCATGGTTGCGGAAAAAACGGTGCAGCTTTTGCTCGAAAAGGGTCCGGCTCTTGGAATAGCCATTAAGCTGGAAGGCGGGCAAAGTTTCCTTGATCCCTTGTTTCAGGCTGTTAGAATCGATCCGATTGAAGGGTTTCAGCTATTGGATGGAACAGATCTTTCACCAGATGATTTGCACATTGCCCAGCATATGATAATCGGGCAGGTGTATGACGCATTCAGTGCATCCAATGTGAAGCTGACCTTAATGGAAAAGCTACCGGATGACTACGAGGTATATATCGTTACAGCGGCAGGAAGCAGTCAGGAAAAAGTGACAAAATGCGCTCTCTTCGAACTCGACCGTCAGATGGAGTTAAGTAACTTGACGAGTGTTTATGTCCCGCCTGTTAGCGAAGAAGCTTTACGATATAGGGAGTTTTCTAAGCTGCGGCAGGTCATTGCAGAACTTAGAGGTCCTGACGGATGTCCTTGGGATAAGAAACAAACTCATGAAAGCTTGAAGAAATATCTAATAGAAGAAGCATATGAGCTGATTGATTCCATCGATGAAGAGGACGATGAGGGCATGATTGGTGAACTTGGGGATGTGCTGCTTCAGGTGATGCTTCATTCACAAATCGGTGAAGATGAGGGGATGTTCACGATAGATGATGTGATTGAGGGCATTACGGCAAAAATGATTCGACGCCACCCTCATGTATTCGGAGATGTTGAAGTGAACGGCGAGGAAGATGTATTAGTGAACTGGCAGAAAATCAAAGAAGATGAAAAAGGGAGCGAAACAAAAGCTCCGCAATCCATACTGGATGGTATTGAGAAATCGCTGCCAAACTTACTTCGGGCAGAAGAGTATCAAAAAAGGGCTGCGAAGGTTGGATTTGATTGGGATAAGGTTTCCGAAGCCTGGAAAAAGGTCAGGGAAGAAGTGCAGGAATTGGAAGAGGAAGTATTAAGCCCGAACAGGGATGTCGAAAGAATAAAATCAGAGCTCGGCGACCTCTTTTTTGCGCTTGTCAACATTTCACGTTATTATGACATACAAGCGGAAGAAGCCGTCTACAAAGCAAACCAGAAATTCCACCAGCGTTTTACATATATAGAAGAGTGCATTCAAAGGGCAGACAAAAAATTTGAGGATTATACATTGGAAGAACTGGATTCATACTGGGATGAAGCAAAAGCTAAAGGACTTTAATTAAGGGAGAGATTTGAATGTCGATGAGATTGGATAAATTCCTAAAAGTTTCAAGGTTGATCAAGCGCCGCACACTTGCGAAGGAGGTTGCGGATAAAGGGAGAATCACGATTAACGGACAGCAGGCCAAAGCAAGTTCGAATGTGAAAGATGGCGATGAGTTGACTGTAAGGTTCGGTCAAAAGCTTGTTACGGTACGTGTCGATAAAATTCAAGAAACGACGAAAAAAGAAGCGGCTGCAGATATGTATACCATCGTAAAGGAAGAAAAGCTAGCGGAGGAGTAAGGACAGGCTTGGTTCTAATTCCACTCTTACGGACATACACTTGTACAAAATCAGTGGTACTGTGAGGGATGAAAAAATGAGCCAATATATTGATCCGAATGCTGGTTACACAAAGGGAACTACCCAAGAGCATGATGTAACGATGAAAGGCCGCCGTTTACTTGATATTACCGGTGTCAAACAAGTTGAAAGTTTTGATAATGAAGAATTTCTGCTCGAAACGTCAATGGGTTTCTTATCTATCCGGGGCCAAAACTTGCAAATGAAGAATTTAGACGTTGATAAAGGCATCGTTTCCATTAAGGGAAAGATTTTCGACCTTGTTTATTTAGATGAGCAATCAGGGGAGAAAGCTAAAGGCTTCTTTGGCAAATTGTTCAAATGACCTTAACGATCCAATTTTATACGTTGCTTGCGATGATAGGCATGGGCAGTGGCTTTGGAGCTGCCCTGGATACGTATAGCCGGTTCCTGAATCGTTCAGAAAGGAAAAGGTGGATTGTATTCATCCATGACTTCCTTTTCTGGATCATTCAGGGTCTCCTTATTTTTTATGTTTTGTTTCTAGTGAATGAGGGGGAGTTTCGCCTCTATTTATTTTTGGCCTTATTATGCGGTTTTTCAGCTTATCAAGCACTTTTCAAAGGTTTCTATCAACGTTTATTAGAGTTTTTGATAATACTTGTGATAAAGTTGGCGAGATTTATAGCGGATTCGGTTCACATGCTGATATTTCTACCGATAAAATGGGTATTAGTATCTGTATTGGCCATCATCATCGGGATAGGTAAGTTCGTTTTGGCATTATTAAAATGGGCGGGAAAAATACTTCTCTTTATTTTGGCTATATTCTGGAGACCATTAAAATGGATTCTGGCTTATATATGGAATTTATTGCCGGTTTTTGTTACGAAAAACGTCGGGAAGTTTTATAATAAAGGAAAAGGGATTTTATTGAAAATAAAGAATTCTATATTTAGAACGCTAAATGGATGGAGAAATAAAAAGAAATGAGGAGCGATAAAAAATGAGTAGCCTGCGTAAAAGGAAAGTGGCAAAAATGGAAAATCCCTACGTCGCTCAACAAGAGAAAAAAGTACAAACCGTAGTAAAAAAGAAGCGTGGTCTAATGCGTAGATTAACCCTTTACTCAGTTTTCGCCGCTGTCTTTTTGATTTTTGCCGTTTCCACCCTCATAACGCAAAATGTTGCACTGGATGAGAAAGTTAAACAAAAGGAAGAATTGAAGGGAAAGTTAGCTGAATTGAAAAAAGACGAGACCCTTCTTAATGAAGAAATCGTAAAGCTTAATGACGACGATTATATAGCGAAAATAGCCAGACGGGATTATTTTTTATCTGAAAAAGGTGAAATCATTTTTACCCTTCCAAAAGGAAAGGAAGATAGTGACTAATATTGACACTGTTTTTTTACTTTCGTTATAATATAGTGTGAAGAGATTTTTTTAACATTTCTAAGGAGGAACATTTTTTTTATGTCAATCGAAGTAGGCAGCAAGTTACAAGGTAAAGTAACAGGCATAACTAATTTTGGTGCATTTGTAGAGCTACCTCAAGGTTCAACCGGTCTTGTTCATATCAGTGAAGTGGCTGATAACTATGTCAAGGATATCAATGAACATTTAAAAGTGGGCGATACAGTTGAGGTGAAAGTCATCAACGTTAAAGATGGCAAGATTGGCTTGTCCATAAAAAAAGCGATAGACCGTCCTGAAGGTGAGCAAAAACCTGCATACACACCACGTCCGCGCCAAGGAAGAGGGAATGACAGCCGTTCCAAAGACTTCCGCTCGAAAGGTAATGGTTTCCAGCCTAAAGAAAACTTTGAGCAAAAAATGGCTAAATTCTTAAAAGATAGCGAAGACCGCTTAACGACCCTTAAACGTAGCACCGAAACGAAACGGGGAGGTCGAGGAGGACGACGCGGATAAAACTGCTGCTGAAAATAATAGTTTAGCAACTTTTCCTGTGAAATTATTCATAGTGTAGATAAAGGCAAGCTTGCTGGCTTGTCTTCTTTTAATTATCAACGACATAAAAAAGAGCCTCTGTACACTTATATCGATATAAGTGTACAGAGGCTCTTTTGATATATGATGACCCGTACGGGATTCGAACCCGTGTTACCGCCGTGAAAGGGCGGTGTCTTAACCGCTTGACCAACGGGCCGTGATTTTCATGAAAAAAGATAGCGGCAGAGGGGATCGAACCCCCGACCTCACGGGTATGAACCGTACGCTCTAGCCAGCTGAGCTACGCCGCCATAATGGTAAGTGCTACTGAAGCACAAGTTATATCTTACAGTCGTGAAGAAAAAATGTCAACAAAAAAATTAAAGTTTGTCGGTTTCCATTTCCTGAATATTTATTCGTGTTATTTTCCGCAAAAATAACCTAAAAACTTTGCTTTTCTTCAAAAAAAAAAGAACACCCGTTTCCGTATTGAAAAAAAAGGAACAAAAACCTGTATACAAATGATTGTTCAAGAAGAATTTCGTCGAACGTTTTTCTTATCCGCTTATAAAATTCTGACAAAAAAATAGACAAGCCCTCTATATAATAAAAACCACTAATACGAATGGGGTGTTGAAATGGAAAAAGTAGAAAGACCTATGATGGAACCTCTTGGAGATGTTCAATTAAAAGAAGCGAAGGCAGGGGCCATCAATTGGATCCACCAACTGCAAATGAAGTCGGAAGACATATTCATAAAAAAAGGTATCTCTTTAGCGATTATCGGTTTTTTATTAGGACGGGCGTTGATTCTTTCGCAGCTTGCACCATTTGGACTTCCGTTTTTCGCAGCCGTTTTTCTCATGAGGCGTGATAGGGCTCCACTGGCTTTATTCGGATTGATTGCAGGCGGGCTGACCGTTCACTATTCGAATAGTTTAGTCATCTTTGCATCGGCGTTCCTGCTCCTGTTATTTCATAAGATCAAGAAGCCCGCCGTGGAAGGACAATTCAAGACAATGTCGATGTACGTCTTTGCTTCACTATTCCTGGTCAACCTGGCCGAGCAATATCTGGTATTTCGAACGATTCAGCTGTACGACTTGATGATGATAGGGGTAGAGGCGGGACTCGCAATGATTTTAACCTTAATCTTCATACAATCCATCCCGATGCTGACCATTCGGACAAAGTCCCAATCATTAAAGACGGAGGAAATCGTCAGCATCATCATCCTGCTGGCTTCGGTGATGACCGGAACCATCGGCTGGATGATATACGATTTATCACTCGACCATATATTCTCGCGATACTTGGTCCTCCTCTTCGGGCTGGCGGGAGGGGCCGCCATAGGCTCCACTGTAGGTGTAGTTACTGGATTGATATTCAGCTTGGCAAGTATTGCAAGTCTTTATCAAATGAGCCTTCTCGCATTTTCAGGGCTCCTGGGAGGTTTGTTGAAGGAGGGAAGGAAGATAGGGGTTGCTAGCGGCCTCTTGATTGCTACATTACTGATAGGTTTATATGGTGAGGGCACCAATAATATTATGGTGACCCTTTATGAATCACTTATAGCTGTGGCCCTATTTATATTGACACCGTCATCCATAATTAACAAAATAGCGAAACATATACCGGGAACAGTCGAGAATTCTGATGAACAGCAGCAGTATGCCCGAAAAGTGAGGGATGTCACCGCTCAAAGGGTGGAGCAATTCTCACATGTATTTGAGGCGCTCTCAAATAGCTTTTCCCAAGTGGATGAAAGGGGGAGATTGGAGGAAGATGAGAAAGAATTCGACTACTTCTTAAGTAATGTAACGGAAAAGACGTGTCAGCTTTGTTTTAAGAAGGAACAATGCTGGTCCAAGAACTTTAATACAACCTATGACGGCATGCAGGAAATTATGCTTCAATTAAGTGAAAATAATGGTCAGCTCCCCCAAAAAACTTCGAAAGAATGGGGGAAATATTGTAGCCGCGGGCCTCAGGTCATTGGGGCGATAGCACAGGAACTTACTTATTTTGAAGCTAACCAAAAATTAAAAAGGCAGGTGAAGGAAAGTCGGAAACTAGTGGCGGATCAACTGAGGGGCGTTTCGGCAGTAATGGATGATTTTGCGAAAGAAATTCAAAGGGAAAGGAAGAATCATCATGTACATGAAGAATCCATTTTGGAAGCCATCCAGGATTTTGGCCTGCACATAGGTCATGTTGAAATATACAGTCTAGAACAAGGAAATGTTGATATAGAGATGAGTGTCCCATACTGCCAGGGCAGAGGGGAATGTGAAAAGTTGATTGCACCCATGCTTTCTGACATTTTAGGGGAAACGATAGTCGTTCATTCAGAAGAGTGTGCAACATATCCAAACGGGCAATGTGAGGTGATATTTAGGTCAGCAAAAAAATTCACGGTCGAAACGGGTGTGGCTCATGCTGCCAAGGGGGGAGGGCTTGTATCAGGAGATAGTTATACGACCATGGAAATCGGCTGCGGCAAATTCGCGATAGCCATCAGTGATGGGATGGGAAATGGGGAAAGGGCCCATTTTGAAAGTACAGAGACATTGAAGCTGCTACAAAAATTTTTACAATCGGGAATAGAAGAAAAAATAGCCATTAAATCCGTAAACTCCGTATTATCTCTACGCACTACCGATGAAATATTTTCGACTCTTGATTTGGCAATGATTGATCTTCAGGACGCAAGGGCTAAGTTTTTAAAAATCTGTTCGATACCGAGTTTCATTAAAAGGGGGGATAGGATAATAAAAATTGAATCAAGTAACCTTCCTATGGGAATCATCCAGGATTTCGATGTTGATGTTGTATCAGAAGAGCTGAAGGCAGGGGACATATTAATCATGATGAGTGATGGAGTGTTCGATGGCCCCTCGCATGTCGAAAATATCGAGTTCTGGCTTAAACGAAAAATCAAGGAAATGGAAACGGACGATCCGCAGGAAATCTCTGATTTAATATTGGAAGAGGTCATCCGAACTAAAGGGATCATAGATGATGACATGACAGTGGTTACATCGAAAATTAAGCATAACACACCGAAATGGGCATCCATTCCCGTTTCTCCAAAACGAAAAAAGGCACAGTAGGGGCCGTTTATATAAATAAAATAAATAAAACCAAAATGAGGTGGAGAAATGGAAGACGGATAAATGGTAAAGGGTTGAACTCTTTTCAATCACTATACTCCATGATGTGACTTGATGCGATGTCTTCGGCGTATAATTTCCCTTTTTTTAGTCAATTATGGTAACAAATTGATAGGAAGGGAGAGCAAAACATGAAAGCAGGAACATTAAGACAGATTTTGCTTATAACCGACGGATGTTCAAATCATGGTGAGGAACCGTCTGCCATGGCTGAATTAGCAAGGGAGCAAGGCATAACCATCAATGTCATAGGTGTCATGGAAAATGATGTGATAGATGAAAAGGGGCTTAAGGAAATTGAGAAGATTGCTGGTTCTGGAGGTGGCGTAAGTCAAATAGTCTATGCTCAGCAGTTGTCCCAAACCGTCCAAATGGTGACCCAAAAGGCAATGACTCAAACTATACAGGGAGTTATCAATCGTGAACTTCAACAAA
Source organism: Peribacillus sp. YIM B13472 (assembly GCF_042788005.1). Taxonomy (NCBI): domain Bacteria; kingdom Bacillati; phylum Bacillota; class Bacilli; order Caryophanales; family Bacillaceae; genus Peribacillus; species Peribacillus sp. YIM B13472. The sequence goes on from NZ_JBHZPG010000036.1 coordinate 42,490, forward strand.
TACTTGGAGATTCAAAAACGATGGAGGATCTTCCGCCTGATAAACGAGGAGAAGTGATGGAGGTGGTCGATGAGCTTGGGGAAACAAGCAAGCTCGAAGTACTGATTCTTGTTGATACAAGTGCAAGCATGAAACATAAACTGCCTACAGTAAAAGATTCCTTATTAGATCTTTCCCTTAGTATGAATGCAAGAATGGGTGACAGCCGTTTTTCCGTATTCGTATTTCCTGGGAAAAGAAATGATGTTGAAAAGTTGCTGGATTGGACCCCGAACCTTGAAGCCTTGACGGCAACTTTTCCTAAGCTTAGCACAGGGGGACTCACTCCGACAGGTCCAGCCATTCGTGAAGCTTTGACATATTTCAATAAAAAACGTTCATTGAGGGGATTGTTATCACATGATGATGAACAATACTTTGAGGAATCAATGTAAGCTCCTGCCTGGCAGTTTGGTCATTGGAAAATGGAATAAAAATCAGTACAAAATAATTAAGGAATTGGGGTGTGGTGCGAACGGGATTGTCTATTTGGTTGAAAGCGGAAATCGTCATTATGCTTTAAAGCTCAGTGATAATGGGACGTCCATTATTTCGGAGATGAATATCCTAAAATCCTTTTCAAAGGTCCAGGGGTCTACCCTTGGACCTTCCTTTTTGGAAGCGGATGATTTCATGAAAACAGGAAAGCAGCTCCCTTTTTATGTCATGGAATATATCCACGGACACGATTTTTTGCGTTTCATCGATAAAAAAGGGTCATCATGGATTGGAGTCTTAATGCTTCAGCTTTTAACCAGCTTGTCTGCCTTGCATACCAATGGATGGGTGTTCGGGGATTTAAAACCTGAAAATTTGATCGTGACTTCACCAGCCTATAAGGTACGGTGCGTGGATGTTGGCGGAACCACCTTAATCGGGCGATCTGTTAAAGAATTTACTGAGTTCTTTGACAGGGGATACTGGGGACTTGGATCAAGAAAGGCCGATCCGCAATATGACCTGTTCGCTTTGGCGATGATTATAATCAATTCTGCCTATCCTGGACGTTTCCACAAGAAAGGGGAGGGGTATAGGCAGCTTAACGACCTGATTAAGCAGAAAAAGGAATTGAATCCGTATAGGAAGATGCTGGATAAAGCTCTCCACGGGCAGTATGATTCAGCCCTCCAAATGCGGGAGGATTTGGTCATGGTTCTAAGTAAGCAAAATCATTCAAAGAAAAAGGGCCCAACTCAGGCAGCGGCGGGTCAGCCGCAAACAATACAACCTGCAACGAGACAAGCAAGAAGGTCCCAAAACCATTCAAAAAAGAAAAGTGGCGGATTTTTTGAAACTTTTTTGCTGGTTGCCATCATATCGATGCTCTATGTTCTATACATATATGAACAGTTGTTATGATATAGTTATTAGGTGAATGCCATGGAATAGTTGAAACCATTTCATGATTGAATCGTATAAAACTAATGCCTGTTCATAAAGAAGGAAGATTGTATGTTAAAGGAAAAAGTTCTAAGCACCATTTATAGAAACGAATTGATTAAGGAACACTCGAAGTTGCTAATAGGCGTCTCCGGAGGACCGGACTCATTGGTTCTTCTCCATATCCTTAAGGAAATTCAACCTCTTTTTCATTACGAGATAATCGTTGCAAGTGTTGACCATATGTTTCGAGGTGAAGAATCCTATGAGGATTACAAATATGTCGAGCATATATGTGAACGGTGGGGCATTACATTCGAGGGGAAAAGGATCGATGTTCCTGCCCGGATGGAGCAGACGGGGGAAAGTTCACAAATAACGTCAAGAAAGTTGCGTTTTGCTTTCTATGAAGAAATGATGGATAAGCATCAAGCCTCCACGCTTGTCCTGGGGCATCATGGAGATGATCAAATAGAAACGATGCTCATGCGTTTAACAAGAGGGGCGACAGGCAAGGCAAGAGCAGGTATTCCTATAAGGAGACGGTTCCATACCGGGAATCTGATCAGGCCTTTTCTTGAGATCACGAAAAGCGAAATAATCGAATATGCGGGCCGTCATAATATTGAACCAAGGTTTGATCCGAGCAATGAAACGGATGTCTATGCAAGAAATCGTTTTAGACATGAAGTCCTTCCATTTTTAAAGAAAGAAAATAGAAAGGTTCATGAGCATTTTCAACGATTCAGTGAAGAGCTTTATGAAGATGAAGAGTTTTTTTTGAACATGGTTTCAAGCAAAATGTCCGAGGTTTGGATCCAACAGGATAAAGATCAAGCGGTTATTCAGATTGATAAGGTTCTCGCGATGCCTAAACCTTTACAAAGAAGGGCGATTCAACTAATATTAAACTATCTTTATTTGGAGAGACCTTCATCGCTTTCGGCATTACATATTGACCAACTTTTAGTTTTGTTTTTGAATCCTCAACCATCTGCAGAATTGCATCTTCCGGAGGGCCTTATTGCGGAAAAATCATATCAAACTTGCACTTTTAGATTTTTTCGGCAAAAAAGCCTTGAATATTCCCTTAAATTACAAATTCCCGGTGAGACTATTCTTCCGAATGGATATAAGATTAAAGCGCACTATATAAAAGAAGAAATTCCGGTACTTAGAGGAAATCATTCTTTTATTCTTCCCGAATCAGCTGTTCAGTTTCCTCTTACAGTCCGAACCAGGAATGAAGGCGAACGGATGGCCGTCAAGGGATTGGGTGGAACTAAAAAGTTAAAGGATATTTTTATCAATGAAAAGATCCCGATGCTAGAAAGAAATGTGTGGCCGGTCATCATCGATCAAACGGGAACGGCCATTTGGCTACCTGGTTTAAAGAAATCGAATATTGAGCCGGATATAATTTCTGATGAAAAATCTTTAATCTACTTAGAATATAAAAAAGCTTAATTCTTCTTGGGGGGCAATTAATTACAATGACCATGCAAAACGACATTGAAAAGGTTTTAATATCGGAGGAAGAACTTCAAAAAAAAATCAGGGAATTGGGTGCGCAGCTTGAAGCTGATTACCAAGGTAAGTTCCCGTTGGCCATCGGAGTGCTGAAAGGCGCCATGCCATTTATGTCAGATCTACTGAAACGTGTGGATACACATCTTGAAATGGACTTTATGGATGTTTCAAGCTATGGTAACTCCACTGTATCTTCCGGTGAAGTGAAAATAATCAAAGATCTTGATACATCGGTTGAAGGCCGGGATATTTTAATCATCGAAGATATCATCGACAGCGGTTTGACTCTTAGCTATCTTGCGGAACTTTTCCGTTATCGAAAAGCAAAATCAATTAAAATCGTTACCTTATTGGATAAACCAACAGGCAGGAAAGCGGATATCACTCCGGATTATGCCGGGTTCATCGTTCCGGATGCATTTGTTGTCGGATATGGTCTTGATTTTGCGGAAAAGTATCGTAATCTCCCGTATATTGGCATATTGAAGCCTGAAATTTACTCGAATTAATCGTAACTGTTTGAAAGAGAAGACCAGATAAAAACAGCGGTGTTAAATTATTGTAATTCATTAATTTTGTATGATAGTATTTACTATAGTTTGTTTACCCGTGGGAGGAGGTAAGGGATGAATCGGATCTTCCGTAATACCATATTTTATTTACTGATCTTTTTGGTCATCATTGGGATTGTAAGCATTTTTAATAATAACAATGAACCAACGGAGAAAATGACCCAAGATGAATTCTATAAGCATTTGGAGAATGGGGATGTTACTGCACTGACGATGCAGCCCGAAAGCAGTGTATTTGAAATCACAGGAAAGCTCAAAGGTTATGAGGAAAACAAATTCTTTGTGACGTACGTGCCTTTCAGTGAATATTCTCAAAGTAGAATCAATGATGCCGTAACCAAGTTGGGTAAGGACATCATCACTGTTGAACCTCCAGAAAAAACAAGTGGCTGGGTGACATTTTTCACTTCCATCATTCCATTTGTAATCATTTTTATCCTCTTCTTCTTTTTACTTAACCAAGCTCAGGGCGGCGGTGGTGGCCGCGTCATGAACTTCGGGAAAAGTAAGGCGAAATTGTATAATGATGATAAGAAAAAAGTACGCTTCAATGATGTTGCCGGAGCGGACGAAGAAAAGCAGGAACTTGTCGAGGTTGTTGAATTCTTGAAAGATCCTCGCAAATATGCCGAGCTTGGAGCCCGTATTCCTAAAGGGGTACTTTTAGTTGGGCCTCCTGGTACAGGTAAAACTTTACTTGCACGAGCAGTAGCTGGTGAAGCCGGAACTCCTTTCTTCTCAATCAGTGGTTCTGATTTTGTTGAAATGTTTGTGGGAGTCGGTGCATCCCGTGTTCGTGATTTGTTTGAGAATGCTAAGAAGAATGCACCATGTATCATCTTTATCGATGAAATTGATGCAGTCGGACGTCAACGTGGCGCAGGTCTTGGTGGCGGTCACGATGAACGTGAACAGACATTGAACCAACTACTGGTGGAAATGGATGGTTTCGGTGGTAATGAAGGAATCATAATCATCGCTGCGACTAACCGTGCTGATGTATTGGATCCAGCTTTATTGCGTCCAGGACGTTTTGACCGTCAAATAACGGTAGGCCGCCCTGATGTTAAGGGCCGTGAAGAAGTTCTGAAAGTGCATGCACGTAATAAACCATTAGCAGAAACAGTCGATTTGAAAGCGATCGCTCAGCGTACTCCAGGATTTTCTGGTGCAGATCTTGAAAACTTACTGAATGAAGCAGCGCTTGTAGCTGCCCGTCAAGATAAGAAGAAGATCGACATGTCCGATTTGGATGAAGCTTCGGATCGCGTTATCGCTGGACCTGCCAAGAAAAACCGTGTCATTTCCAAAAAGGAAAGAAATATCGTAGCGTGGCATGAAGCAGGCCATACCATTATTGGATTGGTTCTGGATGATGCCGAAGTCGTTCATAAAGTTACGATCGTCCCTCGTGGTCAAGCTGGCGGTTATGCAGTTATGCTGCCGAAAGAAGATCGTTTCTTCATGACTGAACCTGAGCTTAAAGATAAAATCGTAGGGCTATTGGGTGGCCGCGTAGCCGAAGAAGTTACATTCGGAGAAGTGAGTACCGGTGCGCATAACGACTTCCAACGTGCAACGGGCATAGCTCGGAGCATGGTTATGGAATATGGCATGAGTAAACTCGGACCACTTCAATTCGGTAATTCACAAGGTCAAGTCTTCCTAGGCCGAGATTTTAACAATGATCAAAACTATTCGGATGCAATAGCATATGAAATTGATCTTGAAATTCAACGTATCATCAGGGAAGCTTACGAAAGATGTAAGACGATTCTTACTGAAAATCGTGAAAAACTTGATTTGGTTGCAAAAACCTTGCTTGAAGTGGAAACGCTTGATGCTGAACAAATCAAAAGTTTATTCCAAAATGGTAAATTGCCAGAACGGGATTATACAGCCCTTAATGGGAATTTAACCACTGATGAGAATGTCAAGGTGAACATCAATACGAAGAAGGAAGAAAAAGAGGCCCTATTAGATCCATTGGATAAGAGAGGACCTGAGGACCTTGAAATAACGGAGGAAGGATTGAATACTCCTCCAATCAAAGAAGGTGCGCCTCAAGATCAGCCGCTTTCCTTCCCGAACGAAGATGACAATAAAAAGTCTTAAGTTGACTGAATTCAAAAGGGTATTTCCGCCTCGGAAATACCCTTTTCTTAACTCTTGAATTAATTATGATGTTTCTGGGATACCTTTCGAAAAGTGCGACTAATAGCGTGGTAAATAACAGTGTGGTATGATGTTGGAGAATAATTTACCGGAGTGATGAAACGATGATTTTTGTATTGGATGTTGGGAATACGAATACTGTATTAGGCGTATACGATGAAGATATTTTAAAATATCATTGGCGAATTGAGACTAACCGTCACAAGACAGAAGATGAGTATGGAATGGTCATAAAGTCTTTGCTGCAACATGAAGGTCTTTCGTTTGATCAATTTGATGGAATCATCATTTCTTCGGTAGTTCCGCCAATTATGTTTGCGCTTGAACGAATGTGCAAAAAATACTTTGGTATTAAACCGCTAATAGTTGGACCTGGAATAAAAACTGGATTGAATATTAAATACGAGAATCCGCGTGAGGTGGGTGCCGACCGAATTGTTAATGCGGTTGCGGGCATTCAGGAATATGGAAGCCCTCTCATTATCGTGGACTTTGGCACGGCAACTACATATTGCTATATAAATGAGGATAAACAATACATGGGCGGAGCCATTGCTCCGGGTATAAATATTTCTACTGAAGCACTTTATTCAAAGGCAGCCAAACTTCCAAGAATAGAAATCAGCCGGCCAGAAGGGATTATTGGGAAAAATACGGTGTCCGCCATGCAGGCTGGTATTTTGTATGGGTATGTTGGACAGGTAGAAGGAATCGTTAATCGAATTAAGGCGCAAAGTAATCTAGAACCAACGGTAATAGCGACGGGTGGATTGGCTACCTTAATTGCCAATGAGTCTACTGTGATTGACGTAGTGGAGCCATTTTTGACCTTGAAGGGGTTGCAGTTGATTTATAAACGTAATCGTGAGCAAGTGAAGAAGTAACACAAAGCATGAAAGGAGCAAAATAAATGAAGGATTATCTAATAAAGGCGTTAGGTTATGAGGGACAGGTTCGGGCATATGCTGTTTCAACAACAGACACGGTAGGAGAAGCTCAGCGGCGCCATTATACATGGCCTACTGCATCAGCTGCCCTTGGACGGGCGATGACGGCAGGCGTTATGATGGGCGGAATGTTAAAAGGTGAAGAAAAGCTGACGATTAAAATCGAGGGCGGTGGACCGATTGGTTCCATCCTGGTCGACAGCAATGCAAAGGGAGAAGTCCGCGGATATGTCACTCACCCGCAAACCCACTTTGATTTGAATGAGCAAGGAAAGCTTGATGTAAGGAAAGCGGTGGGTACCGATGGATTGTTGACTGTTGTCAAAGATATCGGTCTTCGTGATTACTTTTCAGGTCAGGTACCGCTTGTATCGGGAGAATTAGGTGAAGATTTCACATATTACTTTGTTACTTCCGAACAGGTGCCTTCATCTGTGGGGGTTGGGGTCCTGGTTAATCCGGATAATTCAATCCTTGCAGCGGGTGGATTCATCATCCAGTTGATGCCGGGTACATCCGAAGATACGATTTCAAAAATCGAAAATCGACTAAGCACGATAACTCCTGTTTCTAAGATGATTCAAAGCGGCATGACTCCTGAAGAAATCCTAACCGAAATTTTAGGTGAGGGCAATGTGAATATACTAGAAAAAATGGATGTCCAATTCTCCTGTCAATGTTCTAAGGAAAGAATTGCAAATGCATTGATTAGCCTAGGGCAAGCTGAGATTCGGGATATCATTGATACAGATGGACAAGCGGAAGCACATTGTCATTTTTGTAATCAGACCTACCAATTCTCGAAGGAAGAACTCGAGGAACTAGAAGCGGAAACCAAAAAATAATATACGGGGGATAAGGGTTTGCCAAAACAAAAGCTTCGGGCGATTATTGCTGCCCTTGCCTTGTTGAACCTATTGACTATCATTATCTTTGTCATAAAACCACTAATCATTTCAAAATCCGTCATCGGGGAAGAAACGGCCGCAAAGGTTGGATCCAAGGATATTTCCCGGGACGCATGGATTAATGAGCTCGAAAAAAGATATGGGGAAGATGTACTTGAGGAAATGGTCGATAAAGAGGTCGTGAAACAGGCAGCTGAAAAATACAAAGTGAAAATTTCGGATGAAGAGCTTGATCGGGAACTTAAAATGATGAAAACGATGTATGGGACTGCCGGTCAGAACCTTAATAAAAGTAACGATCAACTGAGGCAGGAAATTCAGTCGAGTCTCCTCCTCGAGAAGCTCCTCACCAAGGACGTTTCGGTCTCCGAAACGGCAATGCGGAATCATTATGATAATAATAAGGATATCTACAGAATCCCTACTGCTTTCCATATTTCCCATATTACCTCGTCTACAAAAAAGCAAGCGGACCAAATCGTACGTGAACTGGAGAAAGGCGTATCCTTTGATGTCTTAGCGATGGAAAAGTCCCTTGATGAATTCACTGCCAATCAAGGAGGCGACATGGGTTATATATCACAGGATAGCGAGCAAGTCTCCAAGGAATACATTACCGCTGCCGAGAATTTGAAGGTAAAAAAGTGGAGTGATCCGATTCAAACGAATGAAGGCTGGGCCATTATCTATCTGCATGAAAGAATAGAGGGCAAGCAGTATGAATATGATGAAGTTAAAGACAAGATTCACCGCCAAATAGCTCTTGAACAGATTCAGGCACCGGTCTCAGGGAAAGTTTTCTGGGATGAATTTGATGTAGAATGGTTTTATGGATTGAAAGAAAAAAAGTAGGTCAATGGTTGTGTGAGAAAATTTAGAATATAGTATATAATCATTGACAATGAACTATAAAAACTGGTAACTTTAAATAAATAAAACCAATAAACATACTCGGTATTTGAAATGATAGGGAGTGGAGAAAATGGCACGTATAGCTAATTCTGTAATCGATTTAATTGGACAAACACCTATTGTGAAGTTAAACAAGCTTCAAAATGAAAACAGTGCAGATATCTATCTGAAACTTGAGTATTTTAACCCAGGCAGTAGTGTAAAAGACCGTATCGCCCTTGCGATGATCGAAGCGGCAGAAAAAACTGGTACCCTTAAGCCAGGTGATACGATCATTGAACCTACAAGCGGAAATACTGGAATAGGACTTGCGATGGTAGCTGCGGCAAAGGGCTATAAATCAATTCTCGTTATGCCGGAGACGATGAGTTTGGAACGCCGTAACTTGCTTCGTGCTTATGGCGCGGAATTAGTTCTTACTCCTGGACCTGAAGGAATGAAGGGTGCAATCGCAAAGGCGACTGAGCTGTCTAAAGAAAAAGGTTACTTCATTCCACAGCAATTCGAGAATGTAGCCAACCCTGAAGTTCATCGGAATACTACAGGACCTGAAATCGTTGAAGCCTTTGGTGATGAAGGTCTGGACGCATTCGTTGCCGGAATCGGTACTGGCGGAACCATAACAGGTGCTGGTGAAGTGCTGCGTGAAAAATACCCTGACATTAAGATTTACGCTGTTGAGCCTGCGGACTCTCCGGTATTATCGGGTGGGACTCCAGGACCTCATAAAATCCAAGGAATCGGTGCAGGCTTCGTCCCGAGTATTTTGAATACAGATCTCTATGACGAAATCATTCAAGTCAATACAGAGGAATCGTTTGATTATGCCCGCCGTGCAGCAAAAGAGGAAGGAATCCTTGGTGGAATTTCTTCTGGTGGCGCAATTGCAGCTGCCATTAAAGTGGCTGACAAACTGGGAAAAGGCAAAAAGGTACTTGCTATCATACCAAGTAATGGTGAACGCTACTTAAGTACGCCATTATATAACTTTGAGTAAGACAAGACACTAAAAATTAGAAGCGAAGTTCCTTAGGGGCTTTGCTTTTCTTTTTGTAGTAAAGTCTGCAGAAGCATTCCATATCTTCATGGAACTTGCGCTATGCCTATGTAAATGGGTAAACTCGTATATATAGATTTCTTTAGGCGAAGGAGAACGTTGGATGTCATTAGCTGGAGCGTCAAAAATAAAATGCGGTTCATTTGATTTGGATTACAGCAATAAAACCTTAATTATGGGGATTTTGAATGTTACGCCAGACTCCTTTTCGGATGGCGGGAAATATAATCGGATAGATGCCGCTTTGAAGCATGCCGAACGGATGGTAAACGACGGAGCGGATATATTGGATGTAGGCGGAGAGTCCACCCGTCCTAACTATGAGAGGATAACGGATGAAGAGGAAATAGAGAGAGTCGCCCCGATTATTGAAGCCATATCCCGTAATATTGAAGTACCAATATCGGTCGATACGTATAAATCAAGAGTAGCCGAAGCGGCTGTAAAAGCGGGAGCACATATATTAAATGACATTTGGGGAGGTAAGGCCGATTCCTTGATGTCAAAGGTTGCTGCGGAATATAAGGTGCCGATTATCTTGATGCATAACAGGGATAATATGAGTTATGGACATTTTGTTCGTGATGTACTTCAGGATTTATTCGAAAGCATCATGTTGGTAAAGGATTCGGGAGTCAAGGATGAAAACATCATTCTCGATCCGGGAATTGGCTTTGCGAAAGATTTAAAGTTAAATTTGGAAATGATGAGGAATCTTGATAAGCTTGTATCATTAGGATATCCCGTACTGCTAGCCACATCAAGAAAGTCCATGATTGGACATGTTCTGGACCTGCCGCCTGATGAGCGGATGGAAGGAACAGCCGCCACGATCTGCCATGGCATTCAACAAGGCTGTCAAATGGTTCGTGTACATGATGTGAAGGAAATGGCACGGACTGCAAAGATGATGGATGCTCTATTAGGAAAAGGTGAATGAAATGGATAAGATATATGTGAATAAAATGGAGTTTTACGGTTATCATGGAGTTTTTCCGGAAGAAACGAAGCTTGGTCAGCGGTTTAAAGTGGATTTGATCGTCCAGACTGATTTAGCCAAGGCTGGGAAGAGTGACAACCTTGAAGACTCAATCAACTATGGTGAGTTATATGAAGTGTGTAAAAGTGTTGTTGAGGGAGAACCTTTTAAGTTAGTGGAAGCTGTTGCTGAAAAAATTGCTTCTGAATTACTTAATGAATATTCTTCCATCGAGACGTGCACCGTGAAGGTTTATAAACCAGATCCTCCAATAGCAGGTCACTATGATTCAGTTGCTATAGAGATTGTAAGGGGACGCTGATTGTGGTAAATATTGCTTACCTTTCAATAGGGTCGAACTTAGGCGATCGCCTTGAAACATTCCAAAGGGCTTTCCGATTATTGTCTGAAAATCCGCATATCAAGTTGGTGGCCTGCTCTTCTTTATATGAAACAGACCCGATAGGATATGAAGATCAGGACTGTTTTTTAAATGCTGTCCTTAAAGTGAAAACCGATTTAGAACCCGAAAAATTACTTCATGCTTGTATGAAAATCGAACAAGAATTAGGGAGAAAAAGGGAAATCAGGTGGGGCCCTCGTACTTTAGACCTTGACATTTTGTTATATAATCATGAAAATATTGAGACAGAGATTCTTTCAGTCCCGCACCCTCGTATGCACGAGAGGGCTTTTGTTATCGTGCCATTAATGGAAGTGGATCCTGATATATCACTTCCGCAAATGCATGCACCTTTGAGCGACCTGCTTGAACAGATTTCGGATAAAGAAGGAGTTCGATTATGGAAGGTGAAAAATGGGGAAGGCGTATTCGCGCTTTTCGAAAGTTAAAGGGTTATACCCAGGAAGGGTTTGCGAAAGAAATAGGCGTTTCCGTTTCCTTGTTGGGAGAAGTCGAACGAGGGAACCGCAACCCTTCAGAAGCATTTTTACTGGAAGTGGCAGAAATTCTTCATGTTTCCATTGAGGAGCTTCAGCCACCTGAGGATAAATGAAAGAATGTTATAGGAGGCACACCGTGTTAAAAATAGGCAATATAGAAATGAAGAATCCGGTAGTGCTAGCACCGATGGCGGGAGTCTGTAACTCGGCATTCCGCTTGACCGTCAAGGAATTTGGTGCTGGCCTTGTTTGTGCGGAGATGGTCAGTGACAAGGGAATCGTTCTTCAAAATGCTAGAACGATGAATATGCTTTATATAGATGAAAGAGAAAAGCCGTTAAGTTTGCAAATCTTTGGCGGAGAAAAGAAATCTTTGGTCGAAGCAGCACAATTTGTAGATAAAAACACAAATGCTGACATCATTGATATCAACATGGGCTGTCCAGTCCCTAAAATCACTAAATGTGATGCGGGTGCAAAGTGGCTCCTCGATCCAAACAAAATTTATGAGATGGTTTCAGCGGTGGTTGATGCTGTTGAAAAGCCGGTAACGGTGAAAATGCGCATAGGCTGGGATGATGAGCACGTTTTTGCGATTCAAAATGCCCAGGCTGTTGAACGCGCAGGCGGTAAAGCTGTTTCTATGCATGGCAGAACACGAGTTCAAATGTATGAAGGAAAAGCTAACTGGGACATCATCCGTGAAGTGAAGAAATCAATTAATATTCCCCTTATCGGAAACGGTGATGTGGAAACTCCACAGGATGCGGAAAGAATGCTGAAGGAAACGGGTGTTGATGGAGTCATGATCGGCCGTGCAGCTCTAGGTAACCCGTGGATGATTTACCGGACTGTGAAATATCTGGAAACCGGTCAACTGATGGATGAACCTTCCGTTCGTGAAAAAATGGACGTTTGCGTGCTTCATATGGATCGTCTAATTGCATTGAAAAATGAAAATGTCGCTGTTCGTGAAATGCGTAAGCATGCTTCTTGGTATTTAAAAGGTGTTAAAGGGAATGCTAAGGCTCGCAAAGGGATTAATTATTGTGAAACAAGGGAAGATGTTGTTAGCCTTCTATATGGACTTGTTGATGATATTGAAGCGAAGCAACAAAATATCCAAATGGTCTGATGTTTGACATTACCTTCCTATTTTCCTATAATACGCTTATCTTAAACTGCCAGTAATCCTGGCAGTTTTTATATGTACATAAACAATGTTTTAAGATAAAAAGCTGTTGAATTCCTTTACTTTATGTAAGAATAAATATGTATGCAAAAGAATTTCTGATTAATTATATAAGGCATTTACTAATAAAGATGGAGATGATTTTCGTGAGTCATGAAGAATTGAATGACCAACTGCAGGTAAGACGCGATAAAATGCAGGCCATGATGGATAATGGACAAGACCCTTTCGGGAGCAGATTCGAGCGCACACATAACACTCAGGAGATAGTCAGTGCTTATGGTGAATTAGAAAAAGAAGATCTTGAAGAAAAAGAAATTGAAGTTACGATCGCTGGCCGTGTCATGACGAAGCGTGGAAAAGGGAAAGCGGGATTTGCCCATATCCAGGATATTAGCGGTCAAATCCAAATCTACGTCCGTTTAGATAACATAGGAGAAGATTCTTACCAAATTTTCAACCAAACGGATCTTGGAGATATCGTAGGGGTAACTGGCGTTATTTTCAAAACGAAAGTCGGGGAACTTTCCATTAAAGCTAAAGACTATGTGTTCCTTGCTAAAGCGCTTCGCCCGTTGCCTGATAAATTTCATGGCCTAAAGGATGTTGAAGAGCGTTACCGGAAGCGTTATGTCGATTTAATTACAAATGAGGAAAGTAAAAACACCTTGATCATGCGCAGTCGTATTGTACAAGCCATGAGACGGTATTTGGACGATCATGGATACCTTGAAGTGGAAACGCCTCTACTGCACTCTGTTGCTGGTGGAGCTGCAGCACGCCCTTTCCTTACTCACCATAATGCCTTGGATATGCCTTTGAATTTAAGGATTGCCATCGAACTTCATCTAAAACGCTTAATAGTCGGCGGATTGGAGAAAGTTTATGAAATTGGCCGGGTTTTCAGAAATGAAGGAGTATCCACAAGACACAATCCTGAATTCACATTGATCGAATTATATGAGGCATATGCGGATTACCAAGATATCATGAGTTTAACGGAAAACCTGATTGCCCATATCGCTCAAGAAGTTCTGGGGACGACTACCATCCAGTATGGGGAGTATGAGATAGAGTTAAAGCCGGAATGGAAACGACTTCACATGGTTGATGCTGTAAAAGAATATACTGGTGTGGACTTCTGGACTCAAATGAGTAAAGAAGAAGCCCAGCAGCTTGCTAAGGAAAATGGGATTGAAGTTAAGGAATCCATGGAGTTCGGCCATATCGTAAATGAATTCTTTGAACAGAAGGTAGAAGATAAGTTGATTCAACCTACATTCATCTATGGCCATCCAGTGGAAATCTCTCCTTTAGCAAAGAAAAATCCGGAAGATTCCCGTTTCACAGATCGTTTTGAGTTATTCATTGTAGGTAGAGAGCATGCAAATGCCTTCACGGAACTAAACGACCCTATTGATCAACGTCAACGCTTTGAAGCTCAATTAAAAGAGCGAGAGCAAGGTAATGATGAAGCTCATGAAATGGATGAAGATTTCTTGGAGGCGTTAGAATATGGAATGCCGCCAACTGGCGGACTTGGAATTGGTGTTGACCGTTTGGTTATGCTATTGACCAATTCTCCGTCTATACGTGACGTCCTGTTATTCCCGTTAATGAGACATCGCTAATATAAGCAAAATGAATATTGATTGCAGGCCGAATTCGGATGGCTGGGATCATTGGGCGTAGCTCATGATCCTGGTATGTCCCATTCGGCTTTTGTTTTTTTATTATAATTTCATGTCTTTTAATAGAAAGGATTCTAGGGCTTGAAATAAAAACAACGTTATCCCAAAAAAACTTTTAAAAAAGTATTGCGCGGTTAACGTAATGGTGTTATATTTATATCTGTCGTTACGAACGAGTTGCAAACAGATTACAAACTTTTAAAAAGTTTTAAAAAAGTTGTTGACTTGCAGTAATGAAAATGTTATTATAAATAAGCTGTTCCGAAAGATATTGCTCTTTGAAAACTGAACAAAACAAAGCGCCAACGTTAAATTTTAAGTGAGCACACACTATCAAAAAAGCAAAATGAGCAAGTCAAACATTTCTTCGGAGAGTTTGATCCTGGCTCAGGACGAACGCTGGCGGCGTGCCTAATACATG